>NZ_JAWIRU010000027.1:32699-46225 GCF_036320025.1 Stenotrophomonas sp. SMYL86
CGGTAGTGCCGGCCGCTGGCCGGCAATCCAGAGCATAGCCGAGTTCGCGAGGTTGCCGGCCAGCGGCCGGCACCACCCCAGGCAACCGGCAGTAGAGCCAGGCCATGCCTGGCTGCAGGTTCGCGAGGTTGCCGGCCAGCGGCCGGCACTACCCTCAGGCAACTGTCAGTAGAGCCAGGCCATGCCTGGCTGCAGGTTCGCGAGGTTGCCGGCCAGCGGCCGGCACTACCCCAGGCAACCGTCAGTAGAGCCAGGCCATGCCTGGCTGCAGGTTCGCGAGGTTGCCGGCCAGCGGCCGGCACTACCCCCAGGCAACCGGCAGTAGAGCCAGGCCATGCCTGGCTGCAGGTTCGCGAGGTTGCCGGCCAGCGGCCGGCAGTACCGCATTCAGAACGCCCCCAGCCAGACCGGCGGGGGGCGCAGGGCATCAGTCGACGCTGATCCCGGCCAGGCGCTGCAGCGCCTCGGCGTACTTGGCGCGGGTGCGCTCGATGATCTCGGCCGGGATGGTCGGGCCCGGGGCGGTCTTGCCCCAGTCCAGCGTCTCCAGGTAATCGCGCACGAACTGCTTGTCGTAGCTCGGCGGGCTGGTGCCCACTTCGTACTCGTCGGCCGGCCAGTAACGCGAGGAATCCGGCGTCAGCATCTCGTCCATGATGTACAGGCGACCATCGGCGTCGGTACCGAACTCGAACTTGGTATCGGCCAGGATGATGCCGCGCTCGCGGGCGTACTCGGCGGCGAACTTGTAGATGCGCAGGGTGGCATCGCGCACGCGCTCGGCCATCTCGGCACCGACCTGCTTCACCATCGCATCGAAATCGATGTTCTCGTCATGGTCGCCCACGGCGGCCTTGGTCGAGGGGGTGAAGATCGGCTCGGGCAGCTGCTCGGCCTGGCGCAGGCCGTCGGGCAGGTCGATGCCGCTGACCTTGCCGGTGCGCTGGTAGTCCTTCCAGCCGCTGCCGATCAGGTAGCCGCGGGCGATCGCTTCCACCGGCACCGGCTTCAGCTTGCGGGTGACCACCGCGCGCTTGGCGTACAGGGCCGGGTCCACGCCTTCGGGCAGCACGCTGGCCACGTCGATGCCGGTCAGGTGGTTGGGCATCAGGTGCGCGGTCTTGGCGAACCAGAAGTTGGAGACCTGGCAGAGCATCTCGCCCTTGCCCGGGATCGGGTCGGGCAGGACCACGTCGAACGCCGACAGGCGATCGGTGGCCACCATCAGCAGGTAGTCGCCCGGCGGGGTCCCTGCTGGCAGCCGCTCGCGCGGGATATCGAACACATCACGCACCTTGCCGCGATGGCGCAAGGGCAGGCCGGGGAGATCGGATTGCAACAGCGTGGTTGGCACGGGCACTCCTGGGGCGTTGTCGATACGGCTGCTGCCCAACGGACCCGGCGGGCCCGCTGACCAGCGGGCGGCCTAGTGTAAAGCCGTCCGGGCCCGCTGTGACGTAAAATGAGCGTCCATTTCGTCGGCCGACCCCGGAGCGCCATGCGCTGGTACGGAAAACTGCTCGGATTCATCGCCGGCGCCCTGCTGTTCCGGCCCAATCCGCTGTTTGGCGCGGTGGTCGGCCTGTTGATCGGCCATGCCTTCGATTCGGACTGGTTCCGCCTGAACAAGGAGAACCCGTACCGGGAGCTGGGGCTGACCTCCGAGGCCACCGATGCCGAGGTCGAGCGCGCCTACCGCAGGCTGATCTCGCAGTACCACCCCGACAAGCTTGGCGGCGCCGCCCCCGAGCTGCAGCAGCAGGCCGAGCAGAAGTCGCGGCGGATCAATGCCGCCTACGACCGCATCAAGACCCTGCGCAAGCGCTGACCCTCTTTCCTACCGTTGCAAGGCCCGGCCATGTCCAACTGCCTCATCGCCCCCTCCATCCTGTCCGCCAACTTCGCCCGCCTCGGCGAGGAAGTCGACAACGTCCTCGCCGCCGGCGCGGACTGGGTCCACTTCGACGTGATGGACAACCACTACGTGCCGAACCTGACCATCGGCCCGATGGTCTGCCAGGCGCTGCGCAAGCATGGCGTGACCGCGCCGATCGACGTGCACCTGATGGTCGAGCCGGTGGACCGCATCATCCCGGACTTCGCCGAAGCCGGTGCCACCTACATCAGCTTCCACCCGGAAGCGAGCCGCCACGTGCACCGCACCATCCAGCTGATCCGCTCGCTGGGCTGCAAGCCGGGCATCGTGCTCAATCCGGCCACCCCGGTGGACATCCTCGACTGGGTGCTGGACGACCTGGATCTGGTGCTGCTGATGTCGGTCAACCCGGGCTTTGGCGGCCAGGCCTTCATTCCCTCGGCGCTGGACAAGCTGCGCGTGGTGCGCAAGATGATCGATGCCAGCGGCAAGGACATCCGCCTGGAGATCGACGGCGGCGTGAAGGCCGACAACATCGGCGAGATCGCCGCTGCCGGTGCCGACACCTTCGTTGCCGGTTCGGCCATCTTCAACGCCAAGACCAGCTACCAGGACGTGATCGCGCAGATGCGCGCGAATGTCGCTGCGGCACGCTGACAAAAAAGGGACGGAGGGGATTAAGCTCGCCTGATTCCCTCCGTCTCCCTTTTCCGCCCATGGCTCTGTTGAACATCCGTCCGGCCACTGTGGCCGATGCCGGCCTGATCCTGCATTTCATCCGCGAACTGGCCATCTACGAGAAGGCCGAGCATTCGGTGCAGACCGATGAGATCGGCATCGCCGAGAGCTTGTTCGGTGCCGATGCCACGGCGCGCGCGCTGATCTGCGAAGCCGACGGCGAGCCCATTGGTTACGCCGTGTATTTCTACAACTACTCCACCTGGTTGGGCTGCAAGGGCATCTACCTGGAAGACCTGTATGTCAGCCAGGAAAAGCGCGGCGCAGGCGCCGGCAAGGCGCTGCTGAAGTACATCGCACGCCAGGCCGTGGCCGAGGGTTGCGGTCGTTTCGAATGGTCGGTGCTGGACTGGAATACCCCGGCCATCGAGTTCTACACCGCCGCTGGCGCCACGCCGCAGGACGAGTGGACCGTGTACCGGCTGCAGGGCCAGGCATTGCACGATTTCGCCAACGGTTGAGGCGAAGTGCATCCACGCATGGCGTGGATCTACCCACCGGGTGGGTGCGAACCGCAACCCGGTGTGTGCGAACCGCAACCCGGTGGGTGCGAACCTTGGTTCGCACTCCCTACGCACCAAAAAAAAGCCACGCCAATCACTGGCGTGGCCTCGCTGCATGCGTGGGAGGCTGATCCTGCCTCCATCCGTCGTCCCTGCTATGGCCTTCCATTCTCCAGCAGCTGAATGACACCTGCGTGACATTCACTGCGGACAAACGGCGCATTGCTAGCCTGTGCCACCCCCGTCCTGGAAGCACCGCATGACCACCCCGCGCTGGCGCCTGATCCTCAACGGAAAATCCGCAGGCAATGACGAGCTGCGCGACGCGGTCGGTCATTGGCGTGGGCAGGGCGTGCAGCTGGAAGTGCGGGTGACCTGGGAAGACGGTGACGCCGAACGCTACGTGGCCGAGGCGATCGATCATGGCGTGGACGTGATCGTGGCCGCCGGTGGCGACGGCACGCTCAGCGCGGTGGCCGAGACACTGGCGCATCGTGAGGAGCCGGCAGATGCGTTGCCCTCGCTGGCGCTGATCCCGATGGGGACCGCCAACGACTTCGCGACTGCGGCCGGCATCCCGACCGAGCCGAAGGCGGCCTTGGCCTTGATCGGGCAGGCCACGCCGCATGCCATCGATCTGCTGCGCGTGGACGCCGATGGCACGCAATGGTGGTGCGCCAACCTCGCCAGCGGTGGCTTCGGCACGCAGGTGACAGTGGAGACCGATGCCGGCCTGAAGAAGATGCTGGGCGGGCTGGCCTACGTGATCACCGGCATTGCCAAGCTGGGGCGGATCGAGCCGATCCATGCGCGCCTGTCGGGCCCGGATTTCGCGTGGGAAGGCGACTTCATCGCGCTCGGCATCGGCAATGGCCGCCAGGCCGGTGGTGGCCAGCAATTGTGCCCGCAGGCGCTGATCGATGATGGGCAGCTGGACGTGACGGTGCTTCCGGAGCTGGAAGGTGAAGTCACCGCCACGCTCGGCCAGATGCTGAAGTCGGGCACCCAGGCCGCACTGGAACAGCTGGCAACGCGCGCGCGCCTGCCGTGGCTGCAGGTGGAATCCGAGCGTCCGTTGACGCTCAACCTGGACGGCGAACCGGTACAGGCGCGCCAGTTCCGCATCGCGTGCGTGCCGGGCAGGGTGCGGATGCACCTGCCCGTGGGCTGTGCCCTGTTGTCCGAGCCGCGCTGAGCCGGACCGGAAGTCCTACAACGGGGGGATGTCCTGCTCCTTCGCCGGGAACCCGAATGCTTCACGCTTCTCGCGGATGTACTGCGGCAGCGGCGGCCGGGCAATGCCGTGATCGATCAGCCACTGCTGGCACTTCTTCTGCCAGGGCAGCAGGTCCGGTGTGGTGATTTCCCAGTAGATGGCTTCGACCATGGCCATCCGATCGGGCGCGCCTGGTTGCGCCGATGACGGCGATGCAATCGTGGGGTCCGCACCATGCTCAAGCAGCCAGTAAGCCTGCTCGAAGCCGCCACGGCCGGTGTACCAGCTGAGAACGGTATCGGCCTGGCCGATGTTGGATTCGTTGACGTGCGCGCCTCGCTCCACCAGCAGCTGGATGTTCTTCCACAGGTTGCCGGAAATGAAAGCCTGGAACAGCAGCGTTTCGGTATTGGAGGTGCGCGTGTCCGGGTCGCCGCCATGATCCAGCAGCAGGGCCAGGTAGCGCGGATCGTCCATCTTCGCGGCATAGACCATGGCGTTGTTGTGGCGGAACGTCTCGCCGTCCAGCGTTTCAATACGCCGTGCATTCGGGTCGGCGCCGTTGTCGAGCATCGCGCGCAGGCCTTCCAGGTTCTGTGCGCGCAACGGCCACGCGATGAGCGGAATGCCATCCTGCTTCGAGAACTCCTTGTCGGGGTTCACGCCTTCGGTCTTGATCAGGCGCGTGATCGTCGCTGCATCACCCTGTTCGGCGGCGATGGCCAGTTCAAGTGCCTTGCCCTCGAAATAGCGCTCCGCGCCATGTGAAGACGTGCGCGCGCAGGCGCTCAGCAGCATCAGCAGCATCAGCGCCAGGCAGGAAAATGGCGTAAAGGAACTGTGAGGGTGACGGTGCATGTGATCCCTTGACATGGACGCGTTCGGGGGATGATAGCGTTGGCTGTGGTCATTCCAGCAGGTCCTGGATGACCGTGTCTTCACTGATGAGCAATGGAGTCTGCCATGAGCGGTCACGATCCCGAGCAGCAGGAACGCCTGTTGCAGGCCCGCGCCAAGAGCGTTCAGGCGCAGCAGCACCTGGTCGAGCAACTGCAGGGAGGTGGACATGCCGCCGAGGCGGCGCGCTTGCGCGAGACCTATCACGCCCGCGAGCTGGGTTCGCTTGCTGATGATGTGTATGCCTCGGCAAAGGGCAAAGGTGAGCCGCCGGTCGGGTGGACGCGCGCCAGTGCCGTGACCGACCCGGACACGCTCAAAGCGGCGGGCATCAGCCTGGGAGCGGCCGACCTGAAGAAGCTGATGCGGCCGAACGACTCGGGTTTTCGCGCAGAGATCTACATTCCGGACAAAAGGGTGTTCGGTGATGACGCCAAGCCTGTGCTGGTGTTCAAGGGCTCAACGGGCGAAATCATCGATCCCCGGGCGAAAGGCGGGCGGCGTGAGTCCGGAGGCGAGGATTTCCTCAACAATGGACGCCAGGGCGTAGGCATGCAGAGCGACTACTACGATCGGGCCATGGCACTGGCGAGTCGCTTGAAGACCTCTGGTACCCAGTTTGAACTCGCCGGTCATTCGCTTGGCGGCGGCATGGCCTCTGCCGCTTCGGCGGTTACCGGTGTACGTGCGACCACCTTCAATTCGGCGGGGCTGCATCCGGCCACCGCCGATCGCTACGCGAAATCCCAGGGATTGCCGGTGTTCAACACGCGCGACACGGTGCACACCTACCAGACGTCGGGTGAAGTGCTCAACGATGTGCAGAACGGATTGAAGCGGCTCAACGAGCATCACCGGCAGGGCTTTGGCCTGTTGGCCAGCGAGACCAGCCAGCTGCTGCGTCAGCCCGGCGTGCAGCAGATGGTTACCCGCAAGCTGCAGGAGATGATGCCGGCGGGTGCGCAGACGGCCACGGCCCAGCTGGTTGACCAGCTGGCGTCGAAATCCGGGGCAGAGGCATTGCGCAATGTTCCGGTGGCCGCGGGCAGGATGGAACTGTTGCTGGACGCCAAGACCGAAGTGAACGGAAAGGTGGTGGATCGCCGCCATCGAGAAGCGCCAAGCCAGCTTGCCGAATACGGTGGCCCGCTGGCCGAGGTGCTGATCGCAGGTGCGCGCGGCATGCGTGCCGGACGGGTTGCCGGTGAACATGTCGAGCAGGTCGGCGCGCTGGCGGGCCGGGGCATGAGCTTGTCCGGCGTGGCCGTCGAGCGTGCGTCGACCCTGCAGGGAAATGCGATCGGCACCGTGGTCGACTACGGTGGCAAGAGCATGCGGGTGGGCATCGAAGGCGGTGCGACGGTCATTGCCAAGGGTCGCGAGCTGCAGGGTCTGGTCGAATCGGTCAGCCACCGCGTGCAGGCCAAGGGCAGTTACGGCTGGAACATCGGGGCCAGCGTGCTGGGTGCGCTCGGTGCCGACGACATGGCCAGACAGATGCGTGAGCACGGTGACGCGGCGCGCAATCAACACGAGACCAAGGCCCGTGAAGCCACCCGTGAAGCGGCGGCGGATGCCGGCCGCATCCGCGCCGGCGGCCATCATCTGGGCGGCCAGCTGCAGCAGGGCGTGCATGGCATGGCCAATGGGCTGCGTAACGGCTATGCCGTGTACGGTGCGACTTTCCACATGGGCATGAACTGGAGCAGCCATCAGATCACCGGGCTGACCTCGCAGGCGCCGGCCGTGCTGGCCGGCACCGTCGGGCTGGGCGCGATGGCCAACAAGGGCATTGCCACGCACCTGCCCACGCCGGCACTGCCGCAGAACCTGGTCAACCTGGCCAAGACGTCGTGGGTGATCGGGCGCGGCAGTGCGACCATGGGGGAGTCGGTGGACCGGCATGGCATGAGCGAGACGATGAACCCCAGTCTCGACGCGGCAATCGCGAGCCAGGAGGCGGCCGCGCGCAAGCTGCTTGGACGGCCGCATGCGCAGCTGCAGGAGGGGGGCGCGAAGATACCCGCGCTGAACGATCCGGGGCACATCGATTTCCATCTGTTCAAGGGCGCGCAGACCGGCGTGCACGGCCTCGATGTGGCACATGGCCGCATCCCGAACCTGCAGAGCGATCAGCTGGCCGGGGCGTTGGCTGCGCAGGCCAAGCGCGAAGGGTTGCAGGCCATCTCCCATGTGCTGCTCAGTGACGACCGCACGCGGGCATTCGCGATCGACACCCCGGATCTGCAGGCGGCCCACCGCCGACATGCGCATGTGGACGTGGCGGCCGGCATGGCCCAGCCGCTGGCCGTGAGCACGGCGCAGGTTGACGCCCTGAACACCGGTCGCGAACAGGCGACGGCAGCCGGACTGGCCCAGCAACAGGGGCTGGAGGCCCAGGAGAACGCCCGGCGGATGGGCTAATGGCCGAATGAACCGCGACGCCGCGACGGGGTTCCCCTCCCGCCCCGGCTGCGATACAGTCAAGGGGTGTCCAGCCTGACGACCCCGCATACCCTTTCTTCCGCACGCCGTTGGTGGCGATGGTGGCCCGTTGCCGTCGTCCGCCCCCATAACGCTGTGTCCCGGAAGGAAAGTCGTCTTGAACTCGCACGCTCAGTTTCAGCTGCAGGCCGCTGAAGGCCACACCCATATTCCCGTCGTCCGTGAAGTGCTGTCCGACCTGGACACGCCGCTTTCGGTCTATCTGAAGCTCGCCGACGGCCCCAATACCTACCTGTTTGAATCCGTCGAAGGCGGCGAGCGCTTTGGTCGTTACTCGATCATCGGCCTGCCGGCGCGCCGCGTGTACGCCTTCCACGGCCACACGCTGACCGTGCGCGAGGACGGCCAGGTGGTGGACACCCGCGAGGTGGCCGACCCGTTCGCT
Source organism: Stenotrophomonas sp. SMYL86 (assembly GCF_036320025.1). NCBI lineage: Bacteria > Pseudomonadati > Pseudomonadota > Gammaproteobacteria > Lysobacterales > Lysobacteraceae > Stenotrophomonas > Stenotrophomonas sp. SMYL86. Next base: position 40,820 of record NZ_JAWIRU010000027.1, read on the forward strand.
GAAGTCGAGGCGCTGCGCAGCGCCCACTCGGTGCCGAAGCTGGAAGGCCTGCCGGGCTTCACCGGCGGCCTGGTCGGCTGGTTCGGTTTCGAGTGCATCGGCTACATCGAACCGCGCCTGGCTCCGCCGGCCGGCCGCGACGAGCTGGGCACGCCGGACATCCTGCTGCTGGACTCCAACGAGCTGGCGGTGTTCGACAACCTCAAGGGCCGGCTGTACCTGATCGTGCATGCCGACCCGCGTGTCGAGGGTGCCTTCGAGCAGGCCCAGGCGCGCCTGGATGCACTGACCGCCAAGCTGCGCGCGCCGGGTGCTGGTTATCCCGCACCGCTCAACAGCGATGTGCTGGACGAGTCCGATTTCGTCTCCGGTTTCACCCGCGAAGGCTTCGTCGATGCGGTCCAGCGCAGCAAGGAATACATCCGTGCCGGCGACATCTTCCAGGTGGTGCTGAGCCAGCGCCTGAGCGTGCCGTTCAAGGCGCGCCCGGTGGATGTGTACCGTGCGCTGCGTGCACTGAACCCGTCGCCCTACATGTATTTCCTCGATGTCGGCGACCTGCAGGTGGTCGGTTCCTCGCCGGAAATCCTGGTGCGTTTGCAGGATGGCGAAGTGACGGTGCGCCCGATCGCTGGCACCCGGCCGCGCGGTGCCACTTTCGAACAGGACCTGGCGCTGGAAGCCGAGCTGCTGGCCGATCCGAAGGAGCGCGCCGAGCACCTGATGCTGATCGACCTCGGCCGTAACGATGCCGGTCGCGTGTCCAAGGCCGGCACCGTGGAAGTGGGCGAGCAGTTCGTGATCGAGCGCTACAGCCACGTCATGCACATCGTCAGCGAAGTGACCGGGCAGCTGCAGCCGGGCCTGAGCTATGCCGACGTGCTGCGTGCCACCTTCCCGGCCGGCACGGTCAGCGGTGCGCCGAAGATCCGCGCGCTGGAAGTGATCCGCGAGCTGGAACCGATCAAGCGCAATGTCTACGCCGGCAGCATCGGCTACATCGGCTGGCACGGCGATGCCGATACCGCGATCGCGATCCGCACCGCCGTGATCAAGGACGGCCGCCTGTATGTGCAGGCCGGCGCCGGCATCGTCTACGACTCGGACCCGGACAAGGAATGGGACGAGACGATGAACAAGGGCCGCGCGCTGTTCCGCGCCGTCGCCCAGGCCGCCAAGGGCCTGTGAAGTTCCCCGTGCCGTGGCCTGCGCCGCGGCACCCTCCGCTGTTCCCATTCAAGACAAGGAGTACCGCATGAAGCTGCTGAGCGCATTGCTGTGGTCGTCACTGCTGGCCACGATGGCCCCGTCTGCGTGGGCGCAGGCCAACACCATTCCCTCGCAGCCGCATCTGCTGGTGAAGGGCGAGGCGCGCCGCGAGGTGATGCCTGACCGGTTCGGCCTGCAGTTGAACATCGAAGAGACCGACATGGACGCAGATGCGGCGCGGCGCCGCGTGCAGGACAACGTTGCCCGCGCGCTGGCGCTGTTCAAGCAGAACAAGGCGGTGGAGGGCAGCGTGCGTGCGGACAACCTGCGGATCGGCCCGGCGACGCGCTATGAGCAGAACCGGCAGGTCTTCATCGGCACCCGCGTGTCGCGCCAGCTGCGTGCCAGCTTCGCCAGCGTGAAGGCGATGCAGGACGTGCTGGGCGCGCTGAAGGCCAACGAGAACGTGCAGGTCAGCAGCGTGGCCCCGACCTACTCGGGTGAAGTGGCGCTGCGACGTGAACTCAAGGGCGAGGCCGCGGCCAAGACCCGCGAGTCCGCGCAGGGGCTGGCCAAGGCCTATGGAACGAAAGTGCGCGGCCTGTACAGCATCTCCGACGTGGCGCCGGACTTCGCCTACGGCATCCAGGCCGGGCAATGGCCGCAGCCGGGCGAGGATGGTGAGTATCTGGACAGGATCTCGGTGACCGGCAGCTATGCACCGGCCTCGGCACCTGCGCCCGGTGCACCGGAGTCCATTGAAGCCGGCCCCATCACCTACACCGAAAACGTATACGCCATTTTCCTGATAAGCGACGGAACCTGACCATGTTGTGGATGATCGACAACTACGACAGCTTCACCTACAACCTCGTGCAGTACCTGCAGACGCTGGGCGCCGAGGTGAAGGTGGTGCGCAACGATGCGATGAGCGTGGACGAGATCGCCGCGCAGAAGCCCGAACGCATCGTCATCTCGCCCGGCCCGTGCACGCCCAACGAAGCGGGCGTGTCGCTGGAGCTGATCCAGCGCCTGGGCCCGACCACGCCGATCCTTGGCGTGTGCCTGGGCCACCAGGGCATCGGCCAGGTCTACGGCGGTACGGTCATCCGCGCCGGCAACATCATGCATGGCAAGACCTCGCCCATCCGCCATCAAGGCAAGGGCGTGTTCGCCGGCCTGCCGGACCGTTACCAGGCCACCCGCTACCACTCGCTGGTGGTGGACAAGAACAGCCTGCCCGAGGTGCTGGAAGTGACCGCCTGGACCGAGAACGACGACGGCTCGATCGAAGAGATCATGGGCCTGCGCCACCGCCAGTTCCCGGTGGAGGGCGTTCAGTTCCACCCCGAATCCATCCTCACCGAACACGGCCATGCCCTGCTGCGCAATTTCCTGCAGCGTCCGGCCGCCTGATCCCAGGAGCATTCCCATGAGCTTCTCCCCCCAGGAAGCCCTGCAACGCACCATCGAGCACCGCGAAATCTTCTTCGACGAAATGGTCGACCTGATGCGGCAGATCATGCGCGGCGATGTCTCGCCGATGATGACTGCCGCCATCCTCACCGGCCTGCGCGTGAAGAAGGAAACCATCGACGAGATCGCCGCTGCGGCCACGGTCATGCGTGAATTCGCGCTGGCGGTGCCGGTGGCCGATACCACCCACTTGGTCGACATCGTCGGCACCGGCGGCGATGGCTCGCACACCTTCAACATCTCCACCTGCGCGATGTTCGTCGCCGCTGCGGCCGGTGCGCGCGTGGCCAAACATGGCAACCGCAGCGTGTCGTCCAAGTCCGGCAGCGCCGATGCAGTCGAAGCACTGGGCGCGGCCATCGAGCTGCAGCCGGCGCAGGTCGCCGCGGCCATCGAACAGACCGGCATCGGTTTCATGTTCGCGCCGATCCATCACCCGTCAATGAAGGTCGTCGCGCCGGTCCGCCGCGAGATGGGTGTACGTACCATCTTCAACATCCTTGGCCCGCTGACCAACCCGGCCAGCGCACCGTCGGTGCTGATGGGCGTGTTTCACCCGGATTTAGTGGGTATCCAGGCACGCGTGCTGCGCGAGCTGGGCACCGAGCGCGCCATGGTGGTCTGGGGCCGCGACAACATGGACGAGATCTCGCTGGGCGCCGGTACCCTGGTGGGCGAGCTGCGCGACGGCAAGGTACGCGAGTACGAGATCCACCCGGAAGACTTCGGCATCGCGATGTCGGCCAGCCGCAACCTGCGCGTGGATGGCCCGGAGCAGTCCATTGCCATGCTGCACGCGGTGCTGGACAACCAGCCCGGTCCGGCGCTGGACATCGTGGCCCTGAACGCCGGCGCGGCGCTGTACGTGGCCGGCGTGGCCAGCGACATCGGCGACGGCCTGGCCCGTGCCCGTGCCGCCATCGCCAACGGCAGCGCCCGCCAGCGCCTGCAGCAGTATGTAGAGACCACCCGCGCGCTGGTTGCCTGAGCGCGCGGTTCAGCCTGACCCTCTTGATGGCCGATAATGGCCGTCCTCACCGCCCCCGCACTGAATCGAAGACGATGAGCGACATCCTGCAGACGATCCTGGCCCGCAAGGCCGAAGAAGTGGCCCAGCGCCGTGCCCAGCGTCCCCTCGAGGACCTGCAGGCCGCCGTGGCCAGCGCCCCGCCGGTACGTGGCTTCGTGCGCGCGCTGCAGGCGGCAGTGGCCAACGGCGATCCGGCGGTGATCGCCGAGGTGAAGAAGGCCAGCCCGTCCAAGGGTGTGATCCGCCCGGATTTCCGCCCGGCCGACATCGCCGTCAGCTATGAGTTCGGCGGCGCCAGCTGCCTGTCGGTGCTGACCGATGTGGACTTCTTCCAGGGCGCCGACGCCTACCTGCAGCAGGCTCGCGAGGCCTGCACGCTGCCGGTGCTGCGCAAGGACTTCGTGATCGACGCCTACCAGGTGTACGAGGCGCGTGTGCTGGGCGCCGACTGCATCCTGCTGATCGTCGCCGCGCTGGACGACACGCAGTTGGCCACGCTGTCCGAGCTGGCGATGTCGCTGGGCATGGACGTACTGGTGGAAGTGCACGACATCGACGAGCTGGAGCGTGCGCTGCAGGTACCGGCACCGATGATCGGCATCAACAACCGCAACCTGCGCACCTTCGAGGTGTCGCTGCAGACCACGCTGGACATGCAGAAGGCGGTGCCGCGCGATCGCCTGCTGGTCACCGAGAGCGGCATCCTCGGTCCGCAGGACGTGGCGCTGATGCGCGATGCCGGCATCCACTCGTTCCTGGTGGGCGAAGCCTTCATGCGCGTGGAAGAGCCGGGCGAGGGCCTGCGTCAGCTATTCTTCGCGGCATGAAAACGCACTATCCGACGCCGCGCGACGATGCGCCGCTGGTGGTCTTCGATTTCGACCACACCCTCTACGACGGCGATTCGGGTACTCACCTGTTCGCTTCGCTGATCAAGCGCAACCCGCTGCGCATGCTGGCGGCGCTGCTGGTCACGCCGATCGCCGGGCCGATGGTGGCGCTGCTGCCGACCCGCCGTACCGGCATTTCGGTCTATGTGTGGATCGGCAGCTTCGGCCTGCACCGTGCGCGCGATTTCAACAAGGTGATCGACGCCTATGTGCTGCGCAACGAGGCGCAGATGCGCGCCAAGCTGCTGCCACAGGCGCTGGAGGTGTTCGCCGCGCACCGGGCCAAGGGTGACCGCGTGGTGGTTGCCACGGGCGCGCCACCAGAGCTGGCACGCGCGATCCTGGCCTTCGTCGCCCACCAGGACGTACCGGTGATCGGCACCGAGGTCGGCCCGCGGCTGGGCGGCGTCGGCCCGACCCGCCACTGCCACAACGAAGAGAAGATGCGCATGCTGCGCGAGCGCGGCTACGGCGACATCGACATCGCGTATTCCGACAGTACTGCCGACCTGCCGCTGCTGCTGGCCGCCAAGGCGCCGGTGGTGGTGAACCCGAAGCCGAGCCGCGTGGACTTCTTCCGCCGCGTGCTGCCGGCCGGCACCCGCATCCTCAACTGGGGCTGCGTGGACCGCGGCGGTGACAAGGCGTAACGCGCGGAATCCGCCGGGGATGGGATGACGGAGTGCCGGGCTGCGACCCGGTAGTGGGGGGGGGGGGGGGGGGGGGGGGGGGGGGGGGGGGGGGGGGGGGGGGGGGGGGGGGGGGGGGGGGGGGGGCGGGGGGGCGCGGGGGCGGCGGGGG
>NZ_JAWIRU010000027.1:46235-49405 GCF_036320025.1 Stenotrophomonas sp. SMYL86
CCCGCCCCCGGTCCCCGCCGCCCCGCCCCCCCCCCCGCCCTGCGGGGGGGCGGCCGGGGGGGGGGGCGGCCCCGCGGCCGGCACTACCGAATCCCGTGCAGCTAGCGCCGGGCCATGCCCGGCGAGCGCTCAGCGCGCCAGATACCCGGTCAGCGCATGCCCGATCTGGAACAGGCTGATGCCCAGCACCAGCACGCCCACGGCCACCAGCACCCAGCGCTCCTTCAGGCGCTTCACCAGCAGCGCGGCCACCGGCGCGGCCATCATGCCGCCGATCAGCAGGCCGGCCACGATCTGCAGGTGATGCAGCCCCATCGACAGCAGGAACGTTGCTGAAACTGTCAGGGTGACCACAAACTCGGCCGCGTTCACCGTGCCGATGGTGGTGCGTGCCTGGCCGCCGCGGGCCAGCAGGGTGGAGGTGGCCACCGGCCCCCAGCCGCCCCCGCCGCTGGCATCCAGGAAGCCGGCCACGAAGCCCAGCACGGGCACCCGCTTGACCTCGCCCTTGGGCATCAGGCGGCCGGCGGCACGTGCCAGGATGATGATGGCCAGCACCAGCAGGTACAGGTAGATGAGCGGGCGGATCACCTCGCCGGGCAGCTGGGTCAGGCCGTAGGCACCCACGGCGCCGCCTACGGCGCCGGGCAGCGCCAGGCGCAGGAACAGGCGCTTATCGACATTGCCGGCGACCAGATGCGACACGCCGGAGGCGCCAGTAGTGAACACCTCGGCGGTGTGGATGGCTGCACTGGCCTGCGCGGGCGGAATGCCCATGGCCAGCATCACCGACGACGACACGAGGCCGAACGCCATGCCCAGCGCGCCGTCCACCAGCTGGGCGCCCAGGCCGATGAGGATGAACCACCAGAATGCGCTGCTCAGTTCCATGCACCGAGCCTAGCGCGTGAAAGAGTGCGGACCAAGGTCCGCACCCACCGGGTGCTCAACGATCAACGGGTGCCGTACAGCACCACGGTCTTGCCGCGGGCGTGCAACAGGCCATCGGTCTGCAGCTTCTTCAGCACGCGGCCGGCCATTTCGCGCGAGCAGCCGACCAGGCGGGCCAGTTCCTGGCGCGAGACGCGCAGCTGGCTGCCCTGCGGATGGCTCATCGCCTCCGGCTCCTGCGCCAGGTCGTGCAGGGTGCGCACGATCCGGTCGGTAACGTCCAGGAATGCCAGGCGGCTGGCCTTGCGGCTGGTGTCGAGCAGGCGCTTGGAGATCTGCTGGCCCAGCGCGTACAGCAGGCGCGGGGCGTCGGCCGACAGCGGGCCGAGGAACAGCTGGTGCAGGCGCTCGTAGCTGATTTCGGCCAGCTCGCAGGCGGTACGGGTCCTCAGGATCACCTCGCGGCGGTCCGATTCAACGAACAGGCCCATCTCGCCGACGAACTCGCCGGCACCGAAGTAGCCCAGCACCAGCTCGCGATCGTCATCTTCCTCGGCCATGATCGAAACCGAGCCGCTGATGACGTAATACAGGGTTCCCGCCGGGTCACCGGGTCGGAAGACGTCGGTACGGGTGGGGTATCGCCGCCTGTGGCTGTGCGCCAGGAAACGATCGATTGTGGCGATATCCAGGGCCAGTGGACTGCTAGCTAGGCGCACGGTTGACACGATAGGAGCGCTCCCTCTGCGCATGAACGGATTCACGGGGTCGATAGCGGAGCTTAACCAGCGCAATTGTTAAGGGCAAACAGTGTGCCAGATGTGAGCGCTCTTCACGTTCCCCCCGGGGACAGTTTGCCCCATAATTCCCCCTTTCCCTTCTTACACAGGAATCGACCGCCGTGGTCAAGCCGTTGCCTCGCCTGAGGCTGCAGGGTTTCAACAACCTCACCAAGGCGCTGAGCTTCAACATCTATGACGTGTGTTACGCGCGCACCGAAGAGGAGCGTCAGCGTTACATTGAATACATCGATGAAGAGTACAACGCCGACAGGCTGACTCAAATCTTGACCGATGTCGCCGAGATCATCGGCGCCAACATCCTGAACGTGGCCCGCCAGGACTACGATCCGCAGGGTGCCTCGGTGACCATCCTGATCTCCGAAGAACCGGTGATCGACAAGAAGCAGGCCGGCAAGGAGCTGATCTCCGATGCCGTGGTCGCGCACATGGACAAGTCGCACATCACCGTGCACACCTATCCGGAAACGCACCCGCAGGAAGGTATCGCCACCTTCCGCGCCGACATCGACGTGGCCACCTGCGGCGTCATTTCGCCGTTGAAGGCGTTGAACTACCTGATCGAAAGCCTCGAGTCGGACATCGTGATCATGGACTACCGCGTCCGTGGCTTCACCCGCGATGTGAAGGGCAAGAAGCACTACATCGATCACAAGATCAACTCGATCCAGAACTTCCTGGCCAAGAACATCAAGTCGCGTTACGAGATGTTCGACGTCAACGTCTATCAGGAAAACATCTTCCACACGAAGATGCACCTGAAGGACTTCGACCTGGACCAGTACCTGTTCGAGGAAAAGGCCAAGAACCTGTCGTTCAAGGAACGCATGAAGATCGAAGCGCTGCTCAAGCGCGAGATCGAAGAGCTGTTCCACGGCCGGAACCTGTCCGAGTAAGCCCCATGTGCGATGCCCGCAGGCATCGCCGCCCAGGCGGGACGACCCGCCCCGTGGAACCAGTGCCCCGCGCGCGTTACAGTTCCACGGTGATGTACCGACCCACGGCCCGGTGTGAAAACACCGGGCCGTTTCGTTTTTCTCAAAGAAGGTAAGGAGCCCCCACCCATGCCCTGGATCTACCTGCTGCTGGCCGGCCTGTTCGAGATCGGTTTCGCCCTCGGAATGAAGTACTCCGAAGGCTTCAGCAAACCCCTTCCCACCGCTGCCACGGTCGTGTCCGCGCTGATCAGCCTGTACCTGATGAGCCAGGCGATGAAGAGCATCCCGGTCGGTACCGCCTACGCGATCTGGACCGGTATCGGCGCCATGGGCGTGGCGGTGCTGGGCATCTACCTGTTCAACGACAGCGCATCGCCGGCCCGCCTGGCCTGCGTGGGCCTGATCGTGGCCGGTGTGATCGGCCTGAAGCTGGTCTCGCCCAATTAACTGGTAGTGCCGGGGGGGGGGGGGGGCCCCCCCCGGCGGGGGGGGGGGGGGGGGGGGGGGGGGCGCGCCGGCCGGGCGGGGGGGGGGGGGCCGC
>NZ_JAWIRU010000027.1:49415-62297 GCF_036320025.1 Stenotrophomonas sp. SMYL86
CTCGCGGCCCGGGGCCCGCCGCCCCCCCCCCCCCCCGGCGGCGCGGGGGGGGGGGGGGGGGCCCCCCCCCCCCCCCGGCACTACCTGGCGGTCACAGCCGGTAGGCGATGGTCTTCATGACCTTGGAAGCCAGCGCCATCGCGCCCGGGATCGGGAACGGCAGGCGGCGTGCGCCGGCCTGCTCGGCGTGGTCCGCATGGCGGGCCTCGTCTTCTTTCATCACGGCGATGACCGCGCGGCTGCGCAGGTCGCCGGCCGGCAGGTCGACCAGGTGCTCGTCCAGATGGGCTTCCACCTGGCGCTCGGTCTCGACCACGAAGCCCAGGTTCCAGCCGTCGCCGCGCAGCCCGGCCAGGGTGCCGATGGTGTAGCTGCCGGCGTACCAGAGCGGGTTGAACAGGCTCGGACGGCTGTCCAGTTCGCCCAGGCGGGTGGCGCACCAGGCCAGGTGGTCGGTTTCTTCCTGGGCCGCTTCCAGCAGGTGTTCACGCGTGGCCGGGTCGCGGGCCACGGCCGCCTGGCCGAAGTAAAGGCCCTGTGCGCAGACCTCGCCGACGTGGTTGATCCGCATCAGGCCGGCCGCGTGGCGGCGTTCGGTGCTGTCCATGCCCGGCTCGTCGGTGTCTGCAGCCGGATAGGGGCGGGCCGCCGGCGGGTTGCCGAACACCGTGTCCAGGGCGCGCTGCGCCTCGGTCAGCAGGTGGTCCAGCGGGGTGATCTGGCGGAGCACGGTCATGGCGGTACACGGTGGGGCGGAAGACCCCGCGATTCTCGCCCGACCCCGTCCCCCTGCCAACCCGGTCAGGGGCCTGCTTGCAACGGGGGGCTGACCTGCGTACAATCCCGCCTCTTACGCTTCACCTTTTCACAACGCGTGGCAGAGTTCCGGCGAGCCTTTCGCCGCAATGAGCCCGACCTAACCTAGAGTTCTTCATGAGCACTTTCACTGCCAAGAACGAGACCGTCCAGCGCGACTGGTACCTCGTCGACGCCGAGGGCAAGACCCTGGGCCGTCTCGCCACCGAGCTGGCCCGCCGTCTGCGTGGCAAGCACAAGCCGGTCTACACCCCGCACGTTGATACCGGCGACTACCTGGTCGTCATCAATGCAGAAAAGATTGCCGTCACCGGCAAGAAGCTGCAGGACAAGATGTATCACCGTTTCACCGGTTACATCGGCAACCTGAAGACCGAATCCCTGGCACAGGCGCTGGAGCGCCACCCGGAGCGCGTGATCGAGATCGCCGTGAAGGGCATGCTGCCGAAGGGCCCGCTGGGTCGCCAGATGTACCGCAAGCTCAAGGTCTACGCTGGCACTGAGCATCCGCACGCCGCACAGCAGCCGCAGGTTCTGGATATCTAATCATGGCTATCACTCAAAACTACGGCACTGGCCGCCGCAAGTCCTCCACCGCTCGCGTGTTCCTGCGCAAGGGTTCGGGCAACATCACCGTCAATGGCCGTCCGCTGGACGAGTTCTTCGGTCGTGAGACCGCGCGCATGATCGTGCGCCAGCCGCTCGAGCTGACCAAGAACACCGAAAGCTTCGACATCCTGGTCACCGCCGCTGGCGGCGGCACCACCGGCCAGGCCGGTGCGATCCGTCTGGGCATCGCCCGTGCTCTGGTCGAGTACGACGAAACCCTGAAGTCCGAGCTGCGCAAGGCTGGCTTCATGACCCGTGACGCCCGTGAAGTCGAGCGTAAGAAGGTCGGTCTGCACAAGGCCCGCCGCGCCACCCAGTTCTCCAAGCGCTGATTTACCGCGCCTGGTTGGGCTCCTTCGGGGGCCCGCTGGTTGGACAAGCAAAAGCCCGGCTTCGGCCGGGCTTTTGTCGTTCTGGGGTCGTGGATTTCCTGGTTGCCGGCCAGCGGCCGGCACTACCCGGGGTTTCGCATCTCGGAAGGGGTGGGGGGGGGGGCGCCGTTTCCTGCGGGGCAGGGTCCGATCCCGCAGCGCCTCTCTGGAGAATAGCCCCCTTGTTGTTCAAGGGGGTGCGCCGACAGGCGCGGGGATAAGGTGGAATGCGCGACCAAATTAAAAGCAAAAGGCCAGATCTTTCGATCTGGCCTTTTGCTTTTAATTTGGCTGCCCCGGATGGATTCGAACCACCGAATGCCTGAGTCAGAGTCAGGTGCCTTACCGCTTGGCGACGGGGCAAAACGTGCAACTATTATCTCACTTTTCACGCTGAAAAACAACTTGATTTTCAGTGTGGTGGCTATGGGTGGACTCGAACCACCGACCCCAGCATTATGAGTGCTGTGCTCTAACCGGCTGAGCTACATAGCCTTGGTGAGCCCGCTATTCTGCGGATGTGTATCGCCCCTGTCAACACTTTTGTATCGTGCTTGTGGGCCGACAGGCGGCATGGGATAGTCCCGACCAGTAGATTTTTTAGGAGTCCGCATCGTGATCGATCCGGACGGCTATCGACCGAACGTCGGCATTGTGCTGATGCGGCAGGACGGCCAGGTGTTCTGGGCACGACGTGTGCGCCGGGACGGCTGGCAGTTCCCGCAGGGTGGCATGAATACCGACGAGACGCCTGTCGAGGCCATGTATCGTGAACTGCAGGAAGAGACCGGCCTGCTGCCTGAGCACGTGGAAGTACTCGGGGCAACGCCCGGCTGGCTGCGCTACAAGCTGCCGGCGCGGGCCATCCGTCGCAACGAGCGGCAGGTCTGCATCGGCCAGAAGCAGGTCTGGTTCCTGCTGCGCCTGACCGGCGACGAGTCCCACGTGAAGCTGGACCACACCGACTCACCCGAGTTTGACCACTGGCGCTGGGTGGACTTCTGGTACCCGGTGGAGCACGTGGTGATGTTCAAGCGTGGCGTCTATGCGCGCGCCTTGCGACATCTGGCGCCGTTGGCGCGCGGGGTGGCCGGGCAGGGCGTGACCGCCATGCCCAAGAGCGCTGCGGAGGCCTGGATGCCGGGCCATACCGCCGGGCATGACCGCCCACGCAAGCGCCCACGGACCCGCGGCTACTGGCCGAAGAAGGCCACCGGCGATGGTCCGGCCACGTGACCGGCTGAACCGTATCGAGAATGGTTCAGGTCTCTGATTGACAACCATTCTCGTTTCCATTGGAATAGCCAACAGGCCACTCTTGGCCTGTCAGCCCGGTTCACGCCTGTGTACGTCTGCATCTGCAACGGAGTCACCGACCACCAGATCCGCGAAGCCGCCAGCCATGGCGTCAGCACGGTGGCCGAACTGACCATGCGTACCGGTTGTGGTGCCACCTGCGGTTCCTGCCTGGACATGGCCGGCGATCTGCTGGCCAAGGCGCGTGCCACCCACGATCTGCCGCTGCCCGTCCTCGGTCTGGCACAGGTCGCCTGATCGTCTCTTTCGCGGCGCGTTGACGCCGCGCTTTCGCATCCTTCACGTGCGGCCGCACAGGCCAATGCGCACGATTCGCGTTCCTTCACGGCCGCGCGCAAGGCGTTAAAGTGCCTGCGTTTTCAGCGTGCAGGAGCACCCCCATGAAGGGCGACACCAAGGTCATCGAATTCCTCAACAAGGTCCTCTACAACGAGCTGACCGCGATCAACCAGTACTTCCTGCATGCCAAGATGCTGAAGAACTGGGGCATCAAGGAGCTGGCCGAACACGAGTACAAGGAATCGATCGACGAGATGAAGCATGCCGACATGCTTGCCGACCGCATCCTGTTCCTCGAAGGCCTGCCGAATTTCCAGGCGCTGGGCAAGCTGCGCATCGGCGAGAACCCGACCGAGATCCTGCAGTGCGACCTGTCGCTGGAGCGCGACGGCGTAGTGACCCTGCGCGAGGCCGTGGCCTACTCCGATTCGGTAGGCGACTACGTCAGCCGCCAGCTGTTCGTGAAGATCCTCGACTCGGAAGAAGAACACATCGACTGGCTGGAAACCCAGCTCGACCTGATCGAGCGTATCGGCGAGCCGAAGTACCTGCTCAGCAAGCTGGAAGAGTGACGTAGCGTCGAGCTTGCTCGACTGTGATCAGCATGGCGATGGTCGAGCAAGCTCGACGCTACCGATGCTGTGCCAGGTAGCCCGTCAGCGCCACGCGCGCCCGGGCGAATTCGGCAACCAGCAGCGCCACCGCCACTGCGGGGCGCTGCAGGCTGCCACTACGGGCTTCGTGCTCGATCCGCTGCGCGATTGCCGACAGCGACAACGCCCCCACGTTCGCACTCGATGATTTAAGGCTGTGGGCGATTGCCTGCAGTCGCGGCTCGTCGCTGCTCTGCGCGGCCTGCTGCAGCTGCTGCACCATCGCCGGCGCATCCTCCAGGAACACCGAGACGATCTGGAGGGCGGTATCGCCGATCACCGCGTGCAGTTCGTCCAGCACATCACGGTCCAGCACCGGCTGTGGCTTGGAGCCGACTCGGCTGTCGTCGTCTTGTAGAGCCGAGCCATGCTCGGCTGATGGAGCGCGACTGCTATTGGCCGTCAGCCGAGCATGGCTCGGCTCTACAGAAGGCCGTGCAGGTGATGCAGCTCTACCGCCCCCCCAGCGCTTCAACAGCGCATGCAAGGTGGCGCGCGCGATCGGCTTGGACAGGTAATCGTCCATGCCGGCCTGCAGGCAGCGTTCGCGGTCACCGGCCATGGCGTTGGCCGTCATCGCGATGATCGGCAACCGCGAGCGCCCGGTTTCCGTTTCTTCCGCACGCCAGTGGCGCGTGGCGGCGTAGCCGTCCAGCACCGGCATCTGGCAATCCATCAGCACCACGTCCACGCCGCCCTCGCGAAGGGCGGCCAGTGCCTGCTCGCCGTCGGCGGCGTTGCGCACCTCGCACTGGAACACGCGCAGCAGGTGCTCGGCCACCATCCGGTTGACCGTGTTGTCTTCCACCAGCAGCACGCGCAGGTGCAATGGCGGCAGCGTCGGTGCGGGCAAGCCGTCTTCGGCATTGGCCAGCAGGGCGGCAGGGCGGGCAGGCGCGGCAGGCGCCGCCAGCAGTGCATGCAGGGCTGCATCATCGAAATGCGGGAGCAGCTGGCGTTGGCGCGGGCGTTGTGCAGGCGTGTCTTCCTGCAGCCACAGTACCTGCAGTGCATCATCGTCGCCGCGCTCGGCCAGCGCCTGCTGCAGCGTGACCTCGCCGTTGCGGCGGGTGCGGGAATCGACAATCAGCCATGCCGGTGCTGGTTGTCCGGGCCGCGCGGGAGCGCGCAGGCGCTCGACCACGGCATCCAGCTGTGCCAGCACCTGCACCTGCAGCCCATGGTGGGCGGCGATGCGCTCGATGCGTGCCTGCAGCGTTGCATCGGCGCTGAACAACAGTAGCGCTGCGGGGGCGCGCGCCATCGCAGGCAGGTCGCCGGGTACTTTCAGCAGCGGGATCTCGAACCAGAACGTTGCGCCCTGGCCGGGCGTGGACTGCACGCCGATCTGCCCGTGCATCAGGTCGATGATGCGCTTGCAGATGGCCAGGCCCAGGCCGGTGCCACCGTAGATGCGCGTGGTCGAGGCATCGGCCTGGCTGAAGGACTGGAACAGGCGTGCCTGCAGTGCCTCATCGATGCCGATGCCGGTGTCGATGATCTCGAAGCGCAGCTGGTGCTGGGCCGCACCTTCGCCCAGGCGCTGCACGCGCAGCTGCACCTGGCCGCGGGCGGTGAACTTGATGGCGTTGGCCAGCAGGTTGCTCAGCACCTGGCGCAGGCGTACCGGGTCGCCGCGCACCGGCAGGCGCACCGATGGGTCAAGCTGCAGGGCCAGGGACAGGCCCTTGGCATCGGCGGCGCGCTGCATCAGCTGCACCACGCCATCGAGCAGTTCGCGCAGGTTGAAGCTGGTGATCTCCAGTTCCAGCGCCTGCGCTTCCAGCCGGGAGTAGTCGAGGATGTCGTCGACGATGCGCAGCAGCTGCTGTGAACTGGCCGAAGCGGTGGCCAGCATCTGCCGCTGGTCCTCACCCAGCGGCCCGCGCGCGATCAGCTCCAGCATCGGCAGGATGCCGTTGAGCGGCGTGCGGATCTCGTGGCTCATCGTGGCCAGGAACTCGCCCTTGGCCAGCACGGCCGCTTCGGCGGCCTGCTTGGCCTGCAGCAGCTGCTGTTCCAGCTGGCCCTGGCGTTCGGTGGTATGGCGCAGCTGGTCGCGCTCGCTGGCCAGCGCGCTGTGCTCGCGCTGCAGCTGGGCCAGTGCCCGGCTGCGCGCGCGCAGGCGCATGCCCAACAGCAGCAGTGCGACGGCCGCAGCAAGGGCAACCAGCAGCACGCCCCACAGCGGCACCTCAGAGCACCGCGTTGTGGAAGTCGAAGTTCAGGTCACTGCCGGCCGACTGCACCATGTTGCCCTGGATGTAATCGACGCCGCCGACCCACATCGCTGCCGCGGCCTGCGGGTCCTCGATCTGCTGGCCGATGATCTGCAGCCCGGCGGCATGCGCCTGTTCGATCGCCTTGCGCAGTTCCTCGCGCGTGGCCGGGTTGGAATGGCTGCTGGAGAAACGCGCGGCCATGCGCACGAACGACAGCGGCAGCTGGGTCAGCAGTGCATCGGCTTCGCCACTGGGTTCGAACTGGCTCAGGCAGAAGCGCACGCCGGCGCCGGCCATGCGCTGGCAGAACTGCTGCAGCGGCACGGTGTGGATCAGCGCGTCGGGCAGGCGCACGTCGATCACCAGCGCACTGCCGGGCAGGTCACGCTGCTGCAGTGATTCCAGCAGCCAGTCGCCAAAGGCATCGCGCTGCAGGGTGCGCAGCGACTGCGAAACGAACAGGTTCAGCGGTTGCGTTGCGTGCCTGTACAGGTCCAGCAGGCCCAGCGCATGGTCCATCACCTGCTGGTCGAGGTCGGCGATGCGGCCTGCCGCTTCGGCGGCGGGAATCACCTGGCCGGCCGCCAGCACCGTGCCGTCGGCCTGGCGCAGGCGCAGCAGCAGCTGGTACTGCGCGGTGTTGCCACCGGCGACGGCGACGATCGGCTGATAGGCCAGCTCCAGCTGGCCTTCCAGCAGTGCCAGGTGTTCCTGTTCGGTGACGGCCTGGCGATGCACGTGGCCCGCCACGCCGGCGCTGAGCAGGCGTGCCTGCAGGGTGGTGCGCTCGACCGCTTCCAGTGCAGCGTTGGCATCGTCGAAGCCCGGCGACAGCGGCGCGTAACCCACCACGCCGCGCAGATGCACCGATTCATCATCGCGGATCACGAAGGCGCGCGCCGAGAGCTGCTCACGCAGGGTCGCGGCGATGCTTTCCAGGCTGTCTTCATCGGTATTGCGGGCCAGCAGCAGGAAGCTGTTGTCGTTCAGGCGTGCCAGCAGGTGCGGATGGCCGGCCTCGGCCAGGCGCTGCCCGGCCTGCACCATCAGGCGCTCGAAGGCGGCGTAGCCATAGCGTTCGCGCAGGCCCAGCGCGCTGGCCACTTCAATGAAGAACACGCCGCCCCGGTCGCGATGGGTGAGGGTGGCGTTGAGTTGCTGCAGCACGTGGTGACGTGTCGGCAGGCCGGTTTCCGGATTGCTGGTGGCCGGTGCGCCGGTAGCACCAGGCAGGGTCGCTGCCTGCGCACGTGCGCGGCGGATGCGGTTGGCCACGGCGGCGATCAGGTGGCGGGGGCGGATCGGCTTGCTCAGGTAATCGTCGGCGCCGCTGTCGAGCACCTCGAACTGGCGTTCCGGGTCCGGATCGCCGCTCAGGAACACGATCGGCAGCAACTGCAGGCCAGGCTGCTGGCGGATCAGCGCGGTCAGGCGCATGCCGTCCAGGCCGGGCAGGTGCAGGTCCATCAGGATCAGGTCGGGCCGATGCTCCTTGATCGCCTGCAGCGCGCCGTCGGCATCGCTGTGCACGATCGCCTGCATGCCGGCACCATGCAGCACGCTCTGTGCGAACAGGGCCTGCGCGCGGTCGTCCTCGACGATCAGCACGCGGTAGGGCGAATCGGAGGGCGGCGGCGCCTGGTCGTTGTTGCCAGCCTCGGCCAGCACGGCCGGGCCGGGAAGCGGCGGCGGTGCGCTGCCGATCGATGCGGGTGCGTCGGAGGCGGCCAGCGGCGGAACCGCGGCCGGCGCTGCGGCGACCGCGCTCGCCGGTTCAGCGGTCCAGCGTTGCCAATGATCGGCCGGAGGGGTTTCAGCGCGTCCCGGGCGGGCGCCCGCGGGGGATTCGTTTGCGGCCATCGGTGCTCCTGGTGTTCGCGTCCATTATGCGACAAGCCCGGCGATCAACCGGTACCGGGCTGGCGTGGACTGTCGGGCGACGCACTGCGTGCCAGCCAGCGCACGCCCTTCCACAGGGCGCGCCAGACCAGCCACACCAGCAGCGCGCCGGCCAGGCTGCAGGCCAGCACCACGATCAGCGCGATCCACGGGTGTGCCAGGGCCAGGGCCAGGCCACCGACCACCACGGTGTCCTCGGCGGCGGAGGCCACCCAGTTGCTGGCAGGCTCGGGCGAGGTATTGAGCAGGGCGCGGGTGCCGGCCTTCAGGCCATGGCTGGCCAGCGCGACACCGGCACCGGCAGCAAGTGCGCCGGTGCCCAGCTGCCCATCCGGCGACAGCGTGGCTGCGGCAAGGAAGGCCCCTGCGGGTACGCGTGCCAGGGTCTGCACCAGATCCCACGCCGAGTCGACGCCGGGAATCTTGTCGGCGAAGAATTCGGTCACCGCCAGCGCTGCCGAGGTGCCCAGCACCCACCACGATTCCGTGGCCTGCAGGGCCGGCGGCAGGTCGACCCAGCCGAGCAGGCCGGCCAGGCCGACACCGAACACGGTGAGGTAGACGCGGATGCCGGCCAGCCAGGCCAGCAGGATGCCGATCACGAACAGGTGGGCTTCGGTCATGGCGATGCTCCGGCGACGGAACTGTGCAGGGGACCACACTATCGACGATGGCATGCCTGAACGCCACAGACGGTGGCTCGCCACTGCGCAGGAAACCCACCCGTCCTGTCATACACTAGCCCGTCGTTTGCCACAGGGGCCGTACCGGTGTCGCCCTCGCGATGCCCCGGAATCCACCCATGACCAACCGTCCTCCCATGCGCGTGCAGGTTCGCCTGCCCGGCGCGCCGCAACCGCCGGCCGACCGTCGCCGCCTGCTGGTGATCGGCGGCATCTGGCTGCTCAGCCTGGTGCTGGCCGTGCTGGGTGGCTGCTGGATGGCCACGCCGCGCGATGCACAGGGCCAGCGCCTGCAGGCCGCCGAGAAGCGCGCCGAGACGTTGCAGGCGCAGCTGACCGAACTGCGCCAGAAGCAGGCCACGCTGGAAGCCTCCGACCGCATCAGCCGCGCCGCCAACACCGAGGTGCAGTCCTCGCTGGCCGAACGCGATGAGGAAATCGCCGGCCTGCGTGCCGACGTTGCCTTCTATGAGCGCCTGGTGGGTTCGACCAGCCAGCGCAAGGGCCTGAACACCCATTCGATCGAGTTCAGCCCGGAAGCGGCCGGCACCTGGCAGTACACCGCCGTGCTGACACAGAACCTCAACCGCGGCGCCATCAGCCAGGGGCAGATGCGTTTCACCGTGGAAGGCGTCAAGAACGGCAAGCTGGCCACGATCAGCTGGGATGATCTGCACCAGCGCAGCAAGGTACCGGGACAGGATTACTCGTTCCGGTACTTCCAGCAGCTCACCGGCAGCGTGATGCTGCCGGCTGACTTCACCCCGCAACGCGTGCGGGTGACATTGGGGAGTGGTACGGGGGGTACCACCCAGGTATTCGACTGGAAACAGGCCGGTGCGCCGGCCGCCAAAGGGGAGTAGGCAGATGTTCGGAAGCAGCAAATCCAACCGTGAAGGCCAGCTGGTGGTGGATGCCCTGATCGGCAACCAGGTGGTGATCCGCGGTGATGTGGAATTCAGTGGTGGCCTGTATGTGGAAGGCCGCATCCACGGCAAGGTGATCGCCGCCGAAGGCGCCAGCGGCGCGACCCTGACGGTCGCCGAGCATGGCGTGATCGAAGGTGAGATCCGTGCCCAGGTGGTGGTCATCAGTGGACGCCTGGACGGCGACGTGCATGCCACCGAGAAGGTCGAACTGACCCCGAGCGCGCGGGTCAATGGCAACGTCCATTACCAGGTGGTGGAGATGAATGCGGGTGCCCAGCTGAACGGCCGCCTGATCCATGCCAGCGCCCCGATGGCGGCCCTGCCGGCCCCGGAAGGTGATGAGGCCAATGGCGGCAAGGGTGACACCGCCGCACGCCGCAAGCTGGCCGAGGCGATGGCTTGAAAGCCATCGTCGGCACCCCCATGCTGACACCATGAGCACGCTAGTCTCCCTGCCCGGCGCCACCCCGGTTGCCGCGCCCGATTACCAGTCGCTGGAGCGCCCGCTGAACTTCACCGAGTCGGCGGCCGCCAAGGTCAAATCCCTGATCCAGGAAGAGGGCAACCTCGACCTGGCCCTGCGCGTGTATATCGAAGGCGGTGGCTGTTCGGGCTTCCAGTACGGGTTCGAGTTCGACGAGAACCGTGCCGAGGATGACCTGGCGGTACAGACCAGCGGGGTCACCCTGCTGGTCGACCCGCTGAGCCTGCAGTACCTGATGGGCGCCGAGGTGGACTACACCGAGAGCCTGACCGGTGCCCAGTTCGTGATCCGCAACCCGAACGCCAAGACCACCTGCGGCTGCGGCAGCAGCTTCAGCATGTAAGAGGCCTGTGGCCGGAATGTGCCAACCAAGGTTGGCACCTCAGTAGATCCACGCCATGCGTGGATGCTGTGCCTGCACGCCCACACCGGCAGATTGCGCACAGCGCCGAACTTGCCACCTGCATCGATTGGCGGCACGCTTGCCGGATGCCCAATACTCCTTCGCCGCTTTCCGGTTTCGCCTTCGTTGGCGAACCGCTGGAGCGCGCCGATGCCCTGCGCGACGATGCCGATGCACTGGCGCGCCTGTGGCCGGGCGCGCGCATTCTCGTGCTCGATCAGGACGGCAGCGCCTTCACCGGCGATGACGACCAGCCGCTGGCGCTGACCGGCGCCGACATCGGCGGCGGCCCCGGTGCCGCGATCTTCCTTGGCCTGCGTGGCGAGCAGGCCTGGTTCTCGGTCGAAGCCGCCAACGTTACCGTCACGGCCCCGCGCCGCCTCGACCTGCGCCAGGCCGCACTGCTGTGGCCGATGGCCGATGCGACCGCCTTCAGTTATGCCCGCGGCATGTCCTACTGGCACTCGCGCACCCGCTTCTGCGGCGTGTGCGGCGGCGCCGTGGCGTTTGCCCGTGGTGGCTTCGTCGGCCGCTGCGGGCAGTGCGCCACCGAGCACTACCCGCGTGTCGACCCCGCC
Source organism: Stenotrophomonas sp. SMYL86 (assembly GCF_036320025.1). NCBI lineage: Bacteria > Pseudomonadati > Pseudomonadota > Gammaproteobacteria > Lysobacterales > Lysobacteraceae > Stenotrophomonas > Stenotrophomonas sp. SMYL86. The sequence goes on from NZ_JAWIRU010000027.1 coordinate 60,659, forward strand.
GTGATCGTCGCCGTGGAAAACCAGGGCCGGTTGCTGCTGGGCCGGCAGTCGAACTGGGCACCGCGGCGTTACTCGGTGCTGGCCGGCTTCGTCGAACCCGGCGAGACCTTCGAGCAGACCGTGGTGCGTGAAGTGCACGAGGAGAGCAAGGTACGGGTGACCGCCTGCCAGTACCTCGGTTCGCAGCCGTGGCCGTTCCCGGGCGCGCTGATGATCGGTTTCCGTGCACAGGCGCAGGATGACCTGCCGACCGTGGATGGCGAGCTGGAAGATGCGCGCTGGTTCAGTGCCGACGAGGTCGGCGCGGCACTGGCACGCGATGTGGAGGACGATGGCCAGGGCATCCGCCTGTCGCCGCCGATCTCGATTTCGCGCGGCCTGATCGAACACTGGTACCGGCAGCAGAAGGGCTGAGCGGGGCTGACGGTGGCGCCTGTATTGCCGCCACCTGAACACGGCCCGGGTTACAGTCCGGGTTCACCGCTGAGGGCGCCGCTGCGACAGGTAAGGTAGCGACGCCGAGCGTTCTGTTTCGTAGGGAGACCTGCCATGTTCACCACTCTGGCCGCCGTGCTCGTGGCACTGGCCCTGGGCCATGTTGCCCCGGCCGCTGCCGCCTCGCTGCGCCGTTTCGACGGCTTCCGGCGTTGGCTGGGCTGGCTGGACGCGCGCGGTGGCAAGGCCTGGCAGGGGCCGGCAGGCGTTGCCCTGGCACTGCTGCCGCCGCTGCTGCTGATGGCGCTGCTGGCGTGGTTGCTGCGTGGGGTGCTGTTCGGCCTGCCGTCGCTGCTGCTGGGCGTGGCGGTGCTGGCGTGGTGCTGGGGCCCGCGCGATCTGGACCGCGATATCGAAGCGATCATCGATGCCGATGACGCGGCGACGCGCCAGGCCGCGGTGCGCAACCTGCAGGCGGCCGGTGGCAGCCTGCGCGAGGACATTCCGTCACTGGTCGAGGCGACCGTACTCAACGCGCTGCGGCGCTGGTTCGCGGTGCTGTTCTGGTTCCTGCTGCTGGGCCCGGCCGGTGCGCTGGGTTACCGGCTGCTGGCGCTGATGGCGGAGAGCCCGATGCGTGCACGCGTGCCGGTGGAGCCGCTGGCGCTGGCGCAGCGCCTGCTGGGCTGGATCGAGTGGCCGGTGGCACAGCTGATGGCGTTTTCGATGGCGCTGGTGGGCAACTTCGATACGGCGTGGAAGGCCTGGCGCCAGGCCCATGGCGAACGCCTGGCGGGCGGCATCGGTTTCCTCGGCGCGGTGGCGCGGGCCAGCGTCAATGCCGAGCTGCGCGAGGATGCGCACGATTACACCGAGGCGGGGCTGTTGCCGGTGTGGCAGCGGTTGCCGGACCTGCGGGATGCGATGAGCCTGGTGTGGCGGATGCTGCTGCTGTGGCTGGCGATCCTCGCCCTGCTGGTGATTGCAGGCTGGGTGACGTAGTTGCTTTGCAGGGCTTGCAGCCCTGCACCTGCAGAAGCAACAGCAACAGCAACAGCAACAGCAACGGCAGGATTGCTGCGGGTTGGGGGGGGGGGGGGGGGGGGGGGGGGGGGGGGGGGGGGGGGGGGGGGGGGGGGGGGGGGGGGGGGGGGGGGGGGGCGCGCGGGGGGGGGCGCCCCCCCCCCCCCCCCCCCCCCACCCA
>NZ_JAWIRU010000028.1:0-55774 GCF_036320025.1 Stenotrophomonas sp. SMYL86
GGGGAATCTGTCAGAGGCGGGGCGGTGTCGGAGTGCGGGGTGTCCGCCGCATGGATGCGGCTGCCAAGCCTACATGGACGTACTTGCGGCGTCCCCGCACTCCGACACCGCCCCGCCACCACACGGAAATCGCGCTTTGGCTGTTGCTGTTGCCGTTGCTTGAATGTTTCGGCGGGTGCAGGGCGCAGCCCTGCCGATAACCCCTACTTTGCGCTGGCGATCTGCTTTTCGATGTCGGCGGCCGTCACCGGGCCGAGGAAGGTGTGGGCCAGCTTGCCCTGCGGATCCAGCAGATGCGTCAACGGCAGGCCTCGCGGCGTGGCGAAGTCCGCCGGCGGATCGAACGGGTCCACGATCACGATCGGATAGGTCACCGGGTGCTTGGTCAGGAACGACTGCATCTCCGGCACCTCGATATCCTCATAGGCCAGGCCAACCACCTCGATGTTGCTGCGCATCGCATGCAGCGCCGACAGCTCCGGCATCTCCTTGCGGCACGGGGCACACCAGGTCGCCCAGAAATTCACGATCACCCACTTGCCGCGGTGCGCCGCCAGGTCGTAGTCGCTGCCATCCACCGCCTTCATCTTCAGCGTCGGGAACTCGGCAGTGGTGCGCTCGGCCGGGGTCTCTTCGACCGGTGCCGGTGTGGTCGGCGTCGGTGCCTGTGCTGGCGGCTGGCTGCTGGCGGGGGTCGGCTCCTGGGCCGGTTTGCAGGCCGACAGCGCCAGCAACAGGGCCAGCGGGAGCAGCAACGGGGTCTTGCGGGTCATGGCATGTCTCCGGAATCGGTGTAGATATCGCTGACCTTGCGCTTGAGGCGTTCGCGCAGGGGCAGCCGCAGATCGTCCAGTGCCGCCAGCGCAGCACGGCCCAGTGTGTCGTCGCGGTATGGCAGATGCTGCTCGGCTACCGGAATGCGCAGCTGGGTACATTCGTACAGATCGGCCAGGCTGACCTGGTCCAGGTCGCGCGAGAGCAGCCATTCGCCACGTTCATCGCGGCGCAGCAGGCCGATCTCCTGCAGGTTGCAGGCCAGGTCCTGCAGCAGCGAATCGGTCAGCATCGGCTCCAGCCGCAGGATTTCATCATCGGCCAGGCCCTTGCCCTTGGCTCGGGCATGGTGGAAGCGGCCGAGCAGGCGCAGCAGGCCATAGAACTCGTAGCCCTGCGGCAGGCGCAGTTCCACCGGCTGGTAGCGGAAGGCGGCCATCGACGAGGACAGCGACGCGCCCAGCAGCACCGCCACCCAGCACAGGTAGATCCACAGCAGCAGGATCGGCACGAAGGCGACCGTGCCGTAGAGCTTCTGGTAGGACTGGAAGCTGCCCAGGTAGGCGCCGATGCCCCATTTCACCAGTTCCAGGATGACCGCCGCGAGAATCGCGCCGGGCACCGCGTGCCGCCATTTCACGGTGTGGTGCGGCACCACCCGGAACATCAGCGTTATACAGACGAACTCGATCAGGATCGGCGCCAGCCGCAGCGCGAACTCGGCCAGCCAGCGGCCCTCCTGGGTGCCGAACAGTGGCATCGCGAACACCCGCGCCGACACCGCCAGCGAAGCGGCAGCGAGCATTGCGCCCAGGGTCAGCACGGTCCAGTAGACCAGGAAGCGGGTCAGCTTGGGCCGGGTCGAGCCGACCCGCCAGATCTGGTTGAAGGTCTCTTCAACGCTGTTGAGGGTGATCAGCAACGAGACCACCAGTGCGATGAAGCCGGCAGCCGTGAGCTGCCCGGCACTGGCCGAGAACTGCCGCAGGTAGCCTTCGGCCGCACGCGCGGCGTTGGGCACGAAGTTGGAGAAGACGTAATCGCTGAGCTGGTCGCTCCAGCGGTCGAAGACAGGGAAGGCCGAGAGCACGCCGAACACCACGATGGCCAGCGGCACCAGCGCGAACACAGTGGTGTACGCCAGTGCCGCCGCTGCCTGGAACAGGCGGTCGTCGAGGAAGCGATGCCACAGGAAGCGGCCGAAACTGATGGCCCGTGCGCGATCCCGCGCGCGCTCCATCCACAGGTTGAGCGTATCCAAAGGTTCCATCGGCGAAAGGGTACCCGATGCGGAATGCTCGCAGGATAGCCATACTGGTGGCCACACGACGAGGAGAAGCGGGCACGATGGGCGAGATTCTGGTGCTGTACTACAGCCGGGGCGGTTCAGTGGCACGGCTGGCGCGCCAGATCGCGCGGGGCATCGGCGAAGTGCCGGGCATGACCGCGCGCCTGCGCACAGTGCCGCCGGTGGCCGCCGTGACCCAGACCGCACAACCTCCGGTCCCCGACGATGGTGCCCCCTACGTGAGCGTGCAGGACCTGGTCGAATGCCAGGGCCTGCTGCTTGGCAGCCCCACCCGCTTCGGCAACATGGCGGCGCCGGTCAAGCACTTCCTGGACGGGCTGGGCGCCGAATGGGTCAACGGCACCCTCTCCGGCAAGCCGGCTGGCGTGTTCACCTCCACCGCCTCGATGCATGGCGGCCAGGAATCGACCCTGCTGTCGATGCAGGTGCCGCTGCTGCACCATGGCTGCGTGATCGTCGGCATCCCGTTCACCGAGCCGGCGCTGAGCCACACCACCAGTGGCGGCACGCCGTATGGCGCCAGCCATGTGGCCGGTGCAGCCGACGACCCGCAGCCGACCGACGATGAAGCCGTGCTGGCGCGCGCGCTGGGCCGCCGGGTGGCCGACATCGCACAGCGGTTGGCCCGATGAGCGCGGCGCCGCGCACGGTCCTGCTGCTGGCCCTGATGGGGCTGGCCGCGCTGTTCGCCGGCTGGTTCATCAATGACAAGCACTGGCTGGCCACCCAGCTGGTGTTCACCGCGCCGCCGCTGACGTTGGCCGTTGCCCTGCGACTGGGCTGGCGCAAGGCCGGTTTCTGGGCCTCGGTGCTGGCCCTGGGCTGGTTCAGCCACGGGGTGATGAGTGCCTGGAGCCACCCGGAAACACGCTGGCTGGCGCTGATCGAGATCGCGCTGGCCCTGCTGGTGATCTTCAGCGCCAGCCTGCCGGGGCTGCGCGCCCGCTTCGGCAAGCGACGCTGACGCTGCGGCCGCCGGGCCGTATCATCTGTGTTCCTGGCCCCGCGCCGCTGTACCTGTCCTGGTTTCGCGCATGCACATGATGGAAGAGCTCCTGGTCGTCACCACCGGTGGCACGATCGACAAGATCTACTTCGACGACAAGTCGGACTACCAGATCGGCGACCCCCAGATCGGCATGATCCTGCGCGAGCTGGGCGTGACGTTCCGCTTCAACGTGATTCCGATCCTGCGCAAGGATTCGCTGCACATCAACGATGAGGACCGCGAACTGATCCGCGCCACCATCGCCGCGCAGCCGACCCGGCACGTGCTGGTGACCCACGGCACCGATTCGATGGTGCAGACCGGCAAGGTGCTGGCGACGATCGCGGACAAGACCATCGTGATGACCGGCGCGCTGAGCCCGGCGCGTTTCCGCGGCTCGGATGCGGAGTTCAACATCGGCTGCGCGATCGGTGCGGTGCAGTCGTTGCCGAGCGGCGTGTACATCGCGATGAACGGGCGGATTTTCGACCCGCAGCACGTGCGCAAGAACGTGGCCGCGAACCGCTTCGAATCGGTCTGAGGAACAGCGTGCCGACCAAGGTCGGCACCTACCACGACGCGGTGGCTCGCATCACCGCGCGTCCCCATGCAAAAACGCCCCGGCCGGAGCCGGGGCGTGCCCATGGAGAGGGGCTTGGGCTCAGTACTGGGCGTTGAGAGTCAGGCCCGAGAAGGTGCTGTAGGCCTTCACCCGCACATACCACGTGCCGGCAGCCGGACTGTTGATGGTGCAGGTCTCGCTGTTGCCGCTCAGGTACGGGCGGCAGGTGTAGGCGGTATCGGTCGGGGCACTGCCCTGGCGCACGTACAGGTCGGCATCACCGCTGCCGCCACTGATCGCCACGCGCAGCTGGGTGCTGCCGGCCGGAACGTTCACGGTGTAACTCAGCGAAGCACCGCTGGCAGCGCCGAGGCCGGTGACCGGAACGTTGTTCTGCAGGACGTTGCCACCCGGGTTCGGGCCGCCACCGTTGATCGCCGCAGCCACGGCCGCGTCGGCGTCGATGATGCCGGCGCCGCAGCCGCCCGAGCAGGCGCCCGGCAGCGGACGTGCAGTGCTCTTGATGATGCTCTCCACCTGCGCCGGGCTCAGCGGGCTCGGGGCTACGGACTGCATCAGCGCGACCACGCCGGCCACGTGCGGTGCCGCCATCGAGGTGCCGTTGTACGAAGCGTAGCTGGCACTGCCCGGGGTGGTGGTGCCGCTGTTGAGGGTGGACAGGATGCCCTGGCCCGGTGCCGAGATGTCGATGCCGTTGCCATAGTTGGAGAAGCTGGCACGCGCACCGGCCGAGGTGGTGGCCGCCACTGCGATCACGTTCGGGCAGTTGGCCGGCACCGACGAGGACACGTTGGTGTTGCTGTTGCCGGCGGCGACCACCACGGTGGTGCCACGCCCGACAGCGCCATTGATCGCGTTCTGGTAGGTGGTCGAGCAGCTGCCGCCGCCGCCCAGCGAGAGGTTGATGACCTCGGCCGGATTGGCATTGGCCGGCACGCCGCTGACGCTGCCGCCGGACGCCCACACGATCGCGTCGGCAATGTCGGAGGTGTAACCGCCGCACTTGCCGAGCACGCGCACCGGCACGACCTTGGCGTTGAACGCAGTACCTGCCACGCCGGTGCTGTTGTTGGTCACCGCCGCTACCGTGCCGGCCACGTGGGTACCGTGCCAGCTGGAGTTCGAACCCGGGTAGCCCGCCTGGCACTCGTTGTCGCCGTACCAGTCGCCCTCATCGTTCGGGTTGTTGTCGCGGCCGTTGCCGTCGCGCGCCATCGCCGCATCACTGATGAAGTCGTAGCCGGGCAGGATGTTGGCATTGAGGTCGGCGTGGTTGGTGATGCCGGTGTCGATCACCGCCACGACCACACCGGTGCCGGTGGCCTTGTCCCAGGCCGGCCGGATGTTGATGCCGGCATTGGAGGTGCCGAAGCCCCATTGCTCGCTGAAGCGGGTGTCGTTCGGGGTCAGGGTGGCACGCATGATCTGGTCGACTTCAACGTATTCCACGTTCGGGTCGGCGGCCAGCTTGCGCATCAGCTGCTCGGATTCGGCCTGGTCGAGCGGACGATCGGTCTTGACCAGGGTCGGGCCGACGGCCAGCTTGCGGACCTGCTGCAGGCCCAGCGCGCGGCCCTGGCTGCTGGCCAGGCCGGCGGCGGCACTCTTCAGCGAAGAGGCCAGTGCGGTGGTGTTGGCCACCGGCGCGCTGCCGTCGCGGTACTTCACGATGAAACGCTGGTGGGTCTGTGCGGACTGCAGGCCGCTGAGCTGGACATCACCGGCCAGCGCAGGCGTGGCCAGCAGCAGCGATGACAGAACGGACGCACCAAGGACCACCCACACTCGACGCACACGCGGTTGCGTTACCTGGGACATCGTATTTCCCTTTCTTGTGGTGTGAATGCCGGAATCGGCAGAAGCACCGGCCCGAACCCTGGGCTGGCTTGCGTTGGCGAGGTTCGAAGTCCGGCGAGCCAGCGGATCCCCCTAACGATCCGCCGTGCAGATGACGCTAATGACCAAAACCGGACACCACAAGATTTTCAGCGTCTTTTCAGCAAGATGAAATGTTCGTTCTGAGACTTTTCGGGTCGAGGGTTTGTGAAGATGAAGGAACTTTCTCCTGCCCTGCACGCACCTGACTGGGTCATCACGTGTCCTGCGATGACTTTGCCGACATCGGCGTCCACTGCTGACACCAACGAAGGCGCAGTGTGCCCGCGGCGTGCCTGCCCATCGCGTCGGACGCGCTGACTACTTTGCCTGAGGGAGGCGCGCCGGCCGGATCCGCTGACCTTTGACCGGCTCGCCACGTGCAACCGGCTGGCCATCGGCCACGTAACCGGAGAACTGTGCCGGCAGCGCTTCGCCGACACCGAACACGGGCCCTGCCTGCAGCTGGTAGTGCAGGTGCGGCTCGGAGGAGTTGCCGCTGTTGCCACAGTCACCGAGGTGCGCGCCGCGGCGGACAGCCTGTCCCTGCGCCACACGCACACTGCCCTGGCGCAGGTGCGCCAGCACCGAGTATTCCTCGTTGCCGTGGTCGAGGATGACGCGGTTACCGGTGAGCTGGGCGGCATTCATCTGGCCCGGCACGTTGTCGGCGACACCCTCGATCACCTCCACCACCGTGCCGTCGGCGGGCGCGAGGATCGGGCGACCGAAGCAGTAGTAATCATCGTTGCGCAGGCCATCGCCACGGTGCGACCGGCCATCGCGGACCACCAGCAGATCCAGCGCGAAGCGCTGGCCGGCATGGGCCGCATGGTAGTTCTGTTCGACACTGCGCCCGCCCCAGAACACGAAGTACTCATCGTCGAACGGCAGTTGCAGCCGTGTGCGGGTCTGGTAGTCGAGGAACCCGCTCGCTGCGGCCTGCGGCGGCGTGGTCTGTAGCGGGCGGATGTAGAAGCCGCCAATCCGCCCGTCGGCATCGATGGCCCACAGCACCTGGATCAGGTCCGGGCTCCTGGCGAAGCGCGCCTGCCGCAGATAGGTGTCGAATCCATCAACCTTCTCGACCTTCTCACTGACCAGCTCGGTTTCTGCGCCCCAGCCCGCCAGCACCTGCTCGCGCAGCGCCACCAGGTTCTGCGGGGACTGCAGCCCCGCCTGCATCTGCGGCGTCATCCGTTCCCACAGTGCGTCGATGTGCCCTTCGTAGAACTGCGTGGTCAGCGCAGCTCCCTGTTGGCGCGGATCTGCAGCCGCAGCCGCGCCGATGAGGGCAGAGAAGGAAACAACCAGAACTGCAAACAGGCGCGGGAGCAATGTCATGTCAGGCGTCCTTTCGATCCGGATCGGGAATGCCGGCAACGATCGCCGCCAGCTGCGTGCGGTACTCGGCCAGGGCAGTGCGGCCCATCGGCGTCAACTGCAGGGTGGTCAGCGGGCGCTTGCCGCGGAACGACTTGTCGATGGCGACCAGTCCAGCAGCCTCCAGCTTGCTCAGATGGCTGGACAGGTTGCCCTTGCTCAACCCGCTGAGATGTTCGACAAAACCGAACTCGGCGGATTCGGCACCTGCCAGGATCGACAGGATCAGCAGGCGTGCCGGCTCGTGGATCAAGCGGTCGAGCTGGAGCAGCGCTCTGGAGTCAGGCAGCTGGGTCATTCGGCGTTCGTCCGCGCCGCCATGAACGCGCGCATCTCTACCTGCAGCCGCTGGAAGCGCTGGTGGTCACGCCAGCCGACCACGATCAGTGCGACGGATGCCAGCGGAAACACGGCCGTGCTCAGGGCGAAGCCATACGCCTGCCCGGTGAAAGCCAGCGCGGCCTGGCACAACAGGAACACGCCCACGATGAACTCCAGCGGCGTACGCAGCCAGCGCCACACCACCCAGGGCAGCAGCGCCACCACGGCCAGGTAACCAATGGCGCGCAGGTCCCAGGGCAGCTCACCCATCGGCGCCAGCCGGGTCAGCACGCTGCCGATCACCAGCACGCTTACCAGCGCGGTGAAGGCAATGAAGAAGCGCTGGAAATTGCGCTCGACCGGCGTGACCTGCTCCTCGACCTGGCCCAGCCGCTGGTAGTAACGGCGTGCCAGCCATTGCTTGCCGACGATCCACAGCACCGGCACGGCAATCAGCACGATGCGCAGCGCCAGGGTGGTCGGCAGCAGCGCGCCGGCAAGGAACGAGGCCAGGCAGGCAATGCCGCCTGCCATCGCCGACAGGCCCCCGGCACTTCGCGAGTACCGCGAATATTCACGGGTCAGCGCCTGCAGGCGCGAGGAAGGATCAATGACGGACGGCTGCTGCATGACACGCTCCATCGGGGTCGCTTGAATTTAGTTTGCAGCGCAAACCTATTTGCGTCAAGCGCCCGTCTGCTGCGGTCGCCGGGCGGGCCCACAACGCAGAAAGCCCGTCACTGGGACGGGCTTTCAAGAAGCGCCGCCGGGCATGGCCCGGCGCTACCGGTTCAACGCGGGCGATCAGCCCAGCTTGACCAGCCAGTTGTGGCGGTCCGGCAGGCGGCCGTACTGGATGTCGGTCAGTTCCTTGCGCAGCGACATGGTCACTTCGCCGGCCGGTGCGTTGATGTCGCCCACCGAGAAGCCCTCGCCCTTCAGCTGGCCGATCGGGGTGACCACCGCCGCGGTGCCGCAGGCGAACACTTCGGCGATCTCGCCGGAGGCAACGCCGTCCTTCCACTCGTCGATGCTGACCTTGCGCTCTTCGACCTTCATGCCGCGGTCGCGGGCCAGCTGCAGGATGCTCTCGCGGGTGATGCCTTCGAGGATGCTGCCGGACAGCTGCGGGGTAACCAGCGTGCCGTCCTTGTAGACCAGGAACACGTTCATGCCACCCAGTTCTTCCAGGTACTTGCCTTCGACCGGGTCGAGGAACAGCACCTGCGAGCAGCCCTGTGCCTGTGCCTTCTGCTGCGGCAGCAGCGAAGCCGCGTAGTTGCCACCGCACTTTGCGGCACCGGTGCCACCCTTGGCCGCACGTGCGTACTCGGTCGACAGCCAGATCGACACCGGGGCGACGCCCTTGGCGAAGTACGGGCCGGCCGGGCTGGCGATCACGTAGTAGCCGGCCTTGTGTGCGCCGCGCACGCCGAGGAAAGCTTCGTCGCCGATCATGAACGGACGGAAGTACAGGCTCGACTCATCGGCCGACGGCACCCAGGCGCTGTCGACGGCGATCAGCTGCTTCAGCGATTCGACGAAGATCTCCACCGGCAGTTCCGGCAGCGCCAGGCGCTGCGCCGAACGCTGCAGGCGACGGCCGTTGGCATCCGGGCGGAAGGTCCAGATCGAACCGTCGGCATGGCGGTAGGCCTTGATGCCCTCGAAGATTTCCTGGCCGTAGTGCAGCACGGCCGCGGCCGGGTCCAGCTGCAGCGGACCGTAGGCGCGCACGTTGGCGTTGTGCCAGCCGGTGTCCTTGTCCCAGCGCACTTCCACCATGTGGTCGGTGAAGTGCAGGCCGAAACCCGGCTTCTCCAGGATCTGGGCGCGCTCTTCAGCGCTGCGCGGGTGGTCCGAACGGGTGACGGCGAAGCTGGGAATGGACTGGGACACCGGAGATTTCCTGTTCTGGTTGCGGGTAATGCCCGGCCCGCGTCACTGCGGGCCGTGGGTCAAAGCATGCCGGTCTCGAGCCGGGCCGCCTCGGACATCATGTGCTGGTTCCACGGCGGGTCGAACACCAGGTCGACGTCGGCCTCGGCCACCGTCGGAATCATTTCGAGCTTGCTGCGCACGTCGTCGACCAGGATCTCGCCCATGCCGCAGCCCGGTGCGGTCAGGGTCATCTTCACGTCGATCTCGCGCTTGCCTTCGTCCAGGTGCTTGATCTCGACCTCGTAGACCAGGCCCAGTTCGACGATGTTCACCGGAATTTCCGGATCAAAGCAGGTGCGCAGCTGCTGCCACACCAGCTGTTCCACCTGTTCATCGGTGGCGTCAGCCGGCAGCTCGAGCGGTGCCGGTGCCTCCTTGCCGATGGCGTCGCCGTCCTTGCCGGCGATGCGGAACAGGTTGCCCTCGACGAACACCGAATAACTGCCGCCCAGCGCCTGGGTGATGTACCCATAGCTGCCGGCGGGCAGGGTCACGGTGTCGCCCTGCGGGACCATCACGGCCTCGCAATCGCGTTCGAAGTGGACAGGTTCGCTGCTACGGGAATACATGGGGACCGATATGGGGCCGTGGCCAAGGCCACGCAAGACGGCATTCTAGCCCAGCCGCCCTGCCGCCGCCGGTGCACTGCGGCAAACCACAGTATCCTGTGGGTGATCTTCAGGGAGCTTCGATGTCCTCCAATGCCGCGCGTGCCAGGACCGTGACCTGGCTCTGGCCCATCATGCTGTTGCTGGGTCTGCTTGTTGCTCCCCTCGCCTGGATGATGCTGGCGTTGATGACCGGCCGGCAGGTCGGCTGGATGGCGGTACTGACCGCCCTGGAACTGGTGTTCATGCTGCGCATGGGCACGCTGGGCCCGGGCCGGCTGCGCATCGCCCTGGTCGTGCTGGGCACCGTGCTGGTGGCGGCCGTAGCCAACTGGGCCATCGCCAGCGCGTGGATGGGCGGCTCGATCGGGCTGGACCTGTGGGACGCCACCCTGCGGATGGGCCCGCACCTGGCCTGGACCCTGATCACCCTCGCCAATGGCGCGATGGAATGGCTTTGGCTGGCCCTGGGCGTGGCCGTGGGCGCCTGGCTGGCGCGCTGACCCACCGGCAGGTAGTGCCGGCCGCTGGCCGGTAGAAGCGTGCGGACCAAGGTCCGCACCTACCCGATGCAGCCGCCGCTCAATGCCCGCCGTCGAGCGCCTTCAGTTCGCTCACCAGCGAGGCCGCCGCTTCCGCACCATCGCCGTACAGCATGCGGGTGTTGTCGGCGTAGAACAGCGCATTCTCGATGCCGGCAAAACCGGTGCCCTTGCCGCGCTTGATCACCACCACGTTGCGCGCGTTGACCACATCCAGCACCGGCATGCCGTAGATCGGGCTGGCCGGGTCGGTACGTGCCACCGGATTGACCACGTCGTTGGCACCGATCACCAGCACCACATCGGTGTTGGCGAATTCCGGGTTGATGTCGTCCATGTCGGCGATCAGGTCGTAGGGCACACCCGCTTCGGCCAGCAGCACGTTCATGTGCCCAGGCATGCGCCCAGCCACCGGGTGGATCGCGAACTTCACCTTCACCCCGCGCTGGCCCAACCGCTGCGCCAGCTCCCAGATCTTGTGCTGGGCCTGCGCCACCGCCATGCCATAACCGGGCACGATCACCACGCGTTCGGCGTAGGCCATCATCGCCGCGACGTCCGACGCTTCAATCGGCTTCTGCGCGCCAGTGATCGCCTGCGCTTCGCCGCCGGCGCCGCCGCCGAAGTTGGAGAACAACACGTTGCGGATCGGCCGGTTCATCGCCTTGGCCATCAGCCGGGTCAGCAGGATGCCCGCCGCGCCGACCATCATGCCGGCGATGATCAGCGCCTCGTTGCCCAGCACATAGCCTTCGAACGACACCGCCAGGCCGGTGAACGCGTTGTACAGCGAGATCACCACCGGCATGTCGGCGCCACCGATCGGCAGCGTCATCAGCACGCCCAGTGCCAGTGCCAGCACGAAGAACGCGACGATCGCCCAGGTGTTGAGCGTGCTGGCCGCGATGATCGCCAGCACCACCACCGCAAGTGCCACCAGCAGGTTCATCACCTGCTGGCCCGGCCAGGTCACCCGCTTGTCCAGGCGGCCATCGAGCTTGGCCCAGGCAATCACCGAGCCGGACAGCGACACCGCACCGATGGCCGCGCCGACCACCGCCAGCAGCAGCACCATGCCCGAGGGTTGGCGGGCAGCGAGGTCGGCCAGCGCCTGTGCGCTCCAGTGGCTGGTATCACGGTTGGCGAGGAAGGCGTAGCGCAGCAGTTCCACTGCACCGATGGCCGCGGCCGAGCCGCCGCCCATGCCGTTGTACAGCGCCACCATCTGCGGCATGTCGGTGATGGCAACCTTGCCGGCCGACCACCAGGCCAGGCCCGCGCCAAGCAGCAGCGCCACCAGGATCAGCGGCACGTTATGCAGTTCGGGCAGGAAGAACGTCGCCACCGTGGCCAGCAGCATGCCCAGCCCGGCCCAGCGGATGCCGCTGCGCGCGGTCAGCGGCGAGGCCATGCGCTGCAGGCCCAGCAGGAACAGCGTGGCGGCGACGAGGTAGCTGGCCTTGACCAGCCAATCGAGCAGTTCGACGGTGCTGATGTTCAAGCCTGCGGCTCCTTCGGCTCGTCCTTGCCGCCCTTGGGCGCGCTCGGCTTGAACATTTCCAGCATGCGCGCGGTGACCACGTAGCCACCGGCGGCGTTGCCAGCACCAAGCGCCACGGCGAGGAAGCCCAGAGCTTTCTCCAGTGGTGTCTGCGCGTGCCCCAGCACCACCATTGCACCGATCAGCACGATGCCGTGGATGAAGTTGGAGCCCGACATCAGCGGGGTATGCAGGATCACCGGCACCCGCGAAATGATCACGTGGCCGGCGATGGCTGCCAGCATGAAGATGTACAGCGCTACGAACCCGTCACTCACCGGCAACGCTCCTGCTCTGTCTTCGTCGTCCCATCATAACCATGGGCTGAACCCGGTGCGCGCCCGGCGTCAACCGAAGCCGCGCTCACGCGTTGTCGATGGTGACCCCGAGCGAGGAACCGTACCCTGTGCTGGTGAGCAGCCCCGTCCCCCCGAGCGCCGAGACCGATGCCCTGCCGGCGTCGCTGGAGGCGTTCCTGGCCAGTGTTGGCCCGCGCGCGTTCCGCTTCGCCGAGGCCGGCCTGCGCCAGCGCGAAGACGCCATGGACACGGTGCAGGACGCGCTGCTGCGCATGCTGGACTACGCCGACAAGCCGGCTGCCGAATGGGCCCCGCTGTTCTGGAGCATCCTGCGCCGACGCGTGATCGACGTGCAGCGCCGGCGCCGCTTCCGACTGCCGTTCTGGCGCGACAACCAGGACGCCGACGGCGGCGAGATCGACTGGGCCGACCCCGGCCCGGACCCGGCACAGGCGCACGAACAGCGCCAGCAGTACCAACAGCTGGTGGACGCGTTGCGCCGCCTGCCCGCCCGCCAGCGCGAGGCCTTCACCCTGCGCGTGCTGCAGGACCTGGACGGGGCCACCACCGCCCGCGCCATGGGCTGCAGCGAAGGCGCGGTAAAAACCCATCTGGCACGCGCCCGCCAGGCGCTGCAGGATTATCTGGAGACCCACCCGTGAACCGCTCCCTGCCTTCCGATGACACCCTGCGCAGCCTGCACGCGCAGTCGCTGCACGCGCTGTCGCCGGCAACGCTGGCCCGGCTGCGCCAGGCTCGCCACGGCGCCACGGCCGCCCATCGCGGGCGCTGGCGCTGGTGGCTGGCCAGTGCCTGTTCACTGGTGGTGGCACTGGGTATCGGCCTGCAGTTCACCGGCCACGGCACCCTGACGGGCCCTGCGCCGGCACCTGTGCTTGCCTCGGCGGAAGACAACAGCGCGCTCTACGACGAAAATCCCGATCTGTACCTGTGGCTGGGCGATACCGACCTGGCGATGGAGTGAATCATGTCCCGACTGCACACCCTGCCCCTGCTGATGACCCTGTTGCTGCTGCCGGCCTTCCCGGCACTGGCGCAGAGCGCCGCGCCCGCCCCTGCCGCACGCCCTGCGCCGGCCGCACCGCTGCCGGCGTGGGAACACCTGAGCGAAGCGCAGCGCGAATCCCTGCTGGCGCCGCTGCGCGACCGCTGGAACAGCGCCGATGCCGGCCAGCGCCAGCGCATGCTTTCGCATGGCCAGCGCTGGCAATCGATGAGCCCGGAGGAGCGCGACAAGGCCCGCCGTGGCCTGCGCCGCTTCGAGCACATGAACCCGGAACAGCGTGAGCAGGCCCGGGCCCTGTTCGGTCAGATGCGGAACATGCCGCCGGAACAGCGCGACGCCCTGCGCGAGCGCTGGTCGCAGATGACGCCGGAACAACGCAAGGACTGGGTGCGCGACAACCCGCCGCCGGCGAAGCCGCGGTAACGCCGGCATCCGCAGGGTGGGTGCGGACCCTGGTCCGCACGCTGGGCCGTTCCTCCACGCATGGCGTGGATCTACCGGGAAGGCAACCGGCGCTACCGGCTCACGCCTGCCAGCGTGTCTTCGCCAGCAACTCGTCGTCCCAGTCGAAACTGAGCTCCCCTTCGCGCACGAACAAGGCGACGAAGTTGAGCAGGTTGCGCGCGTACATCTCGCTGGCCTGGGTCGCGCCGCGGCTGGCCAGGCCCAGCGGGCCATCGATGGTCACGCCCTGATGTTCGATGCACTGCCCCGGCTGGGTCAGTGCGCAGTTGCCGCCGCTCTCTGCCGCCAGATCGACAATGACGCTGCCGGTGGCCATGCCTTCCACCATCGCGGCAGTCACGATCGTCGGCGCCGGTCGCCCCGGTACCGCTGCCGTGCAGATCACCACATCCACGCTGCGCAGGTGGTCGGCCAGCCGGCGCTGCTGCTCGGCGCGTTCCTCATCGGTCAACGCACGCGCATAGCCGCCTTCACCGGCTGCACTCACACCAAGATCAAGGAAGCGCGCGCCCAGCGACTGGATCTGCTCGCGGGTTTCCGGGCGCACGTCGAAACCTTCCACCTGTGCACCGAGACGACGTGCGGTAGCGATGGCCTGCAGACCGGCCACACCGGCACCGATCACCAGCACCTTGGCCGGGCGCACGGTACCGGCGGCGGTGGTCAGCATCGGGAAGAAACGCGGCGCACGCTCGGCCGCGATCAGTGCCGCCTTGTAACCGGCCATGCCGGCCTGCGAGCTGAGTACATCCATCGCCTGCGCGCGGGTGGTGCGCGGCAGCTGCTGCAGTGGGAACAGGTGCAGGCGGTCGCCAGCGGCCAATGCCGCAAGCGCCGGATCACTGGCCGGGGTCAGCAGGCCGACCACGCTGGCAGTGGGCTTGAGCTGCTCCAGCACCGCCACCGGCGGTGCCTGCACGCACAGCAGGATATCGATCTCGGCCCAGCGACCTACATCGAACACACGTGCACCGGCGTCGTCATAGGCAGCATCGGTAAATCCCGCCGCCAGACCGGCGCCGGCCTCATACCAGACAGTGATGCCCAAGGCACCGAGCTTGCGCGCGGTTTCCGGCGTCAACGCCACGCGCCGTTCGCCCGGCGCGGTCTCCTTGATCCCCAGCAACGCCACGGCCATGCAGGTCCCCGCTGATCGGTGAGTTTTCCCGATCCTAGCAGGCGGCCACGGCTCAGTGCAGTGTTGCGCTGCCCGGGTCCAGCCGATCGATCACACCCTGCATCGCGCTGTCGAAGGCGCCATCGTCGACGTGGGCGCGCAGGCGGCCCAGCCGCACCATCACCGCCAGTTCTTCCGGCGAGGCCACGCAGAAGCGCACGCCGCGGCGGTTGACGAACAGCAGGCGCGAGGAAATCGGGCTGACCCAGGACAGCTTGCCGGCCTGCACCTTGCCGTCCTTGTCGACGAAGTCCAGCCAGTTGCCGATTTCCATGCGTCGGAAGCGGTCGGCATCGGCGTTGTCGAAATCGTCGGCGTCGATCTGCCCGCCGAGCTCCACCGCTGGCGACTCAGCCACCGGCGGCGCCGGCAAGGCAACCTGCGGCAGCTCCGGCAGCGCGCGCTGCAGTTCCGGTCGCGATTCCGCAATGCCCTGCAGGGTGTCGTGCAGGGCGTCGATGGCACCCGTGGCGGCATCGCCGTGCACGCCGACACTGGCAAATACCTTGGCCAGCACCGGCTGCCAGGCCTGCAGCCACGGCTTGCCGACGATCTGGCGGCGGGCCTCGGCCACTTCCTCCAGCAGGCCGTCAGCCAGGCTCAGTGCCTCGGCCACCGACGCGCCCTCCTCGCCCTCGCGCAGCAGCGCCAGGGTCAGGTGGTGCTGCCATGGCTGGCGCAGGAACTCAGCGATGGCCGGCGGCAGGGTGGCATCGCCGATGCGGCGATCCAGTTCGGCACCCGCCCGGCTGCGGGCCATTTCCAGCTTCTCCTGGCCGCGCTGCGTTTCGGCGGCGCGGCGCTCGGCGATTTCCACACGGCGGCGGTGCTGCACGAGGAACTCGCGGAATTCTTCTTCCAGGGTCAGGAAGATCGCCAGGTTCTCGTTGAACTCAGCCACCAGGCGCTCGATGATTTCCTCGACCTTGGCCATCAGCATGCGCTCGGCCTGGCTTTCGCCGGTATTCCCCTCGCAGGCTTCGGCCAGCGAGTTGAGCAGCTTGCGGGCCGGGTGGGTCTTCTGCACGAACATGCGGCGGTCGAGCATCGCCACCTTGACGAAGGGCACCACCAGGCGGCCGATCAGCTCGCGCGAACGGCCCTCCAGCTCGCGTTCGTCCAGCATCACGTCGAACAGCATGCCGACCAGATCGATCGCATCTTCGTCCTGCGGGTCCAGCCGGGTCTGGCCAGGATCGACGCCGAGACGGGTGGCGCTGGACAGCACTTCACTCTTCAGCCGCTGCGCCAGTGATTCGCCATCCTCGCCGATGGCCGCACGCAGGGTGGCACTGGGCGTGGCCTGCAGCAGCGACAGCACCGACATCATCTCGCGCTGGCTCAACGGGCGGTGCTGGCCAACCGCGACCTGCGCGGCCGAGGTGGCGTCCTCGCGGACATGACGGGTCTGCTGCAGCAGCTCATGCAGGGCCTCCAGCAGCATTCCCTGCTGGCCGGCATACGCCTCGCCGTTGCCGGCATCCTCGCTCCCGAGGTGCTGCTGCATGTGGCCACGGCGCTCGGACCAGCGCGCAGCGAAGCGCTGTGCCCAGGCCGGCGCGGCCTGTTCATCATCGCTGAATTCGGATTCGAAGCCCGCCGCGTGGCGCGGCTCGACCAGATCGTCCGACCCGGGCGCCATGCGCGGGTCGGGCGCGGCCGACAATGGACGCCGCGGCGCCCCCATCTGCGACATCACGCCAGCGGCGGCCAGCTGCTCGTCCAGCTTCTCGTAGATGCGGCCCACCGGCGCGCGCAGGTCGCGCTCGCACAGCTTTATCAGCACCAGGTGCACTTCCGGCGCCAGTTCGCAGCCGGCAAAGGCCTCATGGATGGCCACGCCCAGATGTTCGGGGCTGACCGGGTTGTGATCGGCATCCAGCTCGGCGCCGCCGATCAGGCGGCCGAGGCGGCGGTCCAGCCGCGCCAGCACCGGCTTGAAGTCACGCAGCAGCACGGTGGCGAAATTGCGCACCGCCAGCCGCGATTCCAGTACATGTTCAGCCAGCAGGCTCAGGCCATCCTCGGCCGGCCCGGACAGGGTGGCTTCGGCCGACAACGGCTCGCCACTGGCCAGTGCATCCCAGGCCCGCTGCAGGTGGCCGGCGAAGGCGGCGGCGATGTCCTCACGGCGACGGCGCAGCTCGCGCATCGCATCCAGGAACAGCAGCTGCGACGAGCCAGCATTGCCGGCGCGGTCGAACAGTGCATCGTCGAAACGCGCCAGTGCGGCCCCGAACGCCTGGCACAGCGCCGGCAGGACCATGTCCCGGGCACGCTGAAGCTGGACCGGGTCACGGCCCGGCGATCCCATCGGTGTGGGCGCGCTCATCATTCGGGAAGGCTCCCCACCTTCTCTGGTACGACAGACAGCATGGACATCGCGACGGCCGGCACACCCCATGTGCCGGTACGTCGATGGTAGGCCGGCCAGCCCGTCACGGACAGTGAAACAGTCCTCACTTCAAACCTCATGACCGGCGGCCCGGCAAGATAGATATCGTAAGCCGTGCGAGGCCCACGAGGCGAGAGGAAGCGGTCGTCCCTTTCCCGCCAGTGGCATGATGTTCATCACAGTTTGATATTCAGGGGCGGGACGCGACACAGACGGCGTCATTGACCACCCCGACTATAATCAAACACCCGTGATGACCGGTTCAGACTCCATGCCCGACCCCGCTGCCCTGCTTGCCCTGGATGCCCGCCGCTCGGTGCCCTCGCGGCAACTGGGCGAGCCCGGACCGGATCCAGCCACCCTGCAGCGCATGCTGGCCTCGGCCGTGCGCGTGCCCGACCACGGCAAGCGCGTACCGTTCCGCTTCCTGAAGATCGCCGGCGATGCACGTCACACTCTGGGCGACTTCCTGGCCGAGCGCAGCCGCCAGCGCGACCCGCATGCGGGCGAGGCAGTATTCGAGAAGGACCGCCAGCGTTTCAGCCATGCGCCGCTGGTGATCGTGGTGGTGGCCAGCCCGCGGCCAGACCCGAAGGTGCCCGAGCAGGAACAGCTGATGACCGCCGGCTGCGTCTGCTTCGCCCTGCTGCAGGCCGCGCAGGCGCTGGGCTTCGGCGCGCAGTGGCTGACCGCCTGGATGGCCTTCGATCCGGCGGTACAGGCCCACCTGGGCCTGGTCGAAGGCGAACGCATCGCCGGCTTCATCCACATCGGTACACCCAGGGCCGATGTACCTGAGCGCGAGCGCCCCGATCCGGCGGCCCTGCTGCGCGACTGGACGCCACCGGCATGAGCCTGCCGGCACCACCGCCATCGCTGTATCTGGTCGACGCCAGCATCTACGTGTTCCGCGCCTGGCACTCGCTGCCGGACCAGTTCCAGGACGCGCAGGGCTGGCCGACCAACGCCGTGCACGGCTTCGCCCGCTTCCTGCTCGATCTGCTCGAACGCGAGCGCCCGCGGCACATCGCCATCGCCTTCGACGAAGCACTCGACAGCGGCTTCCGCCACCGGCTGTATCCGGCCTACAAGGCCAATCGGGACCCGGCGCCGGAAGCGCTCAAGCGCCAGTTCGTACACTGCAAGGCGCTGTGCGCGGCGTTGGGCCTTGCGGTGCTTGCCCACCACGAATACGAAGCCGATGACCTGATCGGCAGCGCCCTGCACGTGCACCGTGGCAGCCACCGCGGGGTGATCATCTCCGCCGACAAGGACCTGTCGCAGCTGCTGCTGGATCACGACGAGCAGTGGGACTACGCACGCAACCAGCGTTGGGACGTAGCCGGAGTGAAGGCGCGGCACGGCGTGCACGCGCACCAGATCGCCGATTACCTGGCACTGTGCGGCGATGCGGTGGACAACATTCCCGGTGTCAGTGGTGTCGGCAGCAAGTCCGCCGCCGTGCTGCTGGCCCACTTCGGCAGCATGGATGCGCTGTACGAACGCCTGGACGAAGTGCCGTTCCTGCGCCTGCGCGGCGCGGCACAGATGGCGGTGCGCCTGCGCGAACAGCGCGAGCACGCCCAGCTCTGGCGCCAGCTGACCACCATCGCGCTGGACGCGCCGCTGGAAGGCAGCCAACCCGGTCTGCTGCGCCAGGCGGCCGACCCGGAGCTGCTCGGTGGCCTGTGCCAGACCCTGCGCTTCGGCCCGATGACCCGCCGCCGGCTGTTCGATGCCGCCGGTGTGGCCGACCCCGTTCCCACTCCATCCTTTTCCAATTCCAGCGAGCCCGCATGAGCCAGCGCAACACCGAAGCCCCGCGTGTCGTCTATGAAGGCAAGTACCAGCGCATGCTGGTGCGCGGCACCTGGGAATACAGCGAACGTACCCACGCCGGTGGCCTGGCCGCGATCATCATCGCCGTCACCCCTGAGGACAAGGTGCTGTTCGTCGAGCAGTTCCGCGTGCCGCTGCAGGCACCCACCATCGAGATGCCCGCCGGCCTGGTCGGCGACATCC
Source organism: Stenotrophomonas sp. SMYL86 (assembly GCF_036320025.1). Classification (NCBI taxonomy): domain Bacteria; kingdom Pseudomonadati; phylum Pseudomonadota; class Gammaproteobacteria; order Lysobacterales; family Lysobacteraceae; genus Stenotrophomonas; species Stenotrophomonas sp. SMYL86. The sequence continues at coordinate 19,250 of NZ_JAWIRU010000028.1, forward strand.
ACGCCGGCGAATCGATTGAAGTCTCGGCCGTGCGCGAACTGGAAGAAGAAACCGGCTGGACCGCCGATCACGCCGAAGTGCTGATGATCGGCCCGACGTCCTCCGGCGCCAGCAGCGAGAAGATCGCCTTCGTCCGTGCCACCGGCCTGCGCCGGATCGGCGAAGGTGGCGGCGATGACAGCGAAGACATCACCGTGCACGAGATTCCGCGCGCGCAGGCGGCAGCGTGGCTGGTGCAGAAGATGGGCGAAGGCTACGAGCTGGATGCCAAGCTGTGGGCCGGCCTGTGGATGATCGAGCACCACCTGGACGGGCGCCCGCGTGGCTGACGCCGACCTGCATGCGCTGTCGGCGCTGCTCGGCGCCGATGATCCGGCAATCTACGCGATTCACCGGCCTCAGGGCGCTTCGCCGTACCTGCTGCTGGCCGACCATGCCGGCCAACAGGTGCCGGGTACCCTCGCCGGCCTGGGCTTGCCACAGGCCGAACTGGATCGCCACATCGGCTGGGACATCGGCATTGCCGGCACCACCCGCGCACTGGCCGAACGGCTGGATGCCTGGGCGATCGAACAGACCTATTCGCGGCTGCTGATCGACTGCAACCGCCCACTGGCCTCGCCGACGCTGATTCCGGAGGTGAGCGACCACACCGTGGTCCCGGGCAATGCCGGTCTGTCGGCGGCGCAGCGGCAACAGCGCATCGATGCGATCCATGCGCCGTACCACGCACGCATCGACGCCGAACTGGACGCACGCCGCGATGCCGGTCGCCCCACCCTGCTGGTGATGATGCACAGCTTCACCCCAGTGATGAACGGCACGCAGCGGCCGTGGCATGCCGGCGTGCTTTACCACCAGGACACGCGCTTTGCGCATGCACTGCTGCAGGCACTGCGCGATGAAGGCGACCTGGTGGTGGGTGACAACGAACCGTATTCGGTCAGCAGTACCAGCGACTACGCGGTGCCGGTGCATGGCGAAGGCCGTGGGCTGGTGCACGTGGAACTGGAGATCCGCCAGGACCTGATCGCCGATGCCGCCGGGCAGCAGGCATGGGCGGAGCGGCTGGCGCGGATCTTCAGCGCGCTGCAACCGCAGTTGCTGGCCGCCGGGTGATTTACCCAGGCTTGGTAGTGCCGGGCGCGGGGGGGGCCCGGGCCAGCTGCGAAACACCCGAGGGGGGGCGGGCCGCCGCGGCCCCCCCCGCCACCCCCCCCCCCCCCGGGGGGCGCCCCCCCCCCCCCGCCACTACCGCAATACGGGCGCATCCATCCACGGGAACGGCTTGAACCCGTGCACCTGCACGGTCGCACCGATCGCTTCGAGATCATCCTTGATCGCCTGCGCGCGGCGACGATCCAGCGCCTCACCCAGCACCAGCGGCAACGCACGGCAGCGCGCCAGCGCCTCGCCCACCGGAATCTCCAGCAGGCGCGCCACGCGCTGCGCTGCGGCTTTGATCTGCCCCTCCGAGCACGCCTTCAGCGTCAGATCGAAGGAAGCGAAGATGCCTGCGCCCACCCCTGCCTCGCGCGCCTCCACTTGTTCCTCAGCACCCGCTTCGCCCAGAGCCTCGTCGATACCCTCGACCTGCTGGAACGCGTCGTACTCGGCGTAGTACGCCAGTGCCTGCGCGTAGTCCTGCAGCGACGACAGCGGGCGTTGCCGCTTCTGCACATCCAGCACGTCGGCAAACGTGGCCGGCTCCAGATACGGGAACAGCCCCATCGCTGCCGAAGCGGCCGACCGCTCGCCGTCGTCATCCAGCGCTTCATCACTGGATGACGGCAACCACAACCGCGCAGCCAGCAGGTCCTCGTTGCTGGCCATCACCCTGCCGAAGGCGTTCCACACCTCGTCGTCATCGTTGCAGGCAGCGAAGGCATGCAGGGTCTGTTGCAGGTCCAGCAGTTCGATCATGCGTCGGTGCTCAGGCAGGCAGTCGCTGCCGAGTCTACCGGCGCCGGGCGCAGGCCCAGCGCGATCACCACGCCGAGCGCGGCGAACAGCGCGGCGCCGTACTGTGCATTGACCATGCCCTGCAACGCATCAGGGCTGGTTGCCGCCTGCGTGCCGCGCGCGGCGTTGGCGACCATCACCAGTACCGCCAATCCCAAGGCGCCGCCGATCTGCTGGGCGGTGGCCGCCATGCCGGACGCGACGCCTTGCTGCGGACCCGGCACGCCCTGCCCGGCCACGATCCACATCGCCGTCCAGCTCATGCCCTGGCCGACGCTGAGCACCACAATGCCCGGCAACAGCGGCCAGTAGCTGGCGCCATGCGGCATCGCCAACGCAACCGCGGCGATGCCGACGGCACCTGCGGCGAAGCCCCAGGCCAGCACCTGCCGTGGCGAACGGCGCCGCAGCATGCGTTCGGCAATCCGGATGCCGAAGGTGCACACCAATGTCGGCAGCAGGAAGGCCATACCGGCCTGCAGCGGGCTCCAGCCATAGCCATCCTGGAAGTAGAGCGCCAGGAAGTAGTACTGCACGCCATAGCTGCTCATGAAAGCGAAGGTCAGACCCAGCGCGGCGCGGAGGCCGGGCAGGCGCAACAGCGAAAACTGCATCAGCGGGTCACGGCTGCGCTTTTCGATCTGTACGAACACCGTCAACAGTACGGCTGAAAGCAGCAGGCAGATGAGCGTAGCCGGCGCCGTCCAGCCCCACTCCGGCCCTTGCACCAGGGTGGTGACCAGCAGGCTGCCGCCGGCGGTGACGGTGAGGCAACCGGCCAGATCGAAGGAACGGCCCTGCACGCGTGGACCATCGGCCGGCAGCCATGTACCGGCCGCGACCGCGCACGCCGTGGCCAGCGGCACGATCACCGCCAGCACCGCCGGCCAGCCGAACGCCTGGGTCAGCACGCCGCCGAGCAGCGTGCCCAGCGCCAGGCCCACCGCGCTGGCCATGCTCCAGATCGCCAGCGCACGATTGCGTACCGGGCCTTCGGCGTACAGCGTGTTGATCAGCGCCAGCGTGGCCGGGAACAGCAGCGCCGCCCCGACGCCTTGTGCGGCGCGCGCGATGATCAACAGCGTGGCGTTCGGCGCCAGCGCGCCGAGCAGCGAGGCCAGCGCGAACAGCAGCATGCCCAGCCGGTAGAAGCGGCGGCGGCCGATCAGGTCGGCGGCGCGCCCGCCGAGCAGCAGGCTGCCGCCGAAGGCCACGGTGTAGGCACTGACCACCCATTGCAGCTGCTGCGCGTTGATCTGCAGCGCGCAACCCATGTCATGCAGGGCAACGAAGATGATGGTGGCATCCAGGGCGATGATCAGCTGGGCGGTGGCCAACAGGGTCAGCGCCCAGCGCGGGTATTTGAGGGGAGGCATCGGCGGTCTGGCGCGGTGGGGGAGCGCAGTCTCATTGATGCGAGCCAATCAATAAACCCCTCCACGACCATATCTGTCATGATTTTCGGCATGAATGGAGCCTCGATGGACCTCAATGCGGTGCGCATGCTGGTGCAGGTGGCCGAAGCCCGCAGTTTCACCGTGGCCGCCGGCCAGCTGGGCCTGAGCCAGTCCGGCCTGTCGCGCGCGATCGGAAGGCTGGAAGCCACGCTGGGGGTGAAGCTGCTGCAGCGGAACACCCGCAACGTGGCGCTGACCCCGGATGGCCGCCAGTTCGTGGAACAGGTGGCACCACTGCTGACCGGCCTGGACGATGCCGAACGGCAACTGGCCGACCGCCCGTGCACGCCCTCGGGCACATTGAAGATCAGTGCGCCGTCGATGTTCGGGCGCAAGGTGCTGGTGCCGATGCTGGCGCCGTTGCTGCAGCAGCATCCGCAGCTGCAGGTGGAAGCGGTGCTCAGCGACCGTCTGGTCGATCTGGTCGAGGAAGGCTTCGATGCCGCGCTGCGCACCGGCGTCATCGCCGACCAGCGCATCGTCGCGCGGCCATTGCGGCCGCTGCGCTGGGTGACGGTGGCCAGCCCCGCCTATCTGGCCCGCTGTGGCGCACCGGACGATGTGGCCGCGCTGCAGGACCATGCCTGCCTGGCGGTGCGCAACCTGCGCAGTGGCCGGCTGGTGGACTGGCAGTTCCTGCAGGACGGGCAACTGCGCGAGTTCACGCCGCCAACGCGGATGGTGTTCGACAGCGGCGATCCGCTGGTGGAAGCGGCCATCGCCGGTATCGGCATCGTGCAGGTGATGGATTTCGCCGTGGCCGATGCGTTGGCCGATGGCCGCCTGCAGCGCGTGCTGCAGCCGTTTGAAGGCCGCAGCCGCGCGCTGTCGTTGATCTACCCGCCGTCGCGCCAGCACTCGCCGAAGCTGCAGGTGCTGGCCGACGCGCTGCTGGCCGGGGAGTGGTAGCGCCCGCCGCTGGCCGGCGCCTCCAGGAATCCAACCGTCTCAGGTTTGCCGGCCAGCGGCCGGCACTACCGCAGCCAGGCGTGGCCTGGCTCTACTGATCAGTGCACCGAACCCGGTCTGGAGCAGAGCCCCCTTGTTGTTCAAGGGGGCGCGCCGACAGGCGCGGGGATAAGGTGGAATGCGTGGATAGTTTTGCCTCAAGCAAAACTGTCGGTGGCGCGCACCAGTGCGTCCACGTTCTCGGCTTCGAACGCCGAGTGACCCGAGGCCGGCGTGATTTCCAGCTTCGCCTTCGGCCACACCTTGGTCAGGTCCCAGGCGTTGGCCAGCGGGCAGACCACGTCATAGCGGCCGTGCACGATCACGCCGGGAATGTCAGCGATGCGGTGCGCGTCGCGCAGCAGCTGGTCTTCCACCTCGAAGAAGCCGCCGTTGACGAAGTAATGGTTCTCGATGCGGGCAAAGGCCAGCGCGAAGTGCGGGTCTTCGTGGCTGTTGATGAAGTCGTCGTCGACGTGCAGGAAGCTGGTCGCGCCTTCCCACACCGCCCAGGCTTTGGCCGCTTCAAGGCGGGTGGTTTCGTCTTGGCTGGTCAGGCGGCGGTGGAAGGCCGAGATCAGGTCATGACGCTCCACCGACGGAATCGGCTTGAGGTAGTGCTCCCACGCATCCGGGAACAGGCGGTTGGCGCCTTCCTGGTAGAACCATTCCAGTTCCCAGCGACGCAGCATGAAGATGCCGCGCAGGACCAGTTCGGTCACGCGCTGCGGGTGGGTTTCGGCATAGGCCAGCGCCAGGGTCGAACCCCAGCTGCCGCCGAACACCTGCCAGCGATCAACCTTGAGGTGCTCGCGCAGCTTCTCGATATCGGCGACGAGGTCCCAGGTGGTGTTGTCCACCAGGTCCGCGTGCGGGGTGGAACGGCCGGCACCGCGCTGGTCGAACAGGATGATGCGGTACTTGGACGGGTCGTGGAACTGGCGCATCTTGTCGCTGCAGCCGCCGCCCGGGCCACCGTGCAGCATCACCACCGGCTTGCCGTCCGGGTTGCCGCACTGTTCGAAGTACAGCGTGTGGCGGTCGTCGACCTTCAGGGTGCCGACGTCGTAGGGGGTGATGGCGGGGTACAGCGTACGCATGCTTGCAGCTCCAGGGTGATGCCCTGCCGGGGCAGGAGAACCTCCATTCTAGGCCGGACGCCGGCCCAGGGTGATCCGGTCGCGCTGCTCCAGATCCTGTACGGTCTGCACCTCCGTAAAACCCGCCGCGTCGAACAGCGCGCGGATCGCCGCGCCCTGGTCCCAACCGTGCTCGATCAGCAGCCAGCCACCGGGCAGCAGATGGGCCTGGCCACCGTCGACGATGCGGCGGATGTCATCCAGCCCGTCCACGCCGGAGGCCAGCGCGGAAGCCGGTTCAAAACGCAGGTCGCCCTGCTCCAGATGCGGGTCGTCGCTGGCGATGTATGGCGGGTTGCTGGCAATCAGGTCGAAGCGTGCACCCTGCAGTGGCGCATACCAGTCGTGCCCGCCCTCGGCGAAGCGGACGTTGCGCAGTTCATGGCGCGCAGCATTGCGCACGGCCACGGCCAGCGCGCCCGGGCTGGCATCGGTAGCCAGCACCTGCGCTTGGGGCCGTTCGCTGGCCAGTGCAAGTGCAATCGCACCGCTACCGGTACCCAGGTCGGCCAGCTGCAACGCCTGGTCTGACGGCAGGCGCTCCAGCGCCAGCTCCACCAGCAGCTCAGTTTCCGGACGCGGGATCAGCGTGGCCGGGTCGACCTCCAGGTCCAGCGTCCAGAAACCGCGGCGGCCGGTCAGGTAGGCCACCGGCTCGCCGGCCACGCGGCGGGCCAGCAACGCTTCGAAGGTGGCCTGGTCGGCGGCGGCCAGCGGATCGGTGGCATGCGCGAACAGCCAGCTGCGCGGGCGGTCCAGCACGTGCAGCAGCAGTAGTTCGGCCTCATGGCGGGCCTCGACGCCGCCGAGGCGGGCACTGGCCTCAGCCACGATCTGGCGCAGGGAGGGTTCGGGTTGGAAAGACATGCCGCAATTGTAGAGCCGAGCCCATGCTCGGCTGCTCCACCCGCAGCCGAGCATGGGCTCGGCTCTACAAAAGCTGGAATCCGTTCAGGTTTCGCCAGAGGGCATAAGGAGGGGCTATCGGCCGCATTCTGCGCCTCCGGGAGCTTTCCCTTGTCACACAGGCAGTTGCAGGATGAAAGCGTCCGGGTTCAGTGCCTGCTCAGTGCATTCTGATAGACTGCATCTATCAAATAGATGCAATCAATGGATTGTTCTTATCGATAGCGAGTCGGTACTCTAGGTCCTGTCGATTCACCCACTCCCCTTCACCCAGAGGAAAAACGATGTCCCTGATCAACACCCAGATCCAGCCGTTCGAAGCCAATGCTTACCTGAATGGCGAGTTCATCAAGGTTTCCGACAGCACCCTGAAGGGCCAGTGGTCGGTCCTGATCTTCATGCCGGCCGCCTTCACCTTCAACTGCCCGACCGAGATCGAAGACGCCGCTGACCATTACGCCGAGTTCAAGAAGGCCGGCGCCGAGGTCTACATCGTCACCACCGACACCCACTTCTCGCACAAGGTGTGGCACGAAACCTCGCCGGCCGTCGGCAAGGCCCAGTTCCCGCTGGTCGGCGACCCGACCCACCAGCTGACCAACGCCTTCGGCGTGCACATTCCGGAAGAAGGCCTGGCCCTGCGCGGCACCTTCATCATCAACCCGGAAGGCGTGATCAAGACCCTGGAGATCCACTCCAACGAGATCGCCCGTGACGTCTCCGAAACCCTGCGCAAGCTGAAGGCTGCCCAGTTCACCGCCGCCAACCCGAACCAGGTGTGCCCGGCCAAGTGGAAGGAAGGCGAGAAGACCCTGACCCCGTCGCTGGACCTGGTCGGCAAGATCTAAAGCAGTACCGGCCTGCCGTGGCCCCACGCCACGGCGCGTCTTTCATCCCCGTGCCGGTCCCCCCGCCGGCGTGGGGGTGAACCCAAGACAGCCAACGCTCGCCCGCCTTGGCCAGCCAGCCCCTTCCACGGTCGCTGTCTTGGGTTCACCCCTACCCCCTGCTGGTCCGCTACCTTCTACAGCGGTGCCACGCCCCCTGTTTGCCTGAAGCCAGGAGATGACCCGATGTTGGACGCCAACCTGCAGTCGCAGCTGAAGACCTATCTGGAGCGCGTGACCCGCCCGATCCAGATCACCGCGCACGCCGACGACGGCGCCAAGTCGCAGGAAATGCTGGAACTGCTGCAGACCCTGGACAGCCTGTCGGACAAGATCTCGCTGCAGGTGCTGCGCGATGGCCAGGGCCGTGTGCCGTCCTTCGACCTGGGCACCCCGGGCCAGGATATCCACCTGACCTTCGCCGGCCTGCCGATGGGCCACGAGTTCACCTCGCTGGTGCTAGCGCTGCTGCAGGTCGGCGGCCACCCGTCCAAGGCCACCGCCGAGCTGATCGAGCAGGTGCAGAACCTAGAAGGTGAATACAAGTTCGAAACCTACTTCTCGCTGTCCTGCCAGAACTGCCCGGACGTGGTGCAGGCGCTGAACCTGGCCGCGGTACTCAACCCACGCATCCAGCACGTGGCCATCGACGGTGCCCTGTTCCAGGACGAAGTCGAGAAGCGCGAGATCATGTCGGTGCCGACCGTGTACCTCAACGGTGAAGTCTTCGACCAGGGTCGCATGACCCTCGAGCAGATCGTCGCCAAGCTGGATACCAACGCCAGCAAGCGCGATGCCGAGAAGATCGCCGCCAAGGATGCCTTCGACGTGCTGGTGGTGGGCGGTGGCCCGGCCGGCGCGGCAGCAGCGATCTATGCTGCACGCAAGGGCATCCGCACCGGCATCGCCGCCGAACGTTTCGGTGGCCAGGTGCTGGACACCATGGCGATCGAGAACTTCATCTCGGTGAAGGAGACCGAGGGCCCGAAGCTGGCCACGGCGCTGGAACAGCACGTGCGCGAGTACGAGGTGGACATCATGAACCTGCAGCGCGCCAGTGCGCTGGTGCCGGCCGGTGAAGACGGCCTGGTGCAGGTGCAGCTGGAGAACGGCGCGGTGCTGAAGTCGCGTTCGGTGATCCTGTCCACCGGCGCACGCTGGCGCCAGATGAACGTGCCGGGCGAAGACCAGTACCGCAACAAGGGCGTGGCCTACTGCCCGCACTGCGATGGTCCGCTGTTCAAGGGCAAGCGCGTGGCGGTGATCGGCGGCGGCAACTCCGGCGTGGAAGCGGCCATCGATCTGGCCGGCATCGTGTCGCATGTAACCCTGCTGGAGTTCGATTCCAGCCTGCGCGCCGACGAAGTGCTGCAGAAGAAACTGCGCAGCCTGGCCAACGTCACCGTGCTGACCAGCGCACAGACCACCGAAGTGCTGGGCGACGGCAGCCGTGTCACCGGCCTGGTCTACAAGGACCGTGTCGGCGGCGACGCCCACCGCGTCGAGCTGGAAGGCATCTTCGTGCAGATCGGCCTGCTGCCCAACACCGAGTGGCTGAAGGACACCGTGGCGCTGTCACCGCGTGGCGAGGTCGTCATCGATGACCGCGGCCAGACCAACCTGCCGGGCGTGTTCGCTGCTGGCGATTGCACGACGGTACCCTACAAGCAGATCATCATTGCCATGGGCGCCGGTTCGACCGCCGCACTGAGCGCGTTCGACCACCTGATCCGCTCGTCGGTGAGCAGCAGCAGCGGTGCCGTTGCTGAAGCTGCCTGATCCACCGTTCCCAGATCACCGGGAACATTGTCTGCCTGTCGGGTAACCATGCCGTCAGCCGGTCCGTTACCCCTGGGGTGTAAGGATGAACCTACGTGATCTGAAGTACCTGGTAGCCCTGGCCGACCACAAGCATTTCGGCCGGGCTGCCGCCTCCTGCTTCGTCAGCCAGCCGACGCTGTCCACGCAGATCCGCAAGCTGGAAGAAGAGCTGGGCCTGCCGCTGGTGGAACGTGCACCGCGCAAGGTGATGCTGACCCCGGCCGGCCAGGAAGCAGCAGCACGGGCACGGGTGATCGTGTCCGAAGTGGAACAGCTGAAGGAAGCGGCACGTCGCAGTCGCGATCCGGAAGCCGGTACGGTGCGCCTGGGGATCTTCCCTACCCTGGGCCCGTACCTGCTGCCGCATGTGATTCCGCGCATCCGCGATCGCTTCCCGGAGCTGGAACTGCTGCTGGTCGAGGAAAAGAGCGATGTGCTGCTGGACCGCCTGCGCGAAGGCAAGCTCGACGCTGCACTGCTGGCCCTGCCGGTGATCGACGACCAGCTGCATGCCGAGTTCCTGTTCGAGGAACCGTTCCTGCTGGCCGTGTCCGGGCGCCACCCGTTGGCCCGTCGCGAACACCTGGACGTGCAGGAACTGGCCACGCAGAAGCTGCTGCTGCTGGAAGATGGCCATTGCCTGCGCGACCAGGCGCTTGAAGTCTGCCGCCTGTTCGGTGCCAACGAGAAGTCCGAGTTCCGCGCCACCAGCCTGGAAACGCTGCGGCAGATGGTCGCCGCCGACGTCGGCATCACCCTGCTGCCAAGCCTGTCGGTGCAGCCGCCGGTGCCGCGCTCGAACAACATCCGCCTGCTCGACTTCACCGGCGAAGGCCGCCCCAGCCGCCGCATCGCCATGATCTGGCGCCGCAGCTCGGCCATGAACGACTTCCTGATGGAGCTGGCCGATCAGTTCAAGCGCCTGCCGCAGGCGCTGTTCACCCTGGAAGCGGTCAACGCCGCCGGCGACACGACCGCCCTGCCCGGCCCCGCGCTGAACGGCTGAACCCCCGCAGCACCGGCCTGGAATCGGCAGGAGTCGATTCCGGTCGCATTTGTCCCCACAATACAGACAGGCGGCGCCAGCAGGTGCCGCCTTTTGCATGGCTTTCAACCAAGGAGCTTCACCATGAGTACCGCCAGCGGCCTGCCGCCGTCGATCACCGTTTCCACCTTCGACATGGACCGCCTGGACGCCATGCTCGAATCCCCTGCGCTGAGCCAGACGCCTGCCGCGCTCGCGCTTGCTGAAGAACTCAACCGTGCCACCGTACTGGCACCGGACCAGATTCCCGAAGGCATCGTCATGATGCATTCGCGCGTGGAGTGCGAAGATGAAGTGTCGGGCGAGAAGCACGTCCTGACCCTGGTCTTCCCCCGCGAAGCCAACGTCGATGAAGGCAAGGTTTCCGTGCTGGCCCCGGTCGGCAGTGCCCTGCTCGGCCTTTCGATCGGCCAGAGCATCGACTGGAACGCGCCCGGCGGCCGCAAGCTGCGCCTGCGCGTGACCGCGGTCCACAACGACCGCCCCTGATTACCGCTGCGCACCGCGCGCGATTCGATCCCCCTGCACCAGGAGCCGTAATGAGTACCCCGTCCAAACTGTCCCAGCTGCGCGAACTGTCCGTGGTCGTTGCCGATACCGGTGACTACGAGGCGATCAAGCGCCTGCAGCCGGTGGACTGCACCACCAACCCGACCCTGGTGAAGAAGGCGCTGGACCTGCCGGTCTACGCCGAGCTGATCGAACGCGAACTGGCCTGGGGCCGCCAGCAGAGTGGCGACCGCGAAGCCGTGGTGCACGCCGTGGCCGACCGCCTGACCATCGGCGTCGGCGCGCTGCTGAGCACGCTGGTGCCGGGCCGCGTGTCCACCGAAGTGGATGCCGACCAGGCCCACGACACCGCTGCCACCGTAGCCAAGGCCCGCCAGTTCATCCAGATGTACGCCGATGCCGGCGTGCCGCGCGAGAAGATCCTGATCAAGATCGCCGCGACCTGGGAAGGCGTGGAAGCCGCGCGCATCCTGCAGGCCGAGGGAATCGACTGCAACCTGACCCTGATCTTCAACCCGACCCAGGCGCTGGCCTGCAGCGAAGCCGGCGCGTTCCTGATCTCGCCGTTCGTCGGCCGCATCCTGGACTGGTACGTGGCCAACGGCCAGACCCCGGCCAACATCGATGAAGACCCGGGCGTGAAGTTCGTGCGCGGCGTGTATGCCGAATTCAAGCGCCGCGGTTCGCCGACGGTGGTGATGGGCGCCTCGTTCCGTTCGACCGCGCAGATCGAAGCGCTGGCCGGCTGCGACCGCCTGACGATTTCGCCGGACCTGCTGGAGAAGCTGGACGCCGACCACGGCGAGCTGCCGCGCAAGCTGGTGGCCGGTGCGGCGGATGGCGTGCCCGTGACCCCGATCGACGCGGCGAAGTTCGCGGCGGATCTGGCGGCCGATCCGATGGCGACCGAGAAGCTGGCGACCGGTATCGATGCGTTTGCCAAGGATCTGCAGGTGCTGCGCGAGCGCATTCGTTCGGAACTGTGATTCCGGCGAACGGCTGAGCCCCTCGTGGCGGGGGCTTGGTCGCGTTGAAGCAAGAGCGAAAGCCGCGCTGGGTCGGGGGGGGGGGGGGGGGGGGGGGGGGGGGGGCCGGGCGGGGCGGCGGCGGGGGGGGGGGGGGGCCCCCCCCCCCCCCCCCCCCCCCCCCCCCCCCCCCCCCCCCCCCCCCCCCCCGCCCTCTGACAGTTTCCGGCGGCCGCCCGCCACGGATGAAAGAAAGAAGAGCAAAAGCGGGTCGCGCGCTTCGCTTGCTCGCAGTCGAGCAAGCTCGACTCTACGGAGCACTGCAGGACCAAACAAAAAGGACGCGGCGAAGGCCGCGTCCTTTTTGTTTTCTTTCAGTTCGTCAGTAACCCAATGCTCTTGCCCACCGTCACCGGGAAACTGTCGAAGGCGGGACGGGTGCAGATGGCGGGACCGTCCACGGCATGGATGCCGTGGCCGAGCCCCCATGGACGGGTTTACGGCGTGTCCCGCCATCTATACCCGTCCCGCCAAACTCACAACAACCCAGAGCCGCTTTGGCTGTTGACGTTGATTTTGACGTTGCCCGCCGCAGGCGGACCACCGCGCGTCAGCGCGGCGCCTCCACATCCAATCCGATCGGACAGCTCACGCCGGTGCCGCCGATGCCGCAGTAACCGTTCGGGTTCTTCGCCAGGTACTGCTGGTGATAGTCCTCGGCGTAGTAGTACGCCGGTGCCGGGTACTCGATCTCGGTGGTGATCGGGCCGTAGCCGGCCGCATCCAGCTGCGCCTGGTAGGCCTCGCGGCTGGCCAGCGCGGTGGCGTACTGCGCCTCGTCGGTGGCGTGGATCGCCGAACGGTACTGGGTGCCGGTGTCGTTGCCCTGGCGCATGCCCTGGGTCGGGTCGTGGCTTTCCCAGAACAGCTGCAGCAGCCGCTCCAGGCTCACCACCGCCGGGTCGAACACCACCTGCACCACTTCGGTGTGGCCGGTCAGGCCCGAGCACACCTCTTCATAGGTCGGGTTCGGGGTGATGCCGCCGGCATAGCCCACCGATGTGCTGTACACGCCCGGTTCGGTCCAGAACTTGCGCTCGGCGCCCCAGAAGCAGCCCAGCGCGAAGCGGATCTGCTGCAGGCCGGCGAAACGGTCCTTCAGCGGATGGCTGTTCACGAAGTGCTGGTTGCTGTGCAGCGGCAGCGGTTGGTCACGCCCCGGCAGTGCTTCTTCCGGGCGCGGCAGACGCTGCTTGAAGGCGCCGATGCCGAGGATGCCCTGGCCAATTCCCAACATGATGCGCTCCTAGGCCGGAAGGCCGGCTATGTCGTCTGCATCTGAAATGGGGGCGTCCGGCGCGTGGCCCAAGTCCAGCGCCGCCACGATGTCCTCGGCCTGCGGCCGTGCCGCATCAGGGATGCCTACCCGCAGCACGCCGAACAGCGGCAGCTCGCCCATGCCACCCAGCAACGACTCGCCGAACACGAAGGCCGGGATGCCGGCATCCTCCAGCGCGTGCTTGACCAGGTGGGCGTCGAACAGGTTGTCGGCCTTGTACACGATGTGCATGCGGCAGCTCCGTGGGACAGGGTTCCAGCATACGCTCGGGGGCTGAATGGTGGTGGTGACGGCGCATGACCGTTCTGCCGGCCAGCGGCCGGCACTACCCAATTGCACGGCGATCCACATTCCGTCGGCCAGCGGCCGGCGCTACCGGGAAGAGGGCCTGGTAGTGCCGGCCGCTGGCCGGCATCCCCACGCCCCACCGGGCAGCCCTGCCCGGTACGCGCTAGACTGGCGATCTTTCTGCCTTTCTTTTCGCCGACTCATGTCCGAGCACACCCCCGCCAGCCCCGAGACCCCCGCCGACAGCCACGAAAAGCGCGATTTCATCCGCCAGATCGTGCGCGAGGACCTGGCCAGCGGAAAGCACCAGGCGATCAAGACCCGTTTCCCGCCGGAACCGAACGGCTACCTGCACATCGGCCATGCCAAGTCGATCTGCCTGAACTTCGGCATCGCCGGCGAGTTCAGCGGCGTCTGCAACCTGCGCTTCGATGACACCAACCCGGCCAAGGAAGACCCGGAATACGTGGCCGCGATCCAGGACGACGTGCGCTGGCTGGGCTTCAGCTGGAACGAACTGCGCCATGCTTCTGACTACTTCCAGACCTATTACCTGGCGGCCGAAAAGCTGATCGAACAGGGCAAGGCCTATGTCTGCGACCTGTCGGCCGAGGAAGTGCGCGCCTACCGCGGCACCCTGACCGAGCCGGGCCGCCCGTCGCCGTGGCGCGACCGCAGCGTCGAGGAAAACCTCGACCTGTTCCGCCGCATGCGCGCCGGTGAATTCCCGGATGGCGCGCGCACCCTGCGCGCGAAGATCGACATGGCCAGCGGCAACATCAACCTGCGCGATCCGGCGCTGTACCGCATCAAGCACGTCGAGCACCAGAACACCGGCAACGCGTGGCCGATCTACCCGATGTACGACTTCGCGCACGCGCTGGGCGACTCGATCGAGGGCATCACCCACTCGCTGTGCACGCTGGAATTCGAAGACCACCGCCCGCTGTACGACTGGTGCGTGGACAACGTCGATTTCGCCCATGACGACACGCTGACCCAGCCGCTGGTCGACGCCGGCCTGCCGCGCGAAGCCGCCAAGCCGCGCCAGATCGAGTTCTCGCGCCTGAACATCAATTACACGGTGATGAGCAAGCGCAAGCTGATGGCGCTGGTTACCGAGCAGCTGGTGGACGGCTGGGAAGACCCGCGCATGCCGACCCTGCAGGGCCTGCGTCGCCGTGGCTACACCCCGGCCGCGATGCGCCTGTTCGCCGAGCGCGTGGGCATCAGCAAGCAGAATTCGCTGATCGACTTCAGCGTGCTGGAAGGCGCGCTGCGCGAAGACCTGGACAGCGCCGCGCCGCGCCGCATGGCCGTGGTCGACCCGGTCAAGCTGGTGCTGACCAACCTCCCGGAAGGCCACGAAGAACAGCTGACCTTCAGCAACCACCCGAAGGACGAGAGCTTCGGCAGCCGCGAAGTGCCGTTCGCACGCGAAGTGTGGATCGACCGCGAGGACTTCGCCGAAGTGCCGCCGAAGGGCTGGAAGCGCCTGGTGCCGGGTGGCGAAGTGCGCCTGCGTGGTGCCGGCATCATCCGCTGCGATGAAGTGATCAAGGATGCCGACGGCACCATCACCGAGCTGCGTGGCTGGCTGGATCCGGAATCGCGTCCGGGCATGGAAGGCGCCAACCGCAAGGTCAAGGGCACCATCCACTGGGTCAGCGCCGTGCATGGCGTGCCGGCCGAGATCCGCCTGTACGACCGCCTGTTCTCGGTGCCGAACCCCGACGACGAATCGGAAGGCAAGACCTACCGTGATTACCTCAATCCGGAATCGCGCCGCACCGTCACCGGCTATGTCGAGCCGGCCGCGGCCAGCGCTGCCCCGGAGCAGTCGTTCCAGTTCGAACGCACCGGCTACTTCGTGGCCGACCGCCGCGACCACACCGAAGCCAAGCCGGTGTTCAACCGCAGCGTGACCCTGCGCGACACCTGGTCGGCCTGAGGACCTGCGCGGGCGCCAGCACGGCGCCCGCATGACCCCGACGATGATCACCGCCCTCTCCGTCCTGTTCTGGTTCATCTCGCAGCATCCGCTGCTGACGTTCTTTTCGGCGATGGTGCTGGCCGGGCTGGTCTCGTGGTGGCGGCGTTTTCCGGGCTACGCCATCGTGGTGTTCCCGCTGGCGATGCTCAACATCTTCCTCGGCCACTTCCTCAACGCCGCCTTCCTGAACGTGGTGGGCGAGCCTGGTGAAGCGGTGATCGTGAAGTCCGAGCGCACCAGTTCGACGATGAACGAGCAGTACATCTGGCGCTACGAAGGGGTGCTGCGCACCGCCGAGGGCCGCGACGTGGAGGTGGTGTTCCACACCAACACCGCCTCGCTGTGGCCGCTGGAGAACGCGATCCGCATCCCGGCGCCCGACCAGCCGTTCGTGGTCAAGTACACGCCGGGTTTCCCGCGCAACTTCGTCATCCTCACCAATGAATCGCCGCACGGCATCGCCCAGGCCCGGGCCAGCGCGCGCGAGCGGGTGGAAGTGGCGGCGCGCAAGCTGCACTTCAGCCCGGGCAATGCCGATTTCCGCGCGGACTATCGCCGCGAGCTGGAAACCTGGCTGCGCGACCACGGCAACGATCCGCAACAGCAGCCCGACGCGCAGCGATATCGCGCCGAACTCGACGCGCTCGACCACTAGATCCCCAGGCCCTGCCTGGATGTTCCACCCCATCCATCCACAGGCCTGACATGACCACGACCTCCGCCGCTCTCCTCCCGCTGCTGCAGCAGGTCCTGCAGGACGCCGGCATCGCCTGCCGCGCCGACGGCGGCGCGCTGCTGCTGGACAGCGGCCTGCGCCTGACCCCGCACGCGATGGCCGCGCACGCGCGCGACAACGGCGGCTGGCAGACCTCCACCGTCATCGAGGCCCAGCATCCGGTGTTGTTCGCCGATGGCCTGTTCGAGTACCAGCACGCCAACGGTGCCGACGAACAGGCGTCGCTGCTGTCCGGCTTCCAGGCCTGGGTGCGGGTGGACCTGGCGACGCTGCAGACCGCCGTCGGCGCCGCAGACGCGCAGGGCCTGCCGATGTTGGGCCTGACCTATCCGGGCGCCGACGAAGGCGAAGAACTGCAGCGCACCGTGGTGCTGGGGCCGCTGGCGCACTACCGCGCACAGGAGGTGGATGCCTCCACCTGCAGCGAGGACGACCACGGTTCCTGCCCCTGCTGCCTGTTCACGCGCAGCATGGAGGCCTTCGATGAGCTGCTGAAAGCCCGCCAGTTCCTCGCCATCCGCCTGTTCGCCTCGCGCGATGCCGACGGCCTGTGCGAGGCCGATTGCCGGGTCAACGGCCACGACTTCGCCGCCGCCCTGCCCCTGCTGCGCGCCTACGCGGCCAGCTGGCCGCAGGCCGGGCTGGAATTCCGCAAGCAGTACGTAGTGATCCGCACCGGCTCGCCGGGCTGACCCACCGCCACACCCGATACAGGCCGGTGCGGCTACACTGCGCGCCGGTTTCCCAAGCAACCGCACCTTCTTCCATTCCCTACGAGGCACCCCCGCGATGCTGTACGCGCAAGTCCACCTGACCCTTCCCGCCTGGATCCACGACCAGATCGACCTGGATCGTCGATATCCGGGCGATGAGGCCAAGGTCGCGCTGGCGATCGAGCTGTCGCGGCTGAACGTCGAGCACGCCAGTGGCGGCCCGTTCGGTGCGGTGGTGTTCGGCCCGGATGACAAGGTGATCGCCGCCGGCGTGAACCGGGTGATGCCGCACGCGACCTCGCTGGCGCACGCCGAGAACATGGCCTACATGCTGGCCCAGCAGCGCCTGCAGACCCCGCGCCTGAACGCGGTACTGTCGCTGGTCACCCTGGCCACCAGCTCGCAGCCGTGCTGCCAGTGCTACGGCGCCACCGTGTGGGCCGGCATCGACCGCCTGCTGATCGGTGCCAACTCGGCCGACGTCGAAGAGCTGACCCCGTTCGACGAAGGCCCGCTGCCGGCCGACTGGGTGGGTGAACTCAACAAGCGCGGCATCGAAGTGGTGCAGGGCCTGAACCGCGACGCCGCGCGCAGCGTGCTGCGTGCCTATGGGGAAAGCGATGGCGCCCGTTACTGAGACCGGCATCGGCCTGCTGTGCCTGTGCCGGCAGGGCTTCGAGCCCGAGCTGGCTGGCGAACTGCAGTTCCGCGCCGGTGAAGCCGGTTTCGCCGGTTATGCGCGCACCCAGCGCAATGATGGCTACGTGCTGTTCATGTGCGACGAAGCTGCGGCACTGGCACCGCGCCTGCGCTGGCGCGAACTGATCTTCGCGCGGCAGAAGCTGGTGGTGCTGGCCGAGCTGCCGCAGCTGGACCCGGCCGACCGCATCACCCCGATGCTGGAGGTGCTGGCCGATGCGCCGCGCTTCGGTGACCTGTGGGTGGAGCACCCCGATTCGGACGCCGGCAAGCCGCTGTCCGGGCTGGCCCGTGCCTTCGGCAACGCGCTGCGCCCGGCGCTGCGCAAGGCCGGCAAGCTCACCGACAAGCCGAACGACCGCCTGCCGCGCCTGCATGTGGTGTTCGTCGACGGCACCCATGCCTTCGTCTGCGTGGCCGACCCGGCCGACAGCGCACCCTGGGCACTGGGCATTCCGCGATTGAAGCTGCTGCCCGAAGCGCCTTCGCGTTCGGCGCTGAAGCTGGACGAAGCGTTGCTGACCCTGCTGACGCCGGAAGAACGCGAAGCGCTGGCCAGGCCCGGCATGCGCGCGGCCGACCTGGGTGCCGCACCGGGCGGCTGGACCTGGGTGCTGACCCGCCAGCACATGCACGTACTGAGCATCGACAACGGCCCGTTGCGCCAGCATGTGCTGGACACCGGCCTGGTCGAGCACCTGCGCGCCGATGGCTTCCACTGGCACCCGGAACAGCCGCTGGACTGGATGGTCTGCGACATGGTCGAGCAGCCGCGCCGCGTGGCCGAACGCATGGCCACCTGGTTCCGCGAAGGCTGGTGCAGGCACGCGATCTTCAATCTGAAGCTGCCGATGAAGAAGCGCTGGGACGAGACCCGGCTGTGCCTGGACCTGTTCCAGGACCAGGCCGGCAAGCCGCTGGTGGTGCGTGCCAAGCAGCTCTATCACGATCGTGAAGAGATCACCGTGCTGGCCTCGCCGCTGCGCTGATCCGTCATCGGCGGCACAGGTTGCCGGGAGTACGCTCCCGGTACCCTCTGGCAAGGAGCCTGTCATGAACATTCCGCGTTCCGCCCTGCTGTTGGCCGCCCTGCTGGCCTCGGTACCGGCCATGGCCCAACACGGCCCGTCCACGCCGGCGCAGAGCCAGCCGCTGGGCCCGACCGGCGGCGCCATCCGCCAGCAACCGCTGAGCGCCGGTCTGGTCACCGGCAGCGTCGAGATTCCGCAGCCGGCCGGCGAAGCACAGGTCACCGTTCGCTCGCTGGAACCGAGCAGCGTGATCGGCCAGTACCGCATCCGCTTCAGCGACCTCGACGTGAACGGCGATGGCTTCATCAGCCGCCAGGAAGCACAGGCCAACCCGGCGCTGGCCGATGAATTCAATTCACTGGATCGCAGGCACCGCGGCAAGTTGGACCGTGCCGACCTGGCTGGTTGGCTGGTTGATTGATCCACCGGCGCGATCTTCATCCACGCATGGCGTGGATCAACGGCGGTAACGGAGCCCGCTTCTGGTAGGTGCCAACCTTGGTTGGCACATCCATCAGGCATCCTGGGCCCAGATGAGGCGAGGGTATTTCCAGCCTTGTGCCAACCAAGGTTGGCACCTACCAGAGCGGCGTTGGCACCTGCCAGAGCGACCTGTATTCCGGTCAGACCCCGGCGGCGCGCTTCCAGAACGCCTGCACCAGCGGCGGCCATTTGCCGACACAGCCCAGCGCACGGCCGCGGGCCAGGGTCAGGTGCATTTCGTCGTTGGAGAACAGGCGGTTGATCGCATCGAAACTGTAGGCGGCGATGTGGTTGTCGCTGCGCCGTTCGCGTGCCCAGCGCTGCAGGCGCTGCGGCGACAGCCGCGGCTGGCCGCGGCGTTCGGCCGACGGCGCCAGCCACTGCTGCAGGGCGGCGACATCGCGCAGGCCCAGGTTCACGCCCTGCCCGGCCAGCGGATGCACCACATGCGCAGCATCACCCAGCGCCAGCACGCGGCCAGCCACGTAGTGACGGGCCAGCTGGCGACGCAGCGGGAAGGCCGCACGCGGTGACGCCAATCGCAGTTCGCCCAGGCGCGCAGCGAAGGCACGGGTCAGTTCGCGGTTGAAGGCGTCCTCGTCCAGGGCCAGCACGCGAGCCGCTTCATCCTCGGGCAGGGTCCAGACGATCGAACTGCGACGCTCGGCCACCGGCAGCAGCGCCAGCGGCCCGGTCGGCAGGAAGCGCTGCCATGCGGTGGCCTGGTTGGGAAGATCGCTGTCCACATAGGCCACCACGCCACGCTGGTGGTAGTCATGCTTTTCAACCTCGATCCCGGCCAGCTGGCGCAGGGTTGACTCGGCACCGTCGGCGGCCACCGCCAGCGCCGCTTCCAGGCGGCGCCCGTCATCCAGCCGCAGGCGCACGCCGTCATCATCCTGTTCCAGCGCCTCCACCCGTGCCGGGCAGTGCAGCTGCACGCCCGCCGCCGGCAGCGCCGCCCACAGGCGATCCTGCAGCAGGCCGTTCTCGACGATGTAGCCCAGCTCACGACGGCCGAAGCGATCGGCGTCGAACAACAGATCCTCGCCACCGGCCGCATCCCACACCTGCATGCGCCGGTAAGGCCAGGCGCGGGCCTGCGCGATGGCTGGCCACACACCCAGGCGGTTCAACAGCTGCACGTTGTCGGCGGCGAAGGCGAACACCCGCAGGTCCGGCTGTGCGGCCTGCCACGGTGCCGGTTCGCGGCCTTCCACCAGCGCAACCGACAGGCCGGCATCGGCCAGCGCCAGCGCACACGCGGCACCGACCACGCCACCACCAACGATGGCCACATCAAGACGCGTGCGCCGGCTCATGCGGCTTCTCCGCGGCACAGGCGCGGCACGTCACCACGGAAGCCCATCGCACCACCGACCAGCATCGACTGCACCGACGCGCGCTGCGCGGCCACCAGGCCGAGGCTGCGCAGCGGCCGCATCAGCGGTGCCGGGTTGCTGGTCAATCGTGCCAGCCCACCGGAGAACGCCACCGTCTGCCGGCGATCTTCCTCGCGCCGCGCGACGTAGGCCTTCAGCAGCGCATCGCTGCCGGCATCCTCATGCGCATCCTCCAGCAGTTCGGCCAGGGTCAGCGCATCGCGAAGGCCCAGGTTGAAGCCCTGTGCGCCCAGCGGGTGGATGGTCTGCGCGGCATTGCCGAGCAGCACCGTGCGCTCACCGGCCAGCGCGCGCGCCAGCACCTGGATGAGCGGGTAGGCACTGCGCGGGCCGGATTCAAGCAGGCGGCCGGCACGCCAGCCGATCGCGCTCTGCAGGCGTTGCAGCCAGGCCGCATCGTCCAACGCCATCACCGCATCGGCCTGGTCGCGCGCTACGCCGTGCACGGTGCCGAAGTGACGATCGCCACGCGGCAGCAGGGCGGTTGGGCCGGTATCGGTGAAGCGTTCCCAGGCGGTGCCATCCGGCGCGCGCTGGCTGCGCACGCGGGCCACGAACAGGGTCTGCTGGAAATCATGGCGGTCGACTTCGATGCCCAGCGCGCCACGCACGCCGCTGGTGGTGCCATCGGCCCCCACCACCAACCGTGCCAGCAGCACGCGTTCGCCAGCCTCGTCAGCCACCCGTACCTGGCGGTAACCATCGACCACCTCACCCAGCCCCAGGAACCGCATCGGCCGGTAGCGGCGCAGGCGCGGCAGTTCCTGCAGGCGCGCTTCCAGCGCCTGGCCGAAATCGCGCGCGACCACCACCTGGCCGAACCACGGCCGGTCGTAATCGGCCGCTTCGAGCTGCACACGGCCGAAATCGCCGGCACGACTGACATGGATGCGCCGGATCGGGCCCGGTGCCATCGCCAGCTTCTGCATCACCCCCAGCGCGGTCAGCGCATTGACGGTGGCAGCGGCGAAACTGAGATTGCGCTGGTCGAACACCGCAGGCAGCTCGCCGGCCGGGCTGGCCTCAAGCAGGCCCACGTCGCGGCCCAGGCGGTCCAGGGCGATGGCCAGGCTGGCACCGACCAGGCCACCACCGACAATCAGCACGTCATGTCGTTCACTCATGTGTTCATGATACGCGCTCGCCCCGACTGTACGCCGAACGGGCGGCACCTGCGCCAACCTGCGCGGCGGGCTAGAATGAAACCTGAATCCGCTCCGGGCCCCCACCATGTCCGATACCGCCAACCGCGCCTTCGTCCTGTCCGTACTCGTACTGCTGCTGGCGGCGACCCGGGTCAATCACTTCGCGGCCATTCCGGATGCCTCCTGGGCCGTGTTCTTCATCGGTGGCTTCTACCTGGCCCGCTGGACGCGCTGGGCGTTCCCGCTGCTGATGGTGTTCGCAGTGCTGGTGGACTGGATCGTGATCCGCAGCAGCGGTCTGGATTTCTGGCAGCACTACTGCGTGTCGCCGGGCTACTGGCTGCTGCTGCCGGCCTACTTCTCTTTGTGGGCCGGCGGCATGCTGCTGGGCCGCAACTACCAGAGCGCGCGCTGGCCGGTACTGGCCAAGGGCGCACTGCTGCTGGTCGCTTCGGTGGCGGTCTGCCACCTGCTGGCACAGGGCGGTTTCTACTGGAGCAGCCGCAACGTGGCCGAGCCGACCCTGGCCGGCTGGGCACAGAACTACGCGCAGTGGTTCGGGCCCTACCTGCGCACCACGGCGATCTATGTGGCGCTGGCCGCCGCCCTGCAGCTGGCCGTGGAGCAGGTGCTGAAGCTCCAGCAGGCCCGCCGCGACATCCGCCACTGAGCCGCGCCATGGGTCATCGCCTCTCGCGCATCTACACCCGCACCGGCGACGACGGCAGTACCGGCCTTGGCGACGGCCAGCGCGTAGCCAAGGATGACGCCCGCGTGGCGTCCTTCGGCACCGTCGACGAGGCCAATGCCGCGCTCGGCCTGCTGCTGGCCGCGCCACTGCCCGAGGATGTGCGCGCGCTGGTGGTGCATCTGCAGCACCAGTTGTTCGATCTGGGCGCCGAGCTGTGCATTCCCGGCCATGCCGCGATCCACGCCGCCGACGTCTCGGCCCTGGAACAGCAGCTGGACCATTACAACGCCGACCTGCCGATGCTGAAGGAATTCATCCTGCCGGCCGGCGGCGAAGCCGCCGCGCGCTGCCATCTGGCCCGCACCATCGTCCGCCGCGCCGAGCGCGAGACGGTCACCCTGGCCCGCCACGAGGCCGTGCGCAGCGAGGCGCTGCAGTATCTCAACCGGCTGTCGGACCTGCTGTTCGTGCTGGCCCGGGTGCTGGCCCGTGCTGATGGCCACGGCGAAGCGCTGTGGCAGCCACAGCAGCGCCAGCGCTGAGTCGGCACGATGCTGGTCTATACCCACCCGTCCTGCCTGCTGCATGACCCCGGCCCCGGCCATCCGGAGTGCCCGCAGCGCCTGCAGTACGTACTCGACGCACTGCACGCCGCCTTCCCTGATCAGCTGGACTGGCGCGAGGCGCCGCCGGCCAAGTTCGGCGAACTGACCCGGGTCCACGACAGCGCCCTGCTCGACTTCGTGCTGCAGCCGCAGACCGCGCCGCTGCGCCAGCTGGACATGGACACCTGGACCTCGCCAGGTTCGGCCAGCGCCGCCGTGCACGCCGCCGGTGCCGGCGTGGCCGCGGTCGACGCGGTGATGCTGGGCGAGGACCCGCTGGCCTTCTGCGCGGTACGCCCGCCGGGCCACCACGCCACCAGCAGCACGGCGATGGGCTTCTGCCTGTTGAACAACATCGCCATCGCTGCCGCCTATGCCCGCGACCGCCATGGCCTGGAGCGGATCGCGGTGGTCGATTTCGACGTCCACCACGGCAATGGCACCCAGGACATCTTCCAGCACGATGCCCGGGTCTCCTACTACAGCACCCACCAGGCCGGGCTGTTCCCCAATTCCGGCCTGCGCCGCGACCGCGGTGCCGGCAACCTGATGAACATCCTGTTGCCACCGGGCAGCGGCGGCTTCCGCTTCCGCAACGTCTGGGCCGACGAGATGCTGCCAGCCATCGACGACTTCCGTCCGCAGCTGCTGCTGATCTCCGCCGGCTTCGACGCCCACCTGCGCGACCCGCAGGCCGATCTGATGCTGGAGACCGACGATTTCGCCTGGATCACCCGTGAACTGCATGCGCTGGCACGCCGTCACGCCGCCGGCCGGGTGGTCTCGATGCTGGAGGGCGGCTACGACCTGCAGGCCCTGGCCGAGTGCAGCGTGGCCCATGTCCAGGCCCTGATCACACCCTCTGCGGGTGCCTCCGCCGGATGAACCCGAACCGGCAGGCTCCGGCGCCCTTCATTGCCCCTATGCAAGGGATGGGGCAAGCTACCGTCCGTTTTCGCCCGAATCCGAACCGCGTGCGCCGAGCCCTCCGCCTGCTTCCCCTGCCTCTGAGCATCGCCATCAGCCTGCCGGCGATGGCCGATGACAAGCCGCTCAACTGGGGCCTGTGCCCGGCCACCGACGTCATTCCCGCGTTCACCGACGCCCCCACCCCGGTCCCGGCCCAGGACAAGGCTGCTGCCGCAGCCGCCCGCGAGAACCAGCCGACCGACATCGAAGGCGACCAGCTGCTGGGCACCACCACGGTGCCGCAGTACGAGGGCAACGTGGCGCTGCGCCGGGGTGACCAGTTCGTCGGTACCGACAAGCTCAGCTTCGACACCGAGACCGGCAACTACATCGCCGACGGCAATGTCCGCTACCAGGACGGGTCGATCCGGATGGTCGCCAAGCGCGCCGAAGGCAACCAGGAAAGCGACACCCACAAGATCTCCGACATCAAGTACCAGCTGGTGTCGCGCCGGGGCAACGGTGATGCCGAGTCGGTCGACCTGCAGGGCGCGGTCGGCCAGATGCACCGCTCCACCTACACCACCTGCGACCCGTCGCAGCCGGTGTGGAAGCTGTCGGCGCCGCAGATCGAAGTGGACAACGACGAAGGCTTCGGCACGGCCCGCAACGCCGTGCTGCGGATCGGCAAGGTGCCGGTGCTGTGGGCGCCCTACTTCAAGTTCCCGATCGATGACCGCCGCAAGACCGGCCTGCTGTTCCCGCAGCTGGGCATGTCCGGGCGCAATGGCTTCGATTATGCGCAGCCGATCTATTTCAACCTGGCGCCGAACTACGACGATACCCTGACCCCGCGCTACATGAGCCGGCGCGGCCTGCTGCTCGACAACGAGTTCCGCTACCTCTACAACGGCGGCCGTGGCGAGGTGCTGACCAGCTACATGCCCAACGACAAGCTGCGCGACCGCGACCGCGGCCGGGTGATGTTCGACGGCTACCACAACGTGAACAGCCACTGGCAGGCCCGCGCCAACCTGGCCTGGGTGAGCGACGAACGCTATGTCGAGGACTTCGCCAACCGCCTGGTGGGGGTGACCGCCTCCAACCTGCAGAGCACCATCGGCCTGTACGGCACCGGCCAGAACTGGACGGCCGGCATCATGGCCGACCGCTGGCAGCTGACCGACTACACCCTCGACGAGCGCGCCCTGCCCTACAACCGCGAGCCACGCCTGTTCTTCAACTGGAACAAGCCGGTGCTGCCGTGGCTGGAAACCGGCATCTACACCGAAGCGGTGCGCTTCACCCACGACGACGTCAACTTCAAGTACGACGCCAGTGCCGGCACCGACCTGCAGTACACCCGCAACGGGCAGGTGCAGCGCATGTTCGGTGGTTCGCGCCTGGACGTGAAGCCCTACGTGTCGTTCCCGATCAGTGGCGCAGCCTGGTACGTAACCCCGACCCTGGCCTACCGCTACACTGCCTATGACCTGGATCGCGGCCTGGCCGACAGTGTCCGCCGTACCGTGCTCACCTCCCAGGGCATCGATCCGAACACCGCCACGCCCGAGCAGCTGCGCGGCAATACCTCGCCCAGCCGCAGCCTGCCGATCGGCAGCCTCGATGCCGGCCTGTTCTTCGACCGCGAGACCACCATCCGCGGCAAGTCGTTCCTGCACACCCTGGAGCCGCGCCTGTTCTACCTGCGCACGCCCTACCGCAACCAGGACGAGCTGCCGATCTTCGACACCCGTGACTTCACCTTCAGCTGGGGCCAGCTGTTCCGCGACTCGCGCTATACCGGCGCCGACCGCCAGAACGATGCCAACCAGCTGACCCTGGCACTGGGCACCCGCTTCATCGACCAGACCACCGGCAAGGAACGCTTCTCGGCCGCGATCGGCCAGATCCAGTACTTCGACGAATCGCGGGTGAGCACCACGCCGGGCGGCGCGCCGGTGGAGAAGGGCAAGTCGGCGTGGATCGCCGACGGCAACTACATGATCAACGACCGCTGGACCCTGGGCGCCACCTACCAGTGGGACCCGAAGTACAAGCGCGAAGATCTGGCCAGCGTCCGCGCCCGTTATCTGATGCCCAACGATGGCGTGATCAACCTCAGCTACCGCTATCGCATCAATGCCGGCGCCCCGGCAACCGCCAACAAGCATGACCGGACCCCGCTGGAGCAGGCCGACCTGTCGTTCCTGTACCCGCTGAATGCGCGCTGGAGCCTGGTGGGCCGGTATTACTACTCGCTGCAGGACAAGGAACCGCTGGAGATCATCGCCGGCGTGCAGTGGGACAGCTGCTGCCTGGCCGTGCGTGCAGTGGCCCGCCGCTACGTGCGCAACCGCGAAGGCGACATGAACAATTCCATCCAGCTGGAGTTCGTCCTCAAGGGCCTCAGCTCCATCGGCCAGGACACGGACCGTACGCTGCGCCGTGCTATCCTCGGCTACAACCGCGACGACCTCTATCTCGTGCCGCCCAGCAACACCGGGGCGACCCGGGATGACTACGATCCGAATCAGATCCCATGACCAAGCGCTTCCCCGTTCTTCTCGCCTCCCTGCTGGCGGTGTCCAGCGTGTCCGCCCCCGTGCAGGTGCTCGCGCAGGAGGCGCAGCCGTTGGACCGCATCGCCGCCGTCGTCGACGAGGACGTGATCCTGCAGAGCGAGCTCCAGCGTGCGATCGCCAACATCAAGGCGCAGTACGCCGGCCGTGAAAACCAGCTGCCGCCTGAAGACGTACTCAGCCGCCAGGTGCTCGAGCGCTTGGTGCTGGTCAAGCTGCAGGTGGCCCGCGCCCAAGGCAGCGGCATCCGCGTCAGCGACCAGGAGCTGAACCAGGCGATGAATGCCATCGCCCAGCAGAACGGCTCGAACCTGGATGCACTGCGCCAGCGCCTGGCCCACGACGGCATCGACTTCAACGATTTCCGCGCTTCAGTGCGCGATGAAATCACCGTGCAGCGCCTGCGCCAGAGCTTCGCGCAGAGCCGCATCAGCGTCAGCGAGGGCGAAGTCGACGCCGCCCTGAAGCAGCAGGCCACGGTTGGCAACCAGTACCACCTGGCGCACATCCTGATCGCCCTGCCCGACGGCTCCAACGCCGACCAGATCGCCACCGGCCAGAAGAAGGCCGAAGGCGTGAAGGCCCTGCTGGACAAGGGTGAGCTGGACTTCAACGCCGCCGCCGTGCGTTATTCGGACAGCCCCAACGCGCTGGAAGGCGGCGACCTGGGCTGGCGCAGCCTGGACGAAATCCCGCAGGCCTTCGCGCAGATGATGGAAAAGATGAAGCCCGGCGAAGTGGTCGGCCCGATCCGCGGCCCCAGCGGCTTCCAGCTGCTGAAGCTGGTGGAAGTGCGTGATGCCAGCGCCGCCAGCGGTGGCGAGCACACGGTCACCGAGTACCACGGCCGCCACATCCTGGTGCGCGTGGACGATCACCAGACCGACGCTGCCGCCAAGGCCAAGATCGATACCCTGCGTGCCCGCATCGCCGGTGGCGCGGACTTCGAGACCGTGGCCAAGGAGTCCTCCGAGGACAACAACAGCAAGGGCCAGGGCGGCGATCTGGGCTGGTTCCCGGCCGACGCGTTCGGTCCGGCGTTCGGCCAGCAGGTGTCCGGCATCCAGGACGGCGGCGTCAGCCAGCCGTTCCGCACCGATGCCGGCTGGCACATCGTGCAGCGCGTGGGCACCCGCCAGACCGACGTGACCACTGACAACCAGCGTGCCCAGGTCCGCGAGACCATCGGCCGCCGCAAGCTGGAAGACGAGTACAACCGCTTCCTGCAGGAACTGCGTGGCGAAGCCTACGTCAGCTTCCGCAGCGGCGACCGCGCGGAAAACACCGCCACGCCGCCGCAGTCCTGACCGATGCGCCCCGAGCTCGCTCTGGTACCGGGCGAGCCCGCCGGGATCGGCCCGGAGCTGTGTGTCCGCCTCGTCCAGCAGCCGCGTGAAGATTGCCGGCTGCTGGCCTTCGCCGACCCGGATACCCTGCTCGCGGCCGCGGCCGCGCTGAACCTGCCCCTGCAGCTGTTGCCCGAGGACGCCGAAGCACGCGTCCCCGGCGATCTGCGTGTGCGCGTGGTAGCCAATACCGTGCCCAGCCACTTCGGCCAGGCCAATCCGGCCAATGCCGGCGCCGTCATCGGCGCCCTGCTCGGTGCCGGCCAGGCCTGTCTGTCCGGCGAACTGCACGGCGTAGTCACCGGCCCGGTGCACAAGGCGGTCATCAACGAAGGCGGCATCGCCTACAGCGGCACCACCGAACTGCTGGCCGACCAGGCCGGGGTGAAGGTGGTGATGATGCTGGCCAACCACATCGTGCGCGTGGCCCTGGCCACCACCCACCTGCCACTGCGCGAGGTGGCCGACGCGATCACCGCGCCCGGCCTGGAACACACCCTGCGCACCGTGCACGCTGCGCTGCGCCGCGAATTCGGCCTGCCCGCGCCACGCATCGCCGTGCTCGGCCTGAACCCGCATGCCGGTGAAGACGGTCATCTGGGCCGCGAGGAACTGGACCTGGTCATCCCGCTGCTGCAGCGCCTGCGCGCGGAGGGCATGGACCTGATCGGGCCGCTGCCGGCCGATACCGCCTTCCTGCCGGCCAAGCTGGCAGGCTTCGACACCGTGCTGGCGATGTACCACGACCAGGGCCTGCCGGTGCTGAAGTATTCGGGCTTCGAGCAGGCGGTGAACCTGACCCTGGGCCTGCCCTACCCGCGCGTGGCGGTGGACCATGGCACCGCGCTGGACCTTGCCGGCCGCGGCATTGCCGATCCTTCCAGCCTGCAGGCGGCAACGACGTTGTGTGCGCAGCTTGCGCGGCAACGTACACTGAGCGCATGAATTCCCCGCATTCCCCCTCCGGCCCGGTGTTCACCGCCCCGGCCAAGAAGCAGCTTGGCCAGCATTTCCTGGCCGACCGCCACTACATCGACAAGATCGTGATGGCGGTCAACCCGAAAGACGGTGACCGCCTGGTCGAGATCGGCCCCGGCCAGGGCGCGATCACCCTGCCGCTGCTGCGCGTGCATCCGAAACTGACGGTGATCGAGTTCGACCGCGACCTGATCGCGCCACTGACCGCCGCCGCCGAGCCGCTGGGCGAGCTGACCATCGTCCACCGCGACGTGCTGCGCGTGGACTTCACCGAGCTGGCTGCCGGCCAGCCGATCCGCCTGGTCGGCAACCTGCCCTACAACATCTCCTCGCCGATCCTTTTCCATGCACTGGAACATGCGGCGGTGATCCGCGACATGCACTTCATGCTGCAGAAGGAAGTGGTCGACCGCATGGCCGCCGGCCCCGGCAGCAAGGTGTACGGCCGGCTCAGCGTGATGCTGCAGGCCTACTGCCAGGTGACCTCGCTGTTCGTGGTGCCGCCGGGCGCGTTCCGGCCGCCGCCGAAGGTCGATTCGGCCGTGGTGCGGCTGGTGCCGCGTGACCCAGCCACGATCAACATCCACGACCACAAGCGTTTCGCCGAGGTGGTCAAGGCCGCCTTCGGGCAGCGCCGCAAGACCCTGCGCAACGCCCTGAACAACGTGGTGTCCGCCGAACAGTTCGTTGCCGCCGGCGTGCGTCCCGATGCCCGCGCCGAACAGCTGGACGTGGCCGAATTCATCGCTTTGGCCAATGCCTCCTGATTACACTGCCGGTATGGAAGACGCTGACGTTTATGCCATCTCCGTCGAAGTCGCACCGCGCTTCCTCGACGATCAATCCGCGCCGGAAGACGGGCGCTATGCGTTCGCCTACACGATCCGCATCCACAACCAGGGGCGTGTTGCCGCGCGCCTGGTCGCACGCCACTGGCGCATCACCGATGCCAACGGCCGCGTCGAGCACGTCGATGGTGACGGGGTGATCGGCGAGCAGCCGCGCCTGCGTCCCGGTGAAGACTTCCATTACACGTCCGGTGTCATGCTGGGGACCGATCACGGGACCATGCAGGGCCACTACGACATGGTCGCCGACGACGGCACCGAATTTGCCGCGCCGGTCGCACCTTTCGTGCTGGCCATCCCGCGTACCCTGCACTGACACGGAGGCCGAACGATGAGTGTGTGGGCGATCGGCGACCTGCAGGGCTGCTATGACGTCACCCAGCGACTGCTGGAGAAGATCCGTTTCGACCCGGCGCAGGACACCCTGTGGTTCTGCGGCGACCTGGTCAACCGCGGTGGCCAGTCACTGGAAACGCTGCGGCTGGTGCATTCGCTGCGCGAGCACAGCGTAGTGGTGCTGGGCAACCATGACCTTTCGCTGCTGGCCGTCGGTGCGCGCACCGAAGAGGAACAGCGCAAGGTCAACCCGGACCTGCTGCGCATCGTGCAGGCCGAGGACCGCGACGAACTGCTCGACTGGCTGCGCCTGCAGAAGCTGGTGCACGTGGACCGCGAGCTGGGCTGGATGATGGTGCACGCCGGCCTGGCGCCGAAGTGGACCACGCAGATGGCCGAGAAGCATGCGGCCGAAGTCGAGGTGCAGCTGCACGGCGCCGGCTACCGCAAGCTGTTCCGCAACATGTACGGCGACAAGCCGAGCTGGGCACCGAACCTGTCCGGCTACGACCGCTCGCGCGCGATCATCAACGTGCTCACCCGCATGCGCTACTGCACCCCGCGCGGGCGTATCGGCATCGAGGACAAGGGCACGCCGGGCACGCAGGAACAGGGGCTGTATCCCTGGTTCGAAGTGCCGGGCCGGGTCGAGCGTGACCTCAAGGTCGTCTGCGGCCACTGGTCGGCGCTGGGCCTGACCATCACCCAGGGCGTGCACGCCATCGACACCGGCGCTGTCTGGGGCGGCAAGCTGACCGCGATCCAGCTCGATACCGATGAACTGCGCGTGGTGCAGGTGCCAGGCCGCGATGTACCGGCACCCGTGCCCAACGCCCGCCCGCCAGCGCGCCCGGCGCACGAGCGCCCGGCTGCACCGGCGCAGGGCAAGGAACAGGGCGGCGGCAATGCTCCGGCCGCCAACCCGGGCAACCGCGGCCCGCGCCGTCGTCGTCGCCGTGGTGGCGGTGGTGGTGGTGGCTCCGGCGGTCCCAACAACAACAGCACCCCGCCGCAGGCATGACGCGGCACGGCTGGGCACCATGGACGGTGCTGCTGCTGACGCTGGCCCTGGCCAGCGGCTGCCAGCCCGGCTCGCCGACTGCTCCCACGGCTGCGGACAGCGCTGAACGCACACCGACGCCACCACAGGCGCCTTCGCCGCCACTGGTGGCTGCGGCGCGCGCGCAGATCGGCGTCACCACCCGCTACGACCCTGCCTATCAGGTGCTGGCCTATCCCGGCGGCGACGTGCCACTGGATCGCGGCGTGTGCACCGATGTGGTGGTGCGCGCCCTGCGCAGCCAGGGCCTGGACCTGCAGGCACGCGTGCATGAAGACATGCGCGGCAACTTCAGTGCCTATCCGGCGATCTGGGGCCTGTCACGGCCGGACCGCAACATCGATCATCGTCGCGTACCGAACCTGATGCGCTGGTTCGAGCGGCAGCGCTGGCAGCAGCCGATCAGCACCGCCGCCGCCGACTACGCAGCCGGCGACATCGTCGCCTGGAAGCTCAACGGCAACGGCCTGCTGCATGTGGGTATCGTCTCCGACCGGCGCTTGGCCGATGGCACGCCGCTGGTGCTGCACAACATCGCGCGCGGCACGCGGGAAGAGAACCTGCTGTTCCAGCACACGATCATCGGGCATTACCGGATGCCGTAGGCAATCCTGTAGAGCCGAGCCATGCTCGGCTACGGGATGTGTCCGGCAACAGCAGCCGAGCATGGCTCGGCTCTACAGATGCGCAGCGATCAGCGGCGCACGTAGTGCACGAAGCGGAACGCGTAGGCGTGGCGTTCGTCGGCCGGGTGCGGCTCGCTGCTCACTTCCCGCCAGTCCTGCACGTCCACTTCGGGGAAATGGGTATCGGCGGGGACTTCGGCATCCACCCAGGTCAGGTACAGGTCACTGGCCTGCTCCAGCAGCTGGTGGAAGATCTCGCCGCCGCCGATGATGCACAGCTCGCTGGCGCCCTCGCCTTCGGCAATCAACTTCGCTTCGTCCAGCGACGCCACCGCACGCATGCCCTCGAACGGCACCTGGCCGCTGCGGGTCAGCACCAGGTTGGTCCGCCCCGGCAGCACGCGGCCGATCGACTCGGCGGTCTTGCGCCCCATCAGGATCGGCTTGCCCAGGGTGAGCGCCTTGAAATGCTTGAAATCATCCGGCAGGTGCCAGGGCATGGCATTGCCCTGGCCGATGCCACGGTTGCGGTCCAGCGCCACGATCATCGACAGCTTCATTGCTACCACCTCCTCAGCTGGCGTCGATCTGCAGGCGTTCGCAGGCAGCGTTTGC
The DNA here is from genome assembly GCF_036320025.1 of Stenotrophomonas sp. SMYL86. Lineage (NCBI taxonomy): Bacteria > Pseudomonadati > Pseudomonadota > Gammaproteobacteria > Lysobacterales > Lysobacteraceae > Stenotrophomonas > Stenotrophomonas sp. SMYL86. The sequence goes on from NZ_JAWIRU010000028.1 coordinate 51,316, forward strand.
GGCACTGGCGGCCTGCAACGCCGCAGCCAGCGCAGGGCTGGACGTGGTCTGCTCATCCAGGCCAGCGAGGATCTTCTGCTTCTGCGCCTCTTCGATCTCCTTCAGGCCCGGTCCCGACAGGATCTCTGCCGACAGCGCAGCGATATCGTCGCTGGCGCCGCGCGCCAGGAACGCTTTCAGCTGGTCGTTGGAATAGACGGTGGCCAGACCCTGTTCAAGCTCACGCTGATACGCCGGGTTCTCGACGCCCGCCTTCAGGTGCTCGGTCATCGCCGTGTACATGCCGGTTACCGCCTCACGCATCTGCGCCCGGCAGCCTTCCGGAACATCCTGGGGCAGCATCGTGCTGCCGTTGAATGCCCCGGCGAACGCCTGCACTTCCTCGCGCATGTGCTTGTGCACGATCTGCTCATTGACCTGCCTGGCCAACGACAGTGTATCCGCCGCTGCGGCCTGGGCCATGCCCAGAGGCAGCGCAGCGCACAGCGCCAACAGGCACCGGGACAGCATGCGCGCGCTCATACCGCCACCGGCGCCTTGATCGCCGGATGCGGATCGTAGCCGTCGATGCGGATGTCGTCGAACTGGAAGCCGAACAGGTCGGTCACCTCCGGGTTCAACCACAGCGTCGGCAGCGCGCGCGGTTCACGCGACAGCTGCTCGCGGGCCTGCTCGAAGTGGTTCGAATACAGGTGCGTATCGCCAAGCGTGTGCACGAAGTCGCCCACGCCCAGGCCGGTGGCCTGCGCCACCATGTGGGTCAGCAGCGCGTAGCTGGCAATGTTGAACGGCACGCCGAGGAAGATGTCGCCGCTGCGCTGGTAGAGCTGGCAGCTGAGCTTGCCGTCCACCACGTAGAACTGGAACAGGTTGTGGCACGGCATCAGCGCCATCTGCGAGAGCTCGCCCACGTTCCAGGCGCTGACCACAAGCCGGCGCGAGTCGGGGTTGCGCCTGATCTCGTCCACCAGCCATTGCATCTGGTCGATCTCACCGCCATCGGCGGTAGCCCAGCTACGCCACTGCTTGCCGTAGACCGGGCCGAGGTCGCCGTTCTCGTCGGCCCACTCGTCCCAGATCCGCACCTGGTTGTCCTTCAGGTAGCCGATGTTGGTGTCGCCCTTCAGGAACCACAGCAGCTCGTGGATGATCGAGCGCAGGTGCAGTTTCTTGGTGGTGACCAGCGGGAAGCCTTCGGCCAGGTTGAAACGCATCTGCCAGCCAAACACGCTGCGGGTGCCGGTGCCGGTGCGATCGCTCTTCTCGGCGCCGTGTTCGAGCACGTGCGAGAGCAGGTCCAGGTAAGCCTTCATGCCTTGCCCCCGGCAGCTACCAGCGGCTGCGGCTGCAGTACCGGCGCGCGGCGCGACATCACCAGCAGCACCAGGCCGAAGGCGATCAGCGGCAGGCTGAGGATCTGGCCACGGGTCAGCCAGTCGAAGGCCACGTAGACGCCGTTGTCGGGCATGCGCACAAACTCCACCGCGAAGCGGAACAGGCCGTACAGCAGCGCGAACAGGCCACCCACCAGGTAGCGGTGGCGCGGCTTGGCCGACACCGTCCACAGCACCACGAACATCACCAGGCCTTCCAGCAACGCTTCATACAGCTGCGAGGGATGGCGGGCGAACTGGTTCAGCGCGCCGGTGGCGAACTGCGCCTGCAGGGTGGCGTGGTCGAGCTGGTTCAGCGGTGCCGGCAGGCCGGACGGGAACACCACGCCCCAGCTGCCGTCGGTGTACTTGCCCCACAGCTCGGCACCAATGAAGTTGCCGATGCGGCCGAAGCCCAGGCCCAGCGGCACCAGCGGCGCCATGAAGTCCATGGTGTCGAAGAAATGCAGGCGGTGCTTGCGCGACCACCACCAGCAGGCGGCGATCACGCCCAGCAGGCCACCGTGGAAGCTCATGCCGCCGTCCCACACCTTGAACAGCAGCAGCGGGTTGTGCAGGAAATCACCCAGCGCGTAGAACAGCATGTAGCCGATGCGTCCGCCCAGCACCACGCCCAGCATGGCGTAGAACAGCAGGTCGGAGAAACCATTGGCATCGACCCCCGGCAGGCGCCCATCGGCGATGCGCTTGCGGCCCAGCAGCCAGGCTGCGGTGAAGCCGAGCAGGTACATGATGCCGTACCAGTGCACCTTGATCGGCCCCAGCGAGAGGGCGATGGGGTCGATGTCGTGGAAATAGATCATGGAAGGTGCCTTGCGGTTGAACGCCTATTCTCGGGCCAGTGCCGCCCCGGCTCAACCAAGGAGCTGGGGCGAGTTCGGCAACGCGTCATCGTTCGACCGCGTCGAGGCCGGAAAGTGCCCTTCGATCAGGCTGGAGACCTCGTCGATGGCATCCTGCAGCGCTTCCACCGGATGGGAACCACGCAGGCCCTCGCGCAGGTGGGTGCAGACCCGCTGCCACTGTGCCGGGCTGACCCGGCCGTGCAGGCCCCGGTCGGCAACGATCTCGATCGCGTGATCGGCCAGCAGCAGGTAGATCAGTACACCGTTGTTGTGGGTGGTATCCCAGGTGCGCAGGCGGGCAAAGGCATGCTCGGCAGCCTGGCGCGGGGTGACCTTGTGCCACAGCGCGGCCAGCGGCAGGTCCGCTTCCACCGCGAACATCACCTGCCCACCGTGGCGCTGCTCACCGGCCGCGATGGCCTCGGTGATCGCCTGCAATGTGGCGGGCGGGAACGCGCGCCGTACCGACGGCGAAAACACGTGCCGACATAGACGTTGGATCATCACCAGCCCCCCGAAGCACCGCCACCACCGGAGCGGCCACCACCGCCACCCCAGCCGCCGCCACCACCAAATCCACCGCCCCCGCCGAAGCCGCCTCCGCCACCCCAGCTGCCACCGCCCCAGCCGCCGCCGCCGGCAAAGCGGCCCGGATGACCGGAGAGCATGGCCACGATCAGCCCTACGACGCCTGCCAGGCCACTGGCCAGCAGCGTGGACGTGAACAGGAACGCCGCCAGCGCCGCACCGGCACCACCGAGCAGGCCTCGCAGCGGTCGCGGCACGCGCGAGAACACGCCGCGCAGGATGCTGCCGGCGAACACACCGATGAACAACGCCAGGAACCAGGTATCGCCGCCACCGCCGGGTTCCCGACCGCGATGGTCGCTGACCGGTGCCGGCAGCGTTTCGCCGTCGATCAGCTTGACCAGCACCGCCGTGGCGTCGGTGATGCCACCGGCGTAGTCGCCGCTGCGGAAGCGCGGCACCAGGTATTCCTGGATGACCCGGTTGGCGATGGCATCGGGAATGGCGCCTTCCAGACCGTAGCCCGGCTCGATGCGCACGCGCCGGTCGTCCTTGGCCACCACCAGCAGCACCCCGTCATCCACGCCCTTGCGGCCGATCTGCCACTGGTCGAAGACCCGCGTGGTGTACTGCGCGATGTCCTCCGGCTGGGTGGTCGGCACCACCAGCACCTGCAGCTGGCTGCCCTTGCGCTGCTGCAGTTCGATCGCCTGCTGCACCAGCGCCTGCTTCTGCGTGGCGTCCAGCGTGCCGGTGGTATCGACCACCGGCGAATCCAGCGCAGGAACCGGCGCCAGCTGCTGCGCATGCGAGGCCAGCGGCAGCCACAGCAGCAGGGCCAGCAGCGCAGAGGCCAGGCGCATCGATCAGGTCCCCGGCTGCGGTGCCGGCTGCTGCTGCGGCGCGTTGCCGAAATCGACCGCCGGCGCGTTGGAGATCTGCGCTTCGTTGTCCACGGTGAAGTTCGGCTTGGTCTTGTAGCCGAAGATCTTGGCGGTGATCACCTGCGGGAACGAGCGGATGTAGGTGTTGTAGTCCTGCACCTGCTGGATGTAACGGCCACGGGCGACGGTGACCCGGTTCTCGGTACCTTCCAGCTGCGCCTGCAGGTCGCGGAAGTTCTGGTTCGACTTCAGTTCCGGATAGTTCTCGGTGACCACCAGCAGCCGCGACAGCGCGCTGCCAAGTTCGCCCTGGGCCTGCTGGAACTGCTTGAGCGAGGCTTCGTCGTCGGCATTGACGTTGATCTGGCCGACACGCGAACGGGCGTTGGTCACTTCAGTCAGCACGCGCTCTTCCTGGCTGGCGAAGCCCTTCACGGTCTGCACCAGGTTGGGCACCAGGTCGGCGCGACGCTTGTACTGGTTGATGACCTCCGACCAGCTGGCCTTGACCGCTTCATCCTTCTGCTGGATGGCGTTGTAGCCGCAGCCGGAGAGCAGGGAGGCCAACAGCATCAGGGGCAGGACACGGGTGAACAGGCGCATGGCGGAGGTTCCGGGTGGGCTTGGCGCCGAGCATGCCATGGTTCGGGTGAAAGACCGGCCATCGGGCGCCGCCCCCTCCGCGGTGGTTGTTTGCTGGTTCTCTGGGGGGGGGGGGGGGGGGGGGGGGGGGGGGGGGGGGGGGGGGGGGGGGGCGGGGGGGGGGCGGGGGGCGGGGGGGGGGGGGGGGGGGGCGGGGGGGGGGGGG
>NZ_JAWIRU010000029.1:0-45151 GCF_036320025.1 Stenotrophomonas sp. SMYL86
AAGGTCGACACCTACCAACAGCCACCGGAATCTGTCAGAGGTGGGGCGGGGGGGGGGGGGGGGGGGGGGGGGGGGCGGGGGGGGGGGGGGGGGGCGCCCCCCACAGGCGGGAGGGGGGGGCCGCCCGCCGCCCCCCCCCCCCCCCCCCCCCCCCCACCACCCCACAGGAAACCCGCCGTTGCTGTTGCTGTTGCTGTTGCTGTTGCTGTTGCTCCAGCTTCCAGCAGGTGCAGGGCTGCAAGCCCTGCCGAACACCATCCTTACCTCAAACGCAGCAGCAGGCTGCCACCCGCGCACACCACCGCCAGCCAGGCCACGCCGTTCCAACCCCACTGCGCCAGCGCCAGGCTGCCCAGCGCACCACCGGCGGCCATGCCGATGAACATGCCCGTGAACAGCAACGCATTGAGCCGGCTGCGTGCCGGCGGCACCAGTCCGTAGACCAACGTCTGGTGCGCCACCAGCGCCGACTGGAAGCCGAAGTCGAACAGCAGCGCGCTCACCACCAGCAGCGGTAGCAGCGCAGCGGCCGGCAGCCACGACTCGGTCAACAGCAGGCCAAAGCCCAGCAGCGCCACTGCGATCGCCAGCCGCGCCACGGCGTGGCAACCCAAGCGATCGGCGAATCGACCCGCAAACGGCGCGGCCAATGCGCCGGCCGCACCGGCAATGCCGAATGCACCCGCTGCGGCACTACCCAGCCCCAACCGTGCATGCAGCATCAGCGCGAGGGTTGACCAGAACGCGCTGAAGCCCACCGCCAGCAGCGACTGGCTGGCCACCGCACGGCGCAGCTGTGGCTGCTCCCGCCACAACGCCAGCAACGAACCCAACAACGCCGGATAGCGCAGTGTGCTGGTCGGTGCGAAGCGCGGCAGCGCACGCGCCATCACCGCTCCCATCGCCGCCACTGATACCGCGGCCAGCACGAACTGCGTGCGCCAACCCCACGCTTCGGCCACTACGCCACTGACCACCCGTGACAACAGGATTCCGAGCAGCAGGCCGGTCATCACCCGGCCGACGATCTGGCCGCGCTGCACATCCGGCGCCAGCACCGCTGCAGCCGGCACGATGTCCTGCGCCAGCGTGGCCATCAGCCCGACCAGCAGGCTGGCCATCAGCAGGCCCGGCAGGTGGCCAGCCATCGCAGCAGCGCCCAACGCCAACGCCAGCAACGCGGACTTCCACAGGATCAGGTTGCGGCGGTCGAACCGATCGCCCAACGGCGCCAGCAGCAGAATGCCAAGCGCATATCCCAGCTGGGTCAAGGTCGGTACCAGGCCGGCAGCGCGCTCGCCGGCGCCGAGATCCTGGGCGATCAGGCCCAGCATCGGCTGGCTGTAGTACAGCGAGGCAACCGAGAAGCCGGCGCCGGCTGCCATCGCCATCACCAGCGGGGTGGAGGGTGCGGTCGTGGGTGCCGCAGCGACGGACAGCGAGGGGGTAGACATGGGAGAGTCCGGTGGGGGAAGTGGGCGTATCCTGCCGGTATTCGCGAGGCGTCTGTAGTAGGCTTCCGCACATACACTTCATACGTAAAGCGCATGAATGACCTCGCCACCGGCGCCGATCGTCTGGATCTGCTGCGCACCTTCCTGCGCATCGTCGATGCCGGCAGCCTGTCTGCTGCGGCCGTGCAGCTGGGCACCACCCAGCCGACGGTCAGCCGCCGCCTTCAGGCCCTGGAGCGGCAGTTAGGCCTGCGCCTTCTGCAGCGCTCCACCCACGGCCTGCAGCTGACCGAGGATGGCCTGCGCTGCCAGCGTCATGCGCAACGCGTGGTCGACGAATGGGAGTCGCTACAGGCCGAACTGCACGGCGAACCGGAAACGCTGCGTGGACGTTTGCGGGTGATGGTGCCGCACGCCTTCGGCCAGGCGCAGCTGCTGCCGACCATGCTCGCGTTCCTCGCCCAGCACCCGCAGCTGAGCCTGGAGTGGATCCTCGAGGATCGGCGCCCGGACTTCATCGCAGAAGGCATCGACTGCGCGGTGCGGGTGGGCCCCGTCGACGAACCGCGCATGGTCGCACTACCGCTCGCCGAAGTGCCGCGCATCGTCGTGGCAGCACCCTCGCTGGTGCAGGCCACCGCGATCAGCACTCCAGAACAGGCGCAGTCACTGCCGTGGATCTCGCTGGTCACCTACTACCGCGAACGCCTGCTGCTGCATGACGCACAGGGCCGCGCGCATACGCTGTCGATCAGCCCGCGCCTGCTCAGCGACAACCTGTTCGTGGTGCAGCAGGCCGCATGTGCGGGGCTGGGCGCAGCGGTGGTCTCGGCCTGGCTGGTGGCCGACGATCTCGCACAAGGGCGGCTGGTGCAGCTGCTGCCGGACTGGCAGGCGCCGGCACTGCCGGTACACGTGGTGTTTCCCGCCGCGCGCCATCAGCCGCCGCGGCTGCGCGCCTTCATCGATGCGATGAAGGCCGCGCTGCCGCAATTGCATGGAATGCGGCCGGCGCCGCGTTAGGTCATCGGCCGCATCATCCACGCCATGCGTGGATTCTGCCCCGCCCCGCAATCAGTTGGCCTTGGCCGCCTCGGCATTCCACGCTGCGACCCTGGCCTTGGTGTCGGCCAGCATCTTGTCCAGCGCGGCGCGGTCATACACGTTGCCGCGCAGGATCACGCTGTCGATCTTTTCGGTGGCAGCAATGTCCTGCAGTGGGTTGGCGGTCAGCAGTACCAGATCGGCGGCCTTGCCCTGTGCGACACCACCGTAGCGGTCCATCTGGCCGAACCAGGCCGGGCCGGAACGGGTTGCGGCCGACAGCGCCTGCGGTGCGCTCAGGCCTTCCTTCACGAACAGCTGCAATTCCTGGTGCAGGGCGATGCCCGGGAAGTTGAACGAGTTGAGGAAGCCCGCATCGGTGCCCGCAATGATCGTCACACCGGCTTCCTGCAGCATCGGCAGCACCGCGGCCACCTGGTGGTACTGCGCGTGGCGCGCTTCGATCTGTGCCGGCGTGGCCTTCGCCGCGCGGTCCACGCGCCACTGGTAGGTCGCGCGCAGGCCCGGGCCGATGTAGGCCAGGTACGGATCGTTGGCGTGGTTATCCTGGTCAAGGAAATCGAGGATGCGGCCACCGTTGAGGGTCGGGGTCACGAACACGCCGCGCTTGGCGAAATCGCGGTAGGCGTGCATCGCCGTATCACGATCGAAGCTGGCGTCGAGGCGGCGGTTGGCTTCGGCGCGGTCGATGCGACCGGCACCGAAGTCGGCGGCGATCTGCGCTTCGTCCTTGCTGCCGGCCTTGAATGCATAATCCAGATGCTCGATCGAGGCCAGGCCCGCATCGACCGCCTGCTCCACGGTCAGTGCCATCGGAATATGCCCCGAGGCCTTGAAGCCGGCCTTGCGCGCAGCACTGGCCGAGTACAGGAACAGCTCCGGCTTCAGCGTGCTGTCGGTGATCTTCACGAAATCAACCTTGTCGTGCTGCAGGCGGGCGATCGCCTTGTCGGCGTCGGCCTCGCTGCCCACTTCGATCGTACCCTTCCAGACCGGCTTGATGCCTTCGATCTTCGCGCCCGAACTGAGCAGGCGCGGACCAAACAGCGTGCCCTTGGCGATCTCGCCGCGCCACTGCAGCACCTGCTCGGGCAGGTCACCGGAACAGTCGCGCACGGTGGTGATGCCGTGCGCGATATATAGCGGCAGCAGCGCCTTGTTCTCTTCGATCAGCGCCGGGCCACCACCGAAGTGCACGTGCATGTCCCACAGCCCCGGAATCAGGTACTTGCCCTTGGCATCGATCTGGCGGGCCGCGCTCCATTGGCTGCGCAGCTGCGCGTCCGGGCCGACGGCCACGATATCCTCGCCACGGATCACCACGCTCTGCCCCGCCAGGGTGCTGGCGTGCTCGACATCGACCACGGTGGCATTGCGGATCAGCAGGTCGGCGCGCTCGGCAGCAGACGCCGACAGCGGGGCCACTGCAAGGAGGATGGCAAGGGACAACGGACGGGAACGGAACATGGACAGCATCCTGATGGGCACGACCAGCGTGCGGGGTGGAAGGGAACAGTCTTCAGCGCACCGCGCCGTGCTGGCGCAGCAGGGTTTCAATTCCGGTATAGCCGCGCTGGCGCGCGTGCGCCAGCGGCGTCACACCGTCGCCGTCGGCCAGCTCGGGGTCGGCGCCGGCCTCCAGCAGCAGCTGCACGATCTGCACGTGGCGCGCGCCGCCGTCACCGAGCAGGATCGCTTCCAGCAGCGCGGTCCAGTGCAGGCGGTTGACATGGTCTACAGCGACGCCGGCACGCAGCAGCGTGCGCACGGTGGCGACGTGGCCGCGCTCGGCGGCGGGAATCAAGGCGGTGCCGCCGTAGCGGTTGGTGCTGCGCAGGTCGGCGCCATGCGCCAGGGTCATCGCCAGGATCTCGTCCAGTCCACGCGCGCCGGCGTACAGGTAGGCGCTGTCCTGCATGGCGTCCTTGGCATTGACGTCGGCGCCGGCTTCGATCAGTTCACGCGCGGCGTCTACATTGTTGCCATGCGTGGCCAGCAGCAGCGCGGTACGGCCCTGGCCATCACGCGCCTCCAGCGTGGCGCCATCCTCGATTGCCTGTCGCACCGCATCGGCATCGCCACGGCTGGCAGCATCGCGCAGGCGGCCATCGACGTCGGCTTTGGACGTTGCGGTGCAGGCCGGGGAGACCATGGCCAGCAGGAACAACAGCAGCACGCGCGCGAACGGCGCAGGCCAGCCAGGGGAACGATGGACGCGCATGACGGTGTCTCCTCATGACCGTCGCCACGGAACGCCGTGCGACGGTAGCAACAGCCGGGCATTGCCGGCCCCTGCCCTGCATGGTAGAAGTCGGCCTGGGTATCCAGAAGTGAAATGTTCAAATGCAAGACAGTGCCAAATCGAATAGAACCCTGTTCGAACTGGACCTGCTGCGGGCGCTGGTGATGGTGGCCGACTGCGGCAGCTTCACCACGGCGGCCACGCGCCTGCATTCGACCCAGTCCACGGTCAGCCAGAAGGTGCGCCGGCTGGAGGAACTGGCCGGGCATCGCCTGCTCGAACGCGGCCACCGCGACGTACACCCCACCGATGCCGGCCACACCCTGCTCGGCTACGCGCGGCGCATGCTCGACCTGAACGAGGAAATGGCACAGGCGCTGGCCGGCGCCACCGTGGAAACTGCGGTGCGCATCGGTGTCCCCGAGGACTTCGTCAACGCGCAGACCACACGCATGCTGGCCGCTTTCAGCCGCCGCCACCCGCAGGTGAAGCTGGAGATCAGCAGCGGCCTCAGCCGTGACCTCGCGCAGGGCTTCGACCACGGCGAGCTGGACCTGGTGCTGGTCAAGCAACGCCGCAACAGCCGCCAGGCGGTGCATTGCCGGCGCGAGCCGATGCACTGGATCGACAGCCTGCGCAGCAGCTGCCTGCAGCTGGACCCGCTGCCGCTGGTCACCTTCCCGCCACGCGGGCTGTACCGCGACGAGATGATCCACGCCGTGGAGGCGCTGGGCCTGCGCTGGCGCATCGCCTTCACCAGTTCGTCGCTGAGTGGCATCCAGGGTGCGGTGGCCGATGGCATCGGCATCAGCCTGCTGCCACGCCGCGCGGTCACCCGCGATCACCGCATCATCGATGGCGAACGCGAGCTGCCGGTGATCGACAATTACGAGATCGGCCTGCTGCATCGTGCCGACGCAGATGATGCCGTGCGCGCGCTGGCCAGCGAACTGTGGCGCCAGGTGCAGCGCGAACCGGACTGAGCACCGCACATGAGGTAGTGCCGGCCGCTGGCCGGCAACCTCGACAGCCACATTGTCCAGCGCGGGCATGGATCTAGCGCATTGATCATCGATATCTGATCAGACCTGCCGCACCAGGGCACTACATCGCAGGCTACAGTCGCCCTAGTTTCCGTGCCCCACGGCGCCTCGCCATGTCCGATGAAATCCCCACCCGCTTCGATCCCCTGCCCGCTGCACTGCAGACGCATCTGCAGCACCAGCGCTTGCTGATCGCTGCGCGCGTGGCCGCCGGCTTTCCGACGTTGCCGGTGCAGTGGCCGCTGGCGGCCACCACGCTGCAGCGCGTGGTCGATGCCGAGCTGATCGACCGCGACGACTGCGATGGCTGGGAAGCACTGGGCGTGGCGTTCGGTGACACCCTGGCCCAGCGCGTGCCGGGCCTGGCCTGGATGCAGGTCACCGATGCCTGGGGCATCGACGCGGTGCTGCGCTATGCCGACAGCAGCCTGCAGATCGGCGCCAGCACGCTGCTGCTCAAGCGCATCGAGCAGGGCGAGCTCATCGACATCGCACATCTGCTGGCGTGGCTTGAGGAATTTGTCGCCACCCGCGCCGACGATTACGCCTGAAAAGCTGCCGAGCATGGCTCGGCGCAACCGGAACTGGCGTGGCGTCGTGGGTAGATCCAGGCCATGCGTGGATGGAACCACCGCGCGGCCACATTCATCCACGCATGGCCTGGATCTACAGCCAACGGCCATCAACTACCACGCGGCGCTCCACCGGCACCCCGGCCACAGCGGCCGGGCCGTGGTCGGCACGCACCGCCACGAAAGTGGCCGGATGCCCTTCCACAAGACCGTACTGCGGCAGCCCGATCACCTGCGCGGCATGGGTGGTCACCATGTCCAGCGCCAGCATCAGGTCGGCATCGGTATGGAAGCCGGAGCGGTAGCCCAGCAGCATCGCCCGCTGCAACAGATCGCCGTTGCCATACGGCCACCAGCAGTCACGGATGTTGTCGTTGCCCGCGAACACGCGCACACCGGCATCATGCAGCGCGCGCAGCGGCGGGAATGGATGATCGCCCGGCGCGTTGCTCATGATCGCCACACCCGCCGTCGCCAGCGCCTCGCCCACCTGCAGCGCGCGTGCCAGCGGCACCTCGCCCAGCGAATAAGCATGACTGACCGCCACCCTTCCCTGCAGGCCGGCGGCCCGGGTCCGCGCGGCGATACGCAGCAGCTGGGCCAGGCCGGTTTCGCCAGGCTCATGCAGGTGGATGTCCAGCTGCACGCCATAGCGCTCGGCCAGGCCGAACAACAGTGCCAGCTGGCCCTCGGCATCGCCATCGAGCGTGGTCGGATCGATGCCGCCCAGCACGTCCACACCCGCTGCAAGGGCCTGCTCAAGCACCGCTGCGGTACCCGCGCAGGACATCACCCCGGCCTGCGGGAACGCCACCAGCTGGATGCGCATGATGCCGGCGCAGCGCAGCGCGGCCTCGCGCACCGCTTCCAGGTGGCCCAGGCCGGTGCTGCCATCGATATCAACATGACAGCGCATCGCCACTGTGCCGAAGCCGCTGCACTGGCGAATCAGCGCCTCGGCGCGATCGACCATCGGCGCCGCAGCCGCCACTGCCGCCTTTTCCACCGCCAGCCGCTCACGCAGGCTGTTCACTGGCTGATGCGGGTGCCAACGGTCGCCGACGAAGCTCTTGTCGAGGTGAATGTGGCCGTCGACCAGCCCGGGCAGCACCGCGAAGCCCTGCAGGTCGACGCATTCCGCCCCTTCAGCCGGCGCCGCCTCGCCATTGAGCCCGCTGATGCGGCCATCACGGATATGGAAATGCAGTGGCGCGCCGTCGCGGTCGACACCGCCGTGGATGAACTGCAGGGTCATCGGGAATTCCCGGAAAGCCAAGATTGGCGCCATCCTGCGCCTCGATAGTGCCATCGGCCAACGAAATATCTGGATGCCACACATTCATCAGAACGATGATTCCCCCTGCGACAACCGGTCGCAGCCACGCCGTGCACACCCCTGAACGGGTAACATGGGCGCCTGTTTCCGCTGTGATGCCGCATGGGCCCGTCCGACCGCCACGATCGTCTCCGCCGCTGGCAGGCCGCGTCCCTGCTTGCCGCCGCTCCGATCGCCAGCCTGTCCGCCACTGATGCTGCGGCCGCCGCGCCGCTGCAGTCGCCGCCAGGCCAGCAGCGCATCGCCCCGGCTGCGCTGGTCGAGCGCCTGCACCAGCGCGTGCTGTCCGGGCAGAGCGCCACCGCCACGCTGGAACACTGGTGCGCAGAGCACGGCCTGGCCGAACAGGCGCGGGTGCGCGCCGTGCGCATACACGGCCAGGACAAGCCTGCCCCCGCCGACGTGCTGCAGGCGCTGGGCGTGAAGCCGGGTACCGACCTGCGCTATCGCCGCGTGCAGCTGGTCTGCGGCAGCCGCGTGCTGTCCGAGGCCGACAACTGGTACCTGCCTGGTCACCTCAGCCCGGCCATGAACCAGGTGCTGGACAGCACCGACGAACCGTTCGGTCGCGTGGTCGGCCCGCTCGGCTTCCAGCGCCAGACCCTGGCTGACCAGACGTTCTGGCCGCCGCGGGGCGAAGGCGATCACGGCGTGATCCTGGAAGTGCGTGCCCTGCTGCGCGACCGCCAGCAGCAGCCTTTCAGTTACGTCATCGAGTCGTACCTGCAGCAGGCGCTTCCGTAACGCGCCGCGGCGCCGGGCATCCGACGGCTACGGGCCCGTGATGGCGTTGGCTGCAGGATCCACCGAGAACACGAAGCGCCCACCACGCTGGTCCCTGCCCCATGTCATCGGCGCCGTGGTCAGACTGTAGACCGGGGCCGCCTTGTCCGTGCCGATCGCCTCGGACCAGGCACTGAAATCCTCATCGGTACGGCTTCGGATCTCGCCAACACACAGGCTGTAGCCACAGGCGAAAGACACCAGCGTGCCGTCGCTGCCGATGAGCCGGGTCGCGGCCGTCCTGTAGAGCCGGGTCAGGTCCTGCACTTCCGGGTGCCCGGCCGCATCGCGCTCGAACTGGCTGATCGCCTGCGCGAAAGCCTTGTCGGAACCCAGCAGCGCCTCGCTCTTCTGCACGGACACCGCACCCTCGCTCAGCAGCATACGCTCGCCCTCGAGGAAGTGCCCCTCCGGTTGCGCGAGCCCAGCGGCAGCCGTCGTGGCACTCGATGCCGTTGCCGCGCGCGATGGCCCAGCGTGCTCCGCTGGCTGCGCGTGAGACTGCGCAGGCGCGGCATTGGCCACCTCCGCGGCATCCTCCACGCTGGCCGCCTGCCTGCCACTGCAACCTGCAATGGCCACCACTGCAATCACGCTCCACACCCTGACATCCATGCGCATCCTCCTCCGGGTAGCGCCACAGCATGCCACGCGCGCAGCGGCAACACGGATGCACTGCACAAAGAAAAGCCCGGCAATGCCGGGCCTTTCGTTCGCCTGCCGGATCAGCGGAACCGGTAGTCCAGCTGCACCCAGTACTGGCGGCCATACGGGTCGTAGTTGCCGACCGGGTAGAACGGCCAGCCGCCACCGTTCTTGTCCGCCGGCGGGCGGCTGTCACGCAGGTTGTTGACGATCACACCCACCGACAGGTTCTCGCCGAACTGGCGGAACACGCTGGCGTTGTAGGTCATGTACGGCGCGATGCGGCCACTGCCATCGGTCTTCGGCAGCGAGCCGAAGCGGTTGCCGTACAGCGTGGTGGTCCAGTCGCCCTGGTTCCAGGTGATGCTGCCGTTGGCTTTGCTGCGCCACTGGTAGTCATCCAGCGAATTGCGAATGTCACGCTCCGGATCATCGGAGAACTGTCGGTATTTGTGCTCCAGCACCACGGTGTAGGCCAGGCGCGTGGTGAAGCGGCCATAGCGGCCGGCATCGAAACGCCAGTTGCCCTTCAGGTCCAGGCCGCGAACCGATTCGGAGGCCGCGTTGATCGGATTGATCAGCACGCGGGTCACCTGGTCCGGCTGCACGGTGGCATTGGACGGATTGCGGATCACCCGCGACAGCGCGTCCTGGCACAGCGGCGAACCGATATCGCGCGCTTCGCCGCCCAGCGTCCGGCCCAGGCGGCAATCGGCCTCATCACGCAGGATGCGGCTGGTATCGAGGCTGGTCACTTCGTTGTCGATGCGGATGTCGTAGTAGTCAGCGCTGAAATCCAGGCCGGACAGCGGCGACCAGACCACGCCGAAACCATACGACTTGGCCGATTCCGGCTGCAGCTGCGCATTGGCGCGGTTGCTGTAATCAATCGACAGGCCGTTGTAGTCGCAGTTGTCGTACGACTGGCCCGCAGTGCGGCAGCGCCAGTAATCGGTCATGCCCGGGTTGTAGCCGCGGGTTTCGGTGGCAAACACGTAGTTCATGTCCGGCGCACGGAAGCTGGTCGCCGCCGTACCACGGATCAGCAGGCTCTCGATCGGACGGAACTCGACGCCGAAACTCCAGGTGGCCTTGCCGATGTGCTCGCCACCGGCACGGTACTGGTCATAACGACCGGCCAGGGTGGTGGTCAGCGACTGCAGCAGCGGCAATTGCAGCTCCACACCTGCAGCGTAGCGGTCACGCTCGCCACCGGCGCCGACGCCTGCACTGGTGTTCCAGAACTCGCCGCTGCCCAGGCGCGGGTCCGGTCGGTTGCGATACCCCTGGCTGCCGGCCTCGACCACCGCTGCCAACGCCGCATCGCCCCCAGGCAGCGTGAACAGGCGGCCGTTGACGCTGGCGCTGAAGGTCTGCAGCCATGCCGCGTTACGGCTTTCCTGGTAGTCGGACAGCCCCTCGTACTCGTTCGGGGTCAACGGCTGGAACAGGCGCGCCGGATCCGGTGCATAGACCTCAACGCCGTTGCGCACACCCAGCTTGGGGCCGAGCAGGTATTCGTTGATGCCGGCCAGCAGTACCGGGCGGCGGGTGCGGTTCTCGTATCGCGAGCGGCTGTAGACCGCCTCATAGTCCCAGCCGCTGTCGCCGATCTGGCCACGTGCACCGACGTTGAACGACCACGAGTTTTCCAGGAAGCGGTTGGCATTGCGCGGCAGGCCGCCGATTTCCTCCGGCGCGAAGCGGCGGTACCAGCTTTCCAGGTTGCCGGTGGTCTGGTTGTAGAAGTAGTTGCGGGCCGAGGTCCAGGTTGGCGCACGCGTGTTGTTGTAGATCCGCGCGCTGCCCACGGCGACATCGGCGAACAGGTCAGTGGTCTCGTTGACGTGGAAGGTCAGCAGGCCATAGCCATTGAGGTTGCGCTTCTGGGTCTGCACGGTCCAGTAGCTGGCGGCGGCCTCGTTGCTGCCGCAGTACCAGCCCTGGCGAGGGTTGAAGGCGCGGAACACGCTGCCGCCATAGATGGCAGACGCCCCGTCGCAGCCAGTGACGCCCGGATCGCTGTTGCGGCCGGTGGCGGCATTGCGGCGATAGGCGATCGCGGTCGCCTGCGGTGCCTTGCCGGCCGGATCATCGTCCAGCGAATCCATGAAATCGCGCTGGCGCGCGTGGATCGCCTTGCGCACATCGAACTCGAAGCCGAACAGCGCATCCCAGCGCTCGCCGGAACTACCACCGACCACCTGCGCGCGCTGGTTGTCGCCGCCGCCCTGCTGGGTGCCACCGGCGCGCACGTTCACATCCACGCCCTCAAAGCGGTCCTTGAGGATGATGTTGACCACGCCGGCGATGGCGTCGGAGCCGTATACCGCAGACGCACCTGCCGCCAGGACCTCGATGCGCTCGATCAGCGCACTGGGAATGTTGGCCAGGTTGACCACGTTCACCGACCCTTCGTAGGCCAGTGGGTAGTCGGCCTGGCGGCGGCCGTTGACCAGCACCAGCGTGCGGTTCGGGCCCAGCCCGCGCAGGTTGATGGTGTTGGCGGCCGGGGTGAAGGTGTTGCCGAAGTCCTCGCCCTGTACGTTGCCGGTGTTCTCGGTCAGCGCGCTCAGTGCGTCGAAGGCATTGCGGTAGCCCTGCGCATCGATCTGTTCGCGGCTGATCACCGTCACCGGCGACGGGCCCTCGACACTGGCGCGTGGAATGCGCGAGCCGGTGACCTTCACTTCCTGCAATGTGGTGGGTGCGCTTTCCTGCGCGAAGGCCGGCAGCGAGACCAGCATCAGGGACGACAGTGCGAGCACCAGCGGACGCGGGCGCAGCGCCTTGTGGGAGGCGGACATGGGCTTCCTGGGGAGTTGGGCGGGTGGTGGTACGGGGGCAGCGGCCTGTACGGCGCATAACGATCCCGTAACGAAAGTGTCCTGAATGGGGGGGTTCAACGGAAATGACCAGGCCTGATGGCCTTATGCCTGAACCGAATCAGACCCGCAGTGCCATCCACCACACTTTTGCAATGTTTTGAATGGTGCAGGGCTGCAGGCACGGCCATCGTGCCCGGGATGATGACCCCGTACCCCACTTCCCTCCTTCCCCCATTGCGCCCGGTGCTGCGCCGTCACCTGCTGCAGCTGCAGGCCGCACCGGTCACCCTGCGCCCTTTCCAGCGTGCCGACCTGCCGCGCTGGCGCCTGTTCGATGACCGCCGCCGGCGCGGCCGCCGCGATCCGTCCGTCATCGATGAGGAAGCGCGCTTCCTCGCCCACATGCATCGCTCACGCCTGGAACAGGACAACGACCAGCTGCTGCTGGGGGTGTTCGATGACGAGCACGGCAACGTACTGGACCAGCTGCACGTACGGCTGCAATCACTACACGCGCGCAGCGCCGAACTGCTGTCGCTGCAGCATTGGCACCCGCATGCCGACGCGGCGCTGCAGGCGCTGTGTCCTTTCCTGTTCGAGGACGTCGGCCTGCATCGCCTGTTCGTGATGCTGCCACCGGACTGCAGTGATCCGTTCGCCACCGCGCTGCGGGCCTTCGGCTTCGAGCAGGAAGGCCTGCTGCGCGACCATCATCTGGATCTGGATGGCTGGCAGGATCGCCAGCTGCTGGCGCTGACCGCACCCATGTGGCGGAGCAAGCACAGGATGCTGGACTAGCGCACCCGCTCCAGCGCGTTGCCGGCACCGGTCAGCACCGAGCAGGCGTGGTCCTGCAGCTCTTCGGCGCTGGCCTCGTTGCCGGTGCCCGCGTCCACACGGGTGGCCAGCAGGATGAAGCCCGGGACGCCCTGCACGGCGTCCCGGCCCGCCACAACCAGGCTCCACTGGCCGACGTCGTCCACGCCTGCGAGGTCGTAGGCCAGCAGATTGAGCGGATTGGCGGTCAGTTCTGCGCCCGGCAGCAGGCGTGCCTGGTACTGATGGCCGCGCAGCAGCCCCGGCAGCGGTGTCCACTGGCTGCCCAGAGCGGCAGCATGCGTGTCCAGCGCCTGCAGCACGTCGGCACGCAGGCAATCCACGTGAATATGCAGCTGGTGCTGCGAGCGGCCATGCGGTGAATTCAGCGCCAGGCTGGCGACGTTGCGCGGCAGCGGTTGGCCCAGCGCCCGTTCGGTGTGGGTGCGGGCCAGCCAGGCCGCGCCGAAGTAGTTGGGTGCACCACGCTGGTACAGGCTGCGGCTCTCGATGCCGCTGACCTTGTCCAGCGGCATCAGCAGGAACTGGTAGTCGCCGTGCGCGTCCTTGACCAGCACATCGCGGCGGTCTGCTGCCGTCTCCACCCGCAGGCAATCGCCACGCGGGCCTTCGGCGCCCTGGCAGTCACGTTCAATCAATCGCCACAATGCATCGGAATGGGCCGGCGGCGGAGGCGCGCTGGCACAGGCAGACAACAGCAGCAGGGACGACAGCAGGAAGGGGCGCAAGGACACGGCACGACTCACGGAGCAGGCACGGCAGACAGCGCCGCGCTGCATTCTAGCCAGTGCAACGCTGCAATCAGTAGGTGCCGAACGGCACTTCAACCACGATCGGGGCGGCACCCTCTCCGGCCTGCAGGCTGTAGCGGTCCAGCGCGCCATCGTCATCGGCGTGCGGCTGGCGCTGGAAATGCAGCGGATAGCGGCTGTCCCCCAGGCGCACGGCACTGCCGTCGGCCTCCAGCGCGGCACCTTCCGGAATCAGCAGACCGCCCAGGTCGCTGTAGGCGCCAGGTACATCGGCGAAGCTGTAGTCGGCCAGCTCGTCCACCCGCTGCATCGCATAGACGTGCGGCACATAGGGTCGTGCAGGGCTACGGCCATTGCTCAGGTCCGTCACCCAGGCCTGCGGCAGGTGGTACTCCCCGCGCAGCGCAGCGACGCCCAGCGAGGGGCTGGCCACCTGCAGGCAGCACACCGCCCGCTTGCCCTCGCGGTCGAGGATGGCGAAACGGTCGCCGCGGGTGGCCGCCTGCGGCAGCATGGCGAAGGCCAGGTTACGCTGCGCCGGCGCGTAGCCGGATTCGGTCTGCAGGTTGCGCCAGGCGCCGAATACCGGGGATTGGACCTGCTCGGGTTCCGGATCGGCAGCGGAGGCGGCAAACGCCACGCCCAGCAACGACAACATCAGGGCCGTCATTGTCTTGTCCTTGCCGCGGAAACTGCCTGCCGTCATACCGTATCCAACACCTGCGCCGGAAAGGCCCGGCCTGCCCGCTGGCGTACTGCCAGCTATTCCTCCCACTATGCAATGACCACGCTGTGCCGGCAATGACCGGGGCGCTGACGCCTTTCGCACGCTCGGTGCTATCGTTCCCGCCATCGTCCCCTGCGCAGGAGCGCTCACATGTCTGCATTCCGTCTGTCCCTGTTGCTGCCGGCCTCCGCCCTGCTGCTGTCGGCCTGCGTCAGCACCCCTGGCCCGGAAGTCAAAGGCAGTGGCCGCTGCGACGCCAGCCAGCTGGGCTGGGCGATCGGCCAGCCGGCCAACGAGCCCAACATCCGTCGCCTGTCCCGCGAGAGCGGTGCCGGCCTGGTCAACCCGATCGGCCCCAGCACCATCACCACCAAGGACATCCGCCCGGACCGCCTGCGCGTGTTCGTGGACAAGGACAACATCATCACGTCCACCCGCTGCGAGTAAGCGCGGCAGCAGGCTTTTGTAGAGTCGGGGGGGGGGGGGGGGGGGTGGGGGGGGGGGGGGCGGGCAACCACACGGGGCCGGGGGGTTCTCCCTCGCCCCCCGCGCCTGTGTTGCGCGGCGGGCCCCCCAAAAACACCAGTCGAGCATGGCTCGACTCTACATTTCAGGGTTCGGTATACCCCGCGCAATCCGGCAGCGCCTGGTCGGGGTGGAATACCCCATCGCTGAAGCGGAACAGCCGCGTGTAGGTGCACGCCGGGTCCTGCTCGGTGCGCAGATCCTGCTTCTTCAACGGCCCCTTGGCCAGCGAATCCTCGAAGCGCGAAACACCGGCCGGGAACCGGGTCGCCACGGTCTGGTAGCGCAGCACCGGCATGCCCTCGGCGACCGTATCCAGCGCCAGCTTCGCCGAGAAGCCGTATTCGTCATGGCAGGCACCTGCGCGCTGCTTGATGTCCTGTTCGCTGAAACAGGCGCGGATCATCGCATTGCCCAGCCATGGCACGGTCAACACGTCGTCGTCCACCTGGATGTCGTCCTGCAGGTGGCGCACGCGTGCCAGTTGCAGCGTGGACGCGTCGGCACCTCCACCGGAGTACATGGCGCTGAACGTGACGATGCCACCCACCAGCACATTCTGGCGGGCGCGCTGCTGCGGGTCGGTCACCGGTTCATCGCTGCCCACGCCAGGTGCCAGCCGCACGATCCACGGCCACAGCGACAGCTCGCTTTCCTGCGGCACGTCGATGCTGACGTGGTAGGTGTGTGGCGTGCCCTGGCCCGGTTCCTTCTCAAGTACTTCCAGCACGGTCGGCCGGTCACCATCTTTGGCAACCGGCTGCACGCGCACGCACCAGTTGCCGTCCCGCGTGCACTCGTAGAGCCCCGCCGGCCCCGTCTCATGGGCGATCAGCACCTGCCCCAACGGCTCCATCACGTTGCCCGCAGCGTCACGCTGCTGCGGCAGGATCGAGCCCTGCGCCAGCGCCAGCATCGGGGTGGCCAGCAGTGCAACGCACACGGTCGTGCGGGCAAGGACGGGGGGCATGGATGAGATTCCTGCTCGTGGAATCAAGATGGTAGCGCAGGAATAACGGAACGATCGCGACCAGCCGGGTCAACCGGAACCCAAGCGGCACACTACCTGTCAGAACGGCGCTCCCAACTACGCCCCTCCAGCAGTACGGAGAATGGCCGGGGGAGCGAAGCCGTCATCAGTTGACGACTCGAGATTCTCACCATCCCAGCTTGCCTGAGTGATCCACTCCACAGCCTTCTCAGCGAAGTCAGCGAAAGTGGGAGCAAGAAGGTACTTGGTGTCTTCATCCGCACCAAAGGCAATCATCTGTCCTTCAGCACCGTCAATATCGGGATCGAAATCCAATCCCATGTGATTGCCGCCACCATCGTGAGTCAGCGGTATCCAACGTGCATTGGTATACATCGGCTTCACCACCCCCGCAGGACTGGACTTCATGAACTCCGCGCAGTCCTCGTTCATGCCGTCGGCCTCGATCTCACGCCAACCCTGCCACTGCCGCCTGACCTCCATGGACGAGAGCATCTGAGTGCCGAACAGAAGCCCGGCCCCATCCTGCCCGTCGTGAATCATCAGCAGCTGCCTGAGCAGATCTGGCAAAGCGACTCCAAGCTGAGCTTCCAGTTCAACCAGCTCGCTTTCGGAAGCTCCCGGCCGCAACTGCACTTCATCCAGACAATTCTTCTCGTGAAGCGACGCTTTGATGGACGCCCATATCTGATCCGCACTCTGCATTGGTTCTGTATCCGTTTCAGCCAAGACCTCAGCCTAGTGCGAACCCGATCAGTGATGAATGCAAGAGATCCGAATTTTCAGAGAGTGCGCCGCTAATGCCCACTACAGTCGCAGCCACCCCACCCTTTCGCCTTCGACGTCTGGCCGATACCCGGGTTGAAGGTATTGCTCGGGTCCAACTGCCTGTAGAACCCGGCCAGCGCCGGCTTGGCCGGGTACAGGTGGCCGACGTTGTGCTCGGCTGGATACTCGGCGCCACGCTGGTCCAGCAACGCCCACATCGCATGCTCGATCGCCATCGGGTCTTCGCCTTTGCGCGCGATGTAGTCCTGGTGGAACACGTGGCACAGGAAGTGGCCGTAATACAGCTTGTGCAGCAGGCGGCCATCGATATCGACCGGCAACTGCTCGAACCAGTCGGCATCATCGCGGCGCAGGGCGATGTCCAGCGCGACGATGTCCTGCACCTGGTCGCGGTGTACCTCGCGGTAGCGCACCGCGGCGCCGGCCACAGCGAAGCGATGCAGGAACGCCTTGCGCCCCTCATCGGCCGTGCAGTGGAAGTAGCCGCCCTCATGGTCGGCGAAGAAGCCGCGCAGCCAGGCCTCGGTTTCCGCGGCGTCCTGCGCGGAGACCTTCAGCAACAGATGATGCTCGTAGCGCTGGCGGAACTCGCCCATGCGCTTGGGCAGGTGCGAGGGCAGCAGGCCGGTCAGCACCTGCATCACCCGATCGGTCACCCCGCGCAGCCCCAGCCGCTCGAACCAGCCGTCAACCCGGCTCTTCAATGCGAACGCGGCCGGCACACGCGCGGTGCCGAGGCGATCGATCAGCAGGAAACTGTCCTTGCCGTAGCGCTCGCCGATGTCATAGGCATCGCGGTGGATGTATTCGCCGGCAATCGGCAAGCGTTCGAAGCCGGTCAGCAGCTGGCGCCGGATCGCGGTGAGGCTGTCGGTGCGGTTGCTGCCGATGTAGAAGACTTCGGCGGCCTCCTTCTCGAAGGTATCCAGGCGCACCGCGAATACTGCCAGCTTGCCGGCAGACCCCGCTGCCTCGAAGTGGCGGCTGGGGTCGGCATTGAAGCGTGCCGGCGTATCGGCATCGACCCGGCGCACTTCCTCGGCGTAGCGTGGATCGGAGGCGGCGCGGCCATCGCCGTCCCCAACGTCTGCAGCACGGTAGTCACCCGCCTGCAGGCGCTGCAGGATCTGCTCGGGCGTATCGCCCAGCGCGATGCCCAGATGGTTGACCAGCTGCAGCTGGCCCTGCGCATCGACCTGCGCATACAGTGCCAGCTCGGTGTAGGCCGGGCCACGGCGCACCAGCGCGCCGCCGGAGTTGTTGCAGATGCCACCGAGTACCGACGCACCGATGCAGGACGAGCCGATGACCGAATGCGGTTCGCGGCCGAGCGGTGCCAGCGTCTGCTCCAGGCGGTCCAGCGTCGCGCCAGGCAGGCACAGCACCTGGCGGCCTTCGTTCAACAGCTGGATGCCGGTCAGGCGCAGCGTGCTGACCAGCACGATCGGACGCCCATAGTCGCTGCCATCCGGGGTCGAGCCACCGGTCAGGCCGGTGTTGGCCGCCTGCAGGATGATCGCCGCTCCGCCCTGCACCGCCGCCTGCAGCACACGCCACAGCTCCAGCAGCGTCCCCGGGCGCACCACCGCCAGCACCGGGCCGTCGCCGAAACGGTAGCCACGGCGAAAACGGCGGGTGGCCTTGTCGCCGGTCAATACATGGCGGTTGCCGACCGCATCGCGCAACTGCGCCAGCACGGCATCGTGGCCACTCATGGCAGGCTGACCAGCGAATCGCGACCGATGTCGGCGATGCGGCGCGCACCGGTCAGTGTCATCGCCACGCGCATTTCCTTCGCGATCAGGTCCAGCAGGTTGGCCACGCCCGCCTCACCCTGCGCTGCAAGTGCATAGACGAAGGCACGGCCCAGCAGCACGGTATCGGCACCCAACGCCAGCATGCGCACCACGTCCAGGCCAGTGCGGATGCCGGAATCGGCGAGGATCTTCAGATCGCCCTGTACCGCATCGGCAATCGCCGGCAGTGCGCGTGCGGTGGACAGCACGCCGTCCAACTGGCGGCCACCGTGATTGGAGACCACGATGCCATCGGCGCCGAACTTGACCGCATCACGTGCGTCATCCGGGTCGAGGATGCCCTTGATCACCATCGGGCCCTTCCAGAATTCGCGGATCCACTCCAGGTCCTTCCACGAAATGGACGGATCGAAGTTGCTGCCCAGCCAACCGATGTAATCCTCCAGCCCGGTCGGGTTGCCGCGGTAGGTGGAGATGTTGCCCAGATCATGCGGGCGGCCGAACAGGCCGACGTCCCACGCCCAGTGCGGGTGGGTGATGGCCTGGCCGATGCGGCGCAGCGAGGCATTCGGTCCGCTCATGCCCGAGTGCGCGTCACGGTAGCGCGCGCCCGGCACCGGCATGTCCACGGTGAACACCAGGGTGGTCACGCCCGCGGCCTGCGCCCGCTCCAGCGCGTTGCGCATGAAGCCCCGATCGCGCAGCACATACAGCTGGAACCACATCGGCCGCTGGATGGCCGGTGCCACTTCCTCGATCGGGCACACCGATACGGTGGACAGGGTGAACGGGATGCCTCGACTGTCGGCCGCGCGCGCCGCCTGCACCTCGCCGCGCCGGGCATACATGCCGGTCAGGCCGACCGGCGCCAGTGCCACCGGCATCGCCAGCGTTTCGCCGAACAGTTCGGTTTCCAGGCTCAGGTCGGACATGTTGCGCAGGATGCGCTGGCGCAGCGCGATGTCGGACAGGTCGGAAACGTTGCGCTTCAGCGTGTGCTCGGCATACGCGCCGCCATCGATGTAATGGAACAGGAACGGCGGCAGCCGGCGTTGCGCTGCGGCACGGTAATCGGTGGAGGCGGAGATGATCATGGGGTCAACCGTGTGGGGAAGGTAGACGCGAGGCCCGCGCACGCCGGGCTTCGTTGTCATCGAGGGTGCGCAGCGTGGTGTGCACGAACTCGAGGTGGGCATGCGCGGCGGCGCGCGCGCGTTCGGGGTCGCCGGCCAGCACCGCGTCCATCATCTCGCGGTGCTGGTCGGACAACGGCGAGAAGGTCCTCGCCGAGGTGTAGAGCTTTTCGCGGCTCTGCGAGATGTTGGTCTGCAGCAGTTCGAACAGCCCGCGCATCACCTGCAGCAGCACCAGGTTGTGCGAGGCCTCGGCGATGGACAGGTGGAAGGCCGCGTCGGCCTCCGCTTCGCCGGTGGGGTCATCCTTGCCGTGCGCGTCCATCATGGTCTGGAACGCCTGCGCGATGCGCGTACGATCCTCATCGGTGGCGCGCAACGCTGCATGCCAGGCGGTGGCACCTTCCAGCGCGTGGCGGATCTCCAGCACGTCGAAGCGGTATTCCGGGTCGCCCTGGAACAGCGGCAGGTACGGCGCCAGCGGTTCATCCAGCGCCTGCCGCGCGCGCGCCGCGGGTTCGGCCACGTAGGTGCCGCCTCCGACCCGTGCGGTCAGCAGGCCCTGGCTGGCCAACTGCGCGATGGCCTCGCGCAGCGCCGTTCGCGAGACCCCCAGCTGCACCGCCAGGGTGCGTTCGGCCGGCAGCCGGTCACCCGGCTGCAGCCGCTGTTCCTGCACCAGGCCGCGCAGCTGCGCGGCCACCTTGTCCGAAATACGTTGCGTGCTCATGGCGTCATTGTGGCCCGAAGCGCGCAGCGGGTGGTCGGCTGACCGTGCATGGCTCAGGGAATCATCCAGGTCAGCCAGTAAGCCTGGGCCAGGGTGATCAGGCCGACCATCGTGGTGAAGATCAGGCTGTGCTTGACCGTGAAACGGAACAGGTCCGATTCCTTGCCGGCCAGGCCGACCGCCGCGCAGGCAATGGCGATCGACTGCGGCGAGATCATCTTGCCGGTCACGCCACCAGTGGTGTTGGCCGCCACCAGCAGCACGTCGGACACGCCGATCTGCTGCGCGGTGGTCGCCTGCAGTGCCGAGAACAAGGCATTGGACGAAGTATCCGAGCCGGTCAGGAACACGCCCAACCAGCCCAGGAACGGCGAGAAGAACGGGAACGCATCACCGGTGTGCGCCAGTGCCAGCGCCAGCGTCGCCGAAAGGCCCGAGTAATTGGCAATGAAGGCGAAGGCCAGCACCATGCCGATCGAGTAGATCGGCATGCGCAGCTCACGCACGGTCTCACCGAAGGTCTGCAGCGCCGAACGGGCCGGCATGCGCAGCGCGATGATGGCGATCACCGCGGCCAGGATGATCGAGGTACCGGTGGCCGAGAACCAGTCGAACTTGTAGATCGCCTCGTAGCTGAGCGGTGCATCCACGATCGGCGGCATCTTCTGCACCATCTGGTCCAGCCCCGGCACCGGGATCTTCAGCACCCAGCTTTCCAGCGGGCCGCCCGCCGCGAACAGCGACTTGAACGGCTTGATGCTCCACAGCGTGACCATCGCAGTGAGGATCAGGAACGGGGACCAAGCCTTGGCGATCTGGCCGACGCTGTAGCGCGGCGCCTCCAGTGCCTGTGCGGCCGCCTCGGCGCTGGTTTCGGTGTCGAAACGGAAGATCCGCACCGGCTTCCAGCGGCGCAGGAACAGCGTCAGGCAGACCAGCGAGGCCAGCGACGCGGTGATGTCCGGCAGCTCCGGGCCGATGAAGTTGGAGGTCAGGTACTGCGCGATGGCGAACGAGCCACCGGCCACCAGCACTGCTGGCCAGGTTTCCTTGATGCCGCGCCAGCCATCCATGATCGCCATGATCCAGAACAGCACGATGATCGTAAGGAACGGCAGCTGGCGCCCAGCCATCTGGCCGATCTCGAATGCATCCAGGCCGGTGACCTGCCCGGCCACGATGATCGGAATGCCCATTGCACCGAACGCCACCGGCGCCGTGTTGACGATCAGGCACAGGCCGGCGGCATACAGCGGTTTGAAGCCCAGCCCGACCAGCAGTGCCGCGGTGATCGCCACCGGCGCACCGAAACCGGCCGCGCCTTCCAGGAAGGCACCGAAGGCGAAGCCGACCATCAGCATCTGCAGGCGCTGGTCCTCGGTGACCGACAGGATCGAGGCGCGGATGATGTCGAACTGCCCGGTCTTGACCGAGACTTTGTAGAGGAATACCGCGCCGATGATGATCCAGGCGATCGGCCACAGGCCGTAGACGAAGCCGAAACCGGCCGCGCCCAGCGCCTGGCTCAGCGGCATGCGGTAGAACAGCAGGGCGACGCCGAGCGCGATGGCCACGGTGATCGTGCCGGCCAGCCAGCCTTTCATCCGCAGCACGGCCAGGGCGACGAAGAAGAACGCGATCGGCAGCAGCGCGATCAGGCTGGACAACCACAGGTTGCCGGCGGGGTCGTACAGGTGTTGCCAGGGCTGCATGGGGGCTCTCGACTGGGGCGGGATGTGCTCCACCGCAGGCGGTGGGTCGCCATGGCCGTCGATTATTGGTATTACCAATAATGATTTCGATCAGACCACTTGCAGCGGATTTAACCGCCGCTCCGACGAAGCGCCTATTAGACCATAGGGCTAGATGCCATATTGGTCCGACCATTCAGTTCCCGTGATAGTGCCGGCCGCTTGCCGGCAACTCGAGATTCCCTACGAAATCCGCTTCTCCAACCGCCGCATCACCGCCAGCACCAGCACGCACAGCACGCTCACCCCGATGGCAATCACGTACTTGCCGATGCCCACGGCGATGCCGATGGCCGCCGCCATGATCAGCGAGCTTGCCGTGGTCAGGCCGCTGACCTGATCCTCGCGTGACCCACGCAGAATGGTGCCGGCGGCAACGAAGCCGACGCAGGCGACCACGGCTTCGATCAGGCGCACCGGGTCGACCTGCAGCAGGTCGCGGTAACGCTCCTGCTGGAAATGCTCTGCCACTGAATCGCCGAGTCCAACAATCAGCGCAGCAGCGCCGGCAATCAGCATGTGGGTGCGCAGGCCCGCAGCGTGCTTGCCCATCTCGCGCTCGACACCGAGCACGCCGCCGAACAGCATTGCTGCGGCCACGCGCAGCAGGATCGAGACATCCTGGGTGAGTTCCATGGGCAGGCTCCGGGCGTTTCCCGGAGCGTTGCTCGGCAGCCGTGGGATGGCGGTGAAGACGATGGCACGCCCTCTTCACCGCATGCTTCACCGCATGCGCTCATCCACGCATGGCCTGGATCTACTGGCCATCGCCATGCGTAACCTTCACGCACTCGATCATTGCGCCAGATATCCACCATCGATCGCATAGTATGTGCCGGTCGCGAACGAGGCGTCGTCGCTGGCCAGCCAGGCAACCAGCGCCGCCACTTCCTCGGCCGTGCCCAGCCGCTTCAACGCGTGGCGGCCTTCCAGCGTGGCGCGCACCTTGGGGTCCATCTTCTCCAGCAGTGGTGTGCTGATGAAGCCCGGGCCGACCGCGTTGACACGGATGCCGTCGGCCGCATGCTCCCAGGCGGCGGTCTGGGTCAGCCCGACCACGCCGTGCTTGGCCGCCACGTACGCGGTGGAACCGGCATAGCCCACCTGGCCCAGGATCGAGGCCATGTTGATGATGCTGCCACCGGTTCCGGCCGTGCGCATCGCCTGGATCTGCGCACGCTGGCACAGGAACACACTGGTGAGGTTGACGTCGATTACCCGCTGCCAGCCATCGATCGGATAGTCACCGCTGCTTGCGGCCGGCCCGCCGATACCGGCGTTGTTGACTGCCACATGCAGGCCGTCGAGTTCCTTGATCGTGCGCTGCACCGCCGCCTCCACGGCCGCGTCGTCTGTAACGTCCAGCGCAATGCCGATGGCCTGTGCACCGGCACTGCGCAGCTGCGTCACGGTGGCATCGACTGCATCCTGCTTCAGGTCCCAGACCGAAATACGGGCACCGGATGCGGCCAGCGTCTGCGCCACGGCCAGGCCGATACCGGACACGCCGCCGGTCACGATCGCGGTCTTGCCGGTGAGCTGGTAGTCAATCATCTGCGTTCTCCATCAGTGGGGGTATCGATGTGACCTGCAATGGCCAACCGCCCCACCCTACGCGCCCGCTCGTGATGGCCCGGCCGACATCGCGTCTACGGGTGATCGTTCCAGCCATGAAACCTCAACTCAAGTTGATGTATGGAATTGCGTACGGATATGCATGCAAAACGCTGGCGTATGTTCGGCGGCATTTTCACTTTGGCCGTAATCGTCAATCGTTTTGACCATATTGAAATCAAAAGCGCGCGAATCAAGGCGACAATGGGAAACGTTTCCAGTTTCTTCGACACATTCCATTCAACCTGGTGTTCCCCCACCATCCAGCGTGCCCACGCCCCTGCTTCCCAGCATGTCTGCACGGGTAACGACGGGATCTGCATCTGCATTGCAGAGCGCGTGGGCGAGCTAATGCCAGCGTCCACCTCCAAAGCACGTGCCGAGCGATGTCCCGATATTTCACTTTTGCTGATTACCGCCGCTTCGGCCACCGCCATGGCTTCGATTACCGCGCCGACCCGGAGCACCTGCGTGACGACCAGTGGGCCGGCCATGGCGAGGTCAACGAGCAGTTCCTGCGCGGCGGCATGAGCCTGATCGCCTCCGACGTCCATAATCGCTTCCCTTATGTCGCCACCGCCCAGCAGAGTCCCGGCCTGGCCATCCGCGTGATGCTGCAGGGCCAGGTCGATGTGCGCATTCCGCGACGCGGTGGTTTCACCCTGCGTGCTGGTACGGCGATGACCGCGCACCACCGCGAACAGGTTGAGATGACCGGTGCGCATCCTGGCGAAACGCGCATGCGCGGCGTCAGCGTGATGGTGCCCGGCCAGATCGATCCGGACCTGTTCCAGCTGCCACAGTTGGAGACCGCGCTCAACACCCACCTGGAATGCCGCCACTGGGCCATTCCGCATACCCTGCTGCCGGTGCTGGGCCAGCTGTTCGAAAGCCCATGGGAGGACGGCATCGACGCGTTGTGGCGCGAAGGCGTCGCACTGCAGCTGCTGGCCGTTGGGCTGAAGGCCGAGGATCTGCAGACCGATCATGTGCGAACGCTGCGGGCTGGCCAGCGCGAGCGCCTGGAGCGCGTGCGTGCCTACCTGCATGACGATCCCAGCCACGCGCATAGTCTGATCGAACTGGCCCAGCTGGCCTGCATGAGCCCAAGTTCGCTGCGCCGTCATTTCGCCCAGCAGTACGGCTGCTCGGTGTTCGACTACCTGCACGAACAACGCATGCGCCACGCCGAGCAGGGCCTGCGCGAGGACGGCTGGACTGTCGAGCAGGCTGCGGCCGCCAGTGGTTACCGCCACCCCAGCAACTTCGCGGCTGCGTTCCGCAAGCGTTTCGGCCTGGTACCCAGCCGCTGGCGCACGGGCCCATCGAAAGTGGTCTGAAGGCCTCGGTAGGTGTCGACCTTGGTCGACACGCTTTGGCACCATCACGGAAGCCGGCCAGCGGCCGGCACGACCGCAGCTGCCTAATCGACCTGCCATGGCTCCGCTCTCCGGTAGGTGTCGACCTTGGTCGACACGCTTTCACACCATCACGGAAGCCGGCCAGCGGCCGGCACGACCGCAGCCGCCTAATCAACCTGCCATGGCTCCGCTCTGGTAGGTGTCGACCTTGGTCGACACGCTTTCACACCATCACGGAAGCCGGCCAGCGGCCGGTACGACCGCGCACCGCCGGGTATCGCGCACCCGGCGCACCTCATCAACCTCAATACACCGGCAGATCGATGTAACTGGCCTGCGCCGCGCTGTGCCAGACCCGCTGCGTGGCCTTCTGGTAATCGCCGGGCTTGGCCAGGTAGACGTTCGGCACGTAGGTCTGCGGATTGCGGTCATACAGCGGGAACAGGCTGGACTGCACCTGCACCATCACCCGGTGACCCTTCTGGAAGGTGTGGTTGGCGTTGGGCAGGTCGAAGCGGTACGGCAGCACCTGGTTCGCCGCCAGCGGCTTCGGATCGCTGAAGCTCTCGCGATAGCGGCCACGGAAGATCGCCAGCGACACCGGCAGCTCGTAGCCGCCCATCTCCGGCGTCGACGCTTCCTGGTCCGGATACACGTCGATCAGCTTCACCACCCAGTCGCTGTCGGTGCCGCTGGTCGACGCCTGCAGGTGCACCACCGGTGCGCCGCCGATGCGCAGCGGCGCGGTCAGCGGTTCGGTGATGAAGGTCAGCACGTCCGGGCGGCCATCAACGAAACGCTGATCCTTGACCAGCCAGGTGGTCCACATGTCGCGGTCACCGAAACGCACCGGGCGCGGCACGAACGGCACCGGCTTGGCCGGGTCGGACACGTATTCCTCGAAGTCACCCTCGCCCGCCGCCGGTGCCTGGAACGCCAGCTTGCCGCCAGCACGCAGGTACAGCGGCTTGCTGCTGGCAGCACAACCCTTGTCGCAGCTGCGTGGCCAGCCCTTCAGGCGATCCCAGTGGTTCTCGCCGGTGTTGTAGATCAGCACCGGCGGCGTATCCGCCTTCGGCGCACCGTCCACCAGGTACTGGTCAAAGAACGGCTTGAGCACATCACGGCGGAACTGCAGCGCGGTATCACCATCGAACTTCAGCGCGCCCAGCTCGCTGCCACTGTAGTTCACCTGGCTGTGCCGCCACGGCCCCATCACCAGATAGTTGCGGTTGTTGCCGCTGTCGCGCCCTTCCATTGCCTGGTAGGCGTGGTTGGCACCCCACATGTCCTCCTGATCCCACAGACCCTGCAGCCACATGGTCGGCACCTTCAATGGCGTCTTCGCCATCACCGCGTCCAGCGCCTGGCCCTGCCAGAAGCCGTCATAGGCCGGGTGCTCCACCAGTTTCTTCCACCAGGTCAGCTGGTCCACGCCGGTGAAACGCGCGTAGTCGCCAGCCGAACCGATACGCAGGAAGGTGCTGTAGTCGTCGTAGCCGAGGCTGGGCAACGGCGTGCCCTTGCCGCGCTTCTCGGTCTGCATCGCGAAGTAGTTGAAATTGACCTGGCGGAACGCGCCGTAGTTGAGCCAGTCGTCGCCCATCCAGCCATCCACCATCGGGCTCTGCGGCGCGGCCACCTTCAGCGCCGGGTGCGGGTCGGTCAGCGCCATCACCACGGTGAAGCCCTCGTACGACGAGCCGAGCATACCGACCTTGCCGTTGCTCTCCGGCACGTTCTTCACCAGCCAGTCGATGGTGTCCCAGGCGTCGGTGGAGTGGTCCACCTTGGTGTTGTTCAACGGTCCGCGCAGCGGCCGGGTCATCACGTAATCGCCCTCGGAGCCGTACTTGCCGCGGATGTCCTGGAATACGCGGATGTAACCGCCATCGACAAATACCTCGTCGCCCTGCGGCAGCAGGTCGCGCATGCGCGGCGAATCACTGCGGCTGGCGCGACCGGCAGCGTCGTAGGGCGTGCGGGTGAGCAGGATCGGCGCATTGCGCGCACCCTTGGGCACCACGATCACCGTATACAGCCTGGTGCCATCACGCATCGGCACCATCACCACGCGTTTGTCGTAGTCACGACCGACATCAGGGGCAACGAAGGGCTTGCCGCTGATGTCCGGGGTCATCGGCGGGGTTTCGGCGGCCAGCACGGTGCTGGACAGGCAAAGGGCAATGGCTACAGCAACGGCACGCACACGCATGGAAACCCCTCCCGGCAGGAAAGTCTCAAGCCTACTCCTGCCTTGAGCCGTGAAGTGTGTGCAGGCTTTGCGTTCTGCGGTGGATGCAGGCAGGACTGATGGCACATGTGCGGGTCGGCGAGAATGGTCGAGAGCTCCTCTCCTCTTGCCACGCGGGCCGCGTTAAGCTCATACACCATGACCAATCACTACCGGCTAGCCGGCCTCAAGCACACAGCTCTCGCCAGCGCGGAGGAAGAACGACGGATCTTCTTCATGATGCGAAGCTTCTGCTCCATCGCGGCGACATCTCTTTCGTTGCCTACGCTCGATGATCTTTGGATGCATATGCCGCCAGGCGAATACTATGTCGCCAGCAATCACGTCGCACATCGCGGGAAAGCTGAGATGTTCAAAGGTAAGACCGTGACATCAACCTTGACGCTATTACGGCCATTCCTGCACGACGCCTGTCATTGCGACGACCTTCGACCTATGTTGATTTCCCCCTGTTTCGACGGGCAACCGGAGCGGGTTGCATTGATCGATAGCGACCAGATACACGTGTACTTTCAGAACACTCACTGATCTTTCAGGCCTTGCGGGATTGCGGTTCACCGAAATTAGCGCGTATTCATCATCCCGCAATGGCCTCATGCAGCGCCAGCCAGCGCCAACGCCCCTCTTCCTGCCGCAGCACCGCCAGCGATTCCCGCCATACGGGCTCGCCGCCATCGATCGCATGTCCTTCGCGATAGCGCAGCACCGCCAGCGGTGATGGCGCTTCCACCGCCTGCACGGCATCGATGGAAATCTGCAGCCCTGGACGCGCGCCATGACCGCCCGCGAACAGTGCCTGCACGGCCTTCCGGTCCAGCCTGCGACCCGCGATGCCGACCATGCTGAAGTCCGCGCAGAAATGCGCCATCAGGTCCTCCAGCGCGTCGGTGCCGGCGTCGGCGCGGAACCAGGCCTGCAGCTTGTCGTGCAGGTGGTGGACTTCGTGTTCTGCGGTGGTATCCATCAGGTGTTCTCCGGTTGCGAAAGGGTGAGCAACTGCGGCCGGCGCAGCAACGCCATCGGCAGCAGGGTAAGCAGAGCGGCCAGACCCAGCGCCACGCCGGTGGCGCGGGCCGGCAGCCACTGCATGGCCAAGGCCAGCAGCAGCGCGATGGCAGCGGTACCCAGGCAGAAGCTGAGCTGGCGATTGAGGTTCCAGAGCGCACTGGCATCGCCCAATGCTTCGCCCTCGACCCCATGGAAGGCCAGCGTCTGCGCCGTGCTGCTGCACAGGCTGCCGCCGGCGCCCATCAAGGCAAACAGCCATGCTGCAATGGCAAAGACCGGGTGTGGCAGCAGCGCCATCAACAGCAGGCCGCTGGCCTGCAGAAGCATGCCCGTACGCAGTACCGTGGCTGGTCCGAAGCGAGCCAGCAGGCGCTTGCTGGCCGTGATCGCAATGGCCGAGGCCAGCGCCCACGGCAGCATCAGCGCGCCGATGTGCGCGGCACTATAGCCGGCCTGGTGCAACTGCAGGGTACTGACCAGCTGGCTGCCGATGAATACACCGGGTACTGCCAGGTAGATCAGCATCGCCAGGCGCAGCCCGCGATGGGACAGCAGCGACCAGCGCAGCAGTGGCTGCGCCTGCTGCCGTGCATGCCGCAGGTGAGCCGCCGCCAACAGCATTGCGATCAACAGCAGTACGGCACCGGCGGTCCGATGTCCGGGCTCGCCCAGCCAGGTCAACGCCAGCAGCAGCGCGCCCAGCGCCGCCATCGCGGTGGACAGCGCATAGGCCTGCAGGCGTGGCGCACTACGCGCGCCATCGGCCGGCATCCACGCCAGCACCAGTCCAATCGCCACCACGGCCAGCGGCAGGCTGGCCCAGAGCACACCGCGCCAGGACAACCACTGCACCAGCAGCCCACCGAGCGCAGGCGCCAGTGCCGGCACCAGCAGCGCCACCAGCAGGATGCGGCGGGTCAGCGCGCCACGCTGGTCAGGCGTGCACTGTCGGTACGCTGCCGCCTGTGCCACCGGAATCAGCAGGCCACCAGCCAGGCCCTGCAGCAGGCGCCAGCCCAACAGCCAGCCAATACCCGGTGCAGCCCCGGCCAACACTGCGGAGGTGGCGAACAGCAGCAACGCCACCAGCAACAAGCGGCGCTCACCACAGCGCGCGGCCAGCCAGGGTGCCAGCGGAATCACCACGCTCAGGCCCAGCATGTAGGCGGTGCCGACCCAGGCCAGGGTACCGACGTCGGCATGCAGTTCCGCCGCCAGCGCCGGATAGGCCACCGTGGCGATGAACATGTTGACCAGATCCAGGGCGAACACCAGCAGGAAGATCGCCTCATGGCGCAGGCGGGGGGACGGCATCGGCGGCGCTCCAGCGGGGAAGCGGCCAGCATGCCGTCCGGACCTTGTTGGAAAAACACGACAGCAACTGCAACACTGTCAAATCTGCTTTGACAATGAATTGCCATGGTCAGCCTCGATCGCTTCGATATCTTCCGTGCAGTGGTCGAGGCCGGCAGCCTGACCGCCGCCGCCGATCGCCTGGGCCTGAGCCGCGCGGTGGTCAGCTTCAACCTGAAACGGCTGGAGCAGGAGCTGGGCGTGACCCTGCTGCTGCGCAGTACCCGCCACCTGGCCCTGACCGAGGCCGGCGAACAGTTCCTGCAGCACTGCGTGCAGGCGCTGGACGCCGCACAGGCGGCGATCGATGCCGCCCGCCGCGACCAGCATCAGCTGCAGGGTGTGCTACGCCTCACCACCACCCCGGAGTACGCGCAGCTGCGTCTGATTCCTGCGTTGGAGGCGTTCCGTGCGCGGCATCCGGCTCTGCAGCTGCACCTGTCGACGTCACCCGCGCCGGCGGACCTGATTCCCGAACGTTTCGACCTGGCGATCCGCCTCGGCCGCCTGCCCGATTCCGGCCTGCATGCCAGTGAGCTGGAACGGCACCCACTATGCGCGGTGGCGGCTCCGTCCCTGCTGGCACGCCTGCCCTCTGCCGATGCTGCCGATGACCCCGTGCAGCTGGGCACCCTGCCCCGCCTCGGCTACCCACGCCTGGCCGACGTGCCGGTGATTGCACCTGACGGCAGCGACGCCCTGTTCGCCACCAACCCGGGCAACGCGGTGGTGCGCGTGGATGGTGCCAGCAGCCTGCGCGCCTTCGCCGTGGCCGGCGCCGGGGTCACCGTGCTGCCACGCTGGCTGATCGAGGACGACCTGGCCCAGGACCGGCTGCGCCCGGTGCTGCGCCAGCACCGGTTCCCGCAGCAGAGCGTGTACGCGGTCTACCCGCACAGCACGCAGCCCTCACCGAAGGTGCGGCAGCTGATCGATTTCCTGCACGGGTGGTTTGTCACCTGAAAAAAGGGGACGGAGGGGATTAAGTCGTTTATGCATAAACGACTTAATCCCCTCCGTCCCCTTTTTTGCATGGCCCCTTGCGGGGCCATGCCTTCAGGCATCAGCGCAGCACCTGCTCCACCAGCTGTACGTCCACCGTCTGCAGCGGTTCGGCGGCGTTGCGCGACAGCTGCACCTGGTAGGTGCCGCCATCGATCTTCCACTGGCGGGCCTGCGCATCGTAGTGAGCCAGCGTCTTCGGCTCGGCTTCGATGCGGATGCGGCGCTGTTCGCCCGGCTGCAGGGTCACCTTGTCGTAGCCGATCAGGCGGATCGGCGTGGTGCTGCCAGCCGGAAGCTTCAGGTACAGCTGGGCCACGTCGGCACCGGCGCGCTTGCCGGTGTTGCGGATGTCGACGCTGGCGACCAGGCGCGATCCTTCCACGCTCACCTTCAGATTCTCGTAAGCGAACGAGGTGTAGGACAGGCCGTGGCCGAAGGCGAAGGTCGGGGTCAGGCCCTTGGCCGCCATCCACTTGTAGCCGACGTTGGCGCCTTCGATATCGAAATCGAACACATCACCGAACGGCTTGGCCGGCTTGAAGCCGAGGCCGTCGATGTGCGGGCGCGGCAGCTGCGATTCGTCCACCACCCAGGTCACCGGCAGGCGGCCCGACGGATTGACCTGGCCGGTCAGCAGCGCGGCAATGCCTTCGCCACCGCGGATGCCCGGGTACCAGGCCTGCAGCATCGCCGGCACCTGCGCCAGCCACGGCGTGCGCACCGGGCCGTTGGTTTCCAGCACCAGCACGGTCTTCGGGTTGGCCTTGGCCACCGCCGAGATCAGGGCGTCCTGGTTGTCCGGCAGCTGCATGTCCGGCAGGTCCACCGATTCGGCCGCCCACTGGGTGGCGAACACGATGGCCACGTCGGCCTGCGCGGCGGCCTTGGCCGCAGCGGCGGCGTTGGTACCGTCCACATACTCGATGGTTGCATCCGGACGCGCCGCACGCAGCGATTCCAGCGGCGAGGACGGGTGGAAGATCACCGGGCCCGGCCAGGTGGTCGGCAGCACGCCCGGCACCGCGTTGGTGCCCTTGGCGGTCACGCCCACCATCGACGAACCACCGCCACCGATCACGCCCTTGTCGGCGTGGCCACCGATGATGACGATGCGCTTCACGCTGTCGGCCAGCGGCAGCAGGTTGCCTTCATTGCGCAGCAGCACGCTGCCTTCTTCCACCGTGCGCTGGGCGACGGCGAAGCCAGCCTCGGCATCGACCTTCTGGTGCTGCGGCGGGTTGTCGAAGTTGCCGTGCAGGAACATCGTGCGCAGGATGCGCGCCACCATGTCGTTCAGGCGTTCCTGCGGCACCACGCCACCATGCACGGCCAGGCGCAGCGGCTCATCAAAAAACACCGCTGCATCGAATACTTCACCGGCAGACTGCTGGTCCAGGCCGGCCAGCGCTGCCTTGGAACCGCTGTGCACGCCGCCCCAGTCGGACATCACGAAACCGGGGAACTTCCATTCCTGCTTCAGCACCTGATTCATCAGGTAGCCGTTCTCGCAGCCGTAGGTACCGTTGATCTTGTTGTACGAGCACATCGCCACGCCCGGGCGGCCGGCGTCCAGCGCGATCTCGAAGGCCAGCAGGTCGGACTCGTGCATGGCCTGTTCGCCGATGCGCACGTCGTGGAAGTTGCGGCGGGTCTCCATGTCGTTCAGTGCGAAGTGCTTCATCGAGGAGATCACGTGCTGGCTCTGCACGCCCTGGATGAGCGCGCCGACCATCGAACCGGCCAGCAGCGGGTCTTCGCCGGCGTACTCGAAATTGCGGCCGTTGCGCGGGTCGCGCTGCAGGTTGACGCTGCCCGACAGCAGGATGTTGAAGCGCTGTTGCCACGCCTCGCGGCCCATCGTTGCACCACCAGCGAAGGCGACTTCGCGGTTCCAGCTGGAGGCGGTGGACGGGCCCGACGGCATTGCCGTGGCGAAGTCACCCGGGCGGATGCCACCCGGATTGGTCACGCCGACGCCGGCATCGGCCGACTGCTGCGACGGAATGCCCAGGCGCGCCACGCCCGGCACGAAACCGGCCGAGCCGACCGCACCTTCCGGCAGCGGGCCACCATCCTTGCCCAGCCCGAAGTAGCTGTGCAGCATCTGGAACTTCTCATCCTCGGTCATCGCCTTCAGCAGCAGCGCAGCGCGCGCATCGGCATTGAGGGTGGTGTCCATCCACGGCGTTTCGCCGTGCTTGTCGGCGGCATAG
This sequence comes from Stenotrophomonas sp. SMYL86, assembly GCF_036320025.1. NCBI lineage: Bacteria > Pseudomonadati > Pseudomonadota > Gammaproteobacteria > Lysobacterales > Lysobacteraceae > Stenotrophomonas > Stenotrophomonas sp. SMYL86. The sequence goes on from NZ_JAWIRU010000029.1 coordinate 32,769, forward strand.
GCCAGGGTCAGCAGCGTGGCACGCAGGGCGCTGCCTTCCACCTTGAACGGTGCACTGCTGGCGGCCTGGAAGCCGTCGCTGAAATAGCTGGCATCGGCTTCCAGCGCCACACGTGCCGGGTCGAAGCCTGCGGCCTTGGCCGATTCACCGGCCACTGCGCCAAGCAGCACCGCCGGTGCGCCGAGCCGCGAGCGCGTGACCAGCGCCGGCAGCTGCGCGGCACCTGCACCAGCATCGGTGTACACCGCCACGGTGTGGCGACCATCGTCCAGGCGCAGGTAGTTCAATCCCGGCTGGTCCGGGCCGGACTCAGCGGCAATCGGCAGCCGGGTCAGCACGGCCTGACCGCGCTGGGTCTGGCCATCGTCCTTGCCCGCCGCAATGAAGCGGTACTCGTAGCCCAGGCCGTCGGCCAGCACCTGCAACGGATCGACCTGGCCGATGCCGCGCTGCACCTGGCGCACGCTCACCGCGTCCACCTGCAGGGTCTTCAGCTGGGCGGCCAGGGCCGGCATGGCCTCGGCGGTCGGGGCCTGTTCCAGGGTCAGCACAGTGAACGCGGCGGGGTCGGCCCAGGCTGGGGTAGCCAGTGCAGCAGACAGGGCCAGGGACAGTGCAAGCGGCTTTGTAAACGTTTTCATCGGCAGGCGTAATTCCGTTGCCAAGGCAATCGGTCCAGGGAAAGTGCCGCCGAAGGGTGCAGCGTTCATGCCGCGCAGGGGTTGCCAGGCAACGTCCCGCAGGCCGAAGGACGGGCCGGTCTGCGCCTGGGACCCTCCTCCCGGCGTGACAACCTGCCTGTCCGGGCCGCGCAGGGCGACCCAATCATGTGAAGATTGTGCGAGGGCGTTCACACCTGTCAACAGGACCTAAGTCACAGGCCGACCCCAGCCACTGGTTATCAGGCCATCACCGGCGGTCATCAGCGCGCCGCGCGAGGCTGCTGATAATGAGGGTCCCTGGCCACGAATCGAGCCCATGACCGTACACCGCGACTTCGATCATCTCTGGCGCGACCGCTGTGATACCTCCAGCCAGCGCGCGCCGCGCGTGCTGATCCGGGTGTTCGTGGCCCCCGGTGAGCTGGAGCGCAGCGTGGCGTTCTACGAACAGTTGCAGGGCGTGGTGGCCGATGCCGGGTTCCCGTTTCCGGAGGCCGGCCTGCGCCTGGCGATGGTCGGTGCGTTCCTGTTGATCGAGGGCAGCGAGGCGGCGCTGGCGCCGTTCACTTCGACCACGGGGACGCTGCTGGTCGATGACGTTCGGCCCTATCACGACAAGCTGGTGGCGGCTGGCGCTGAAATCATCTTCCCGCTGCAGGTGGTACCGACCGGGGCGGCGTTCAATGCGGTGCATCCCGATGGCACCGTGGTCGAGTACGTGCATCACCGGCCGGATCCGCAGGGGCGGTGAGGTGACGGCCGGGCTGCGCCCGGCACCCGCAGAGGCAACGGCCAACGCTACAGCAGAATCAAATGCCGCATTCCGTGGGATGGCGGGGCACTGTGGGTCTGCGGGGACGGCGCAAGTACGTCCATGTAGCCTTGGTCGCCGCATCCATGCGGCTCACACCCCGCAAACCCACAGTGCCCCGCCTTCGACAGCTGGCTGGTGGCCAGTAGATCCACGCCATGCGTGGATGCTTTTCAAATCAACACGAGATATTCGATTCCGGTGGAGGTCCATCCACGCATGGCGTGGATCTACAATTCCTCCATGTCCTCTCCCGCCCTGCCCTGGAATGGCACGCTGCTGCTGGATGCTCACGTGGCCGTACTGCAGGGCCACGCCGGTGGCAGCGATACGCACGCGCACTACGCCCATCAGCTGCTGTTGAGCGACGGCGCGCTCTGGCAGGTCGAGGTCGCTGGCGTACAGCAGCAGGGTCAGCGGCTGTGGCTGCCGTCATTCCAGCCGCACGCAATTCTGTCGGCGCCGGAAGCGGGCTGCACGCTGTTCCTCGAACCGGCGCATGCCGATCCCGAACAGATCCAGCAGCAGTTGCACACCCTGCCGGCCGACATCACCGCCCTGCAGGAACGGCTGCCGCAGCTGAGCCGCCCGCAACCACTGGACCGCCGCGTGCAGGCCGCGCTGTCCCGTATCGCCGAGCACCTGCCCGGGCCGGTGCCAGCCGCCGATATCGCCGAGGCGGCACATCTGTCGACCAGCCAGCTGCATCGACGCTTCCAGTCCGATCTGGCGGTGACCCTGCGCGGCTGGGTGCTGTGGCAACGGCTGCGCAGCGCACTGATGCATCATCTGCGCGGGCACAGCCTGACCGACAGCGCGCACGCGGCCGGATTCGCTGACCTGGCCCATCTGTCGCGCAGCCTGCGCCGCATGTTCGGCATCAGTGCCGCGCAGCTGCAGGGCCTGCAGCTGCACGCAGCCTGACACGCCCCATCATCCGCGCCTGCGCAGACCTTCCGGCAGCTCCGGCACCTCGCCATGCGGCAGTTCGCGGAACGGCGCCAGCAGCTGTCCGGGATAATCGCGCGGATAGTCCGGCTGGCTGCCGATGCCGAGGTCGCGTTGCTGCAGCCGATAGCCGGGCGCATCGAAGGCGGTCCCCAGCAGGTGATCCCAGAAAGTCAGGAACAGGCCGAAGTTGACGTCGCCGGCGGTGCCGTAACGCATGTGGTGGAAGCGATGCAGCGGTGCCCAGGCCATCACCCGGCCCAGCACGCCGGGGCGCATGTCCACGTTGGAATGCTGCAGCAGCAGCTGGATGGCAATGGCGAACGCCAGCACCGCGGCTACCGGCATCGGCAGGCCCAACAGCAGCAGCGGCAGCACGCCGCCCACCGCTTCGGCCGCCTGGTGCAGCGGGTGTTTCATCAGACCGTTGAAGCCATACATGCGGGTCACGCTGTGATGCACCGCATGCAGCCGCCACAGCCAGCCGATGCGATGGCTGGCGTAGTGCACCAGGGTGATGCCGAGATCGGCGCAGATGACGGCCAGCAGCACCTGCAGCGCGAATGGCCACTGCAGCGGCCAGGCCTGCCACGGAATGATGGCTGCCAGCAGTGGCACCGCCGCGATCGACAGCAGGTTCAGGCTCTCGTTGACCAGCGCATGCAGGGTGTCACGCAGGCTGTCGCCGTGATCGTGGTTGAACGCGGGGTCATACGGCCAGGCACGTTCGGCAGCGAACGAGACCGCGATGGCAACCGCCAGCAAGGCCAGCAGCCATAGTGGGTCGCCGTGGAGGTGGCCGATCCAGGCGACGGCGGCGGCAACGAAACCCAGCAGGAACAACGGGGCATACAGGCGGAGCATCCAGTGCTTCATGGGCAATCCGGAAAGTAAGGGGCCTGCATGCTGGCGCCGCGTATGGGCCGCCGGCTTGAACAAACGGCGCAACCCGGCGCGCTCCCCGGTGGATGACCATCATGGACGCACCACGTTTCCCACATCCATGCATGGCGTGGATCTACAATGGCGCCCTCATCGCGCCCGGGACCGGCATGGATTCCTTCAACCTGATGCGTGCCTTCCGCCGCATCGTCGAACGCGGCGGGCTGGCCCGTGCCGCCGAAGACCTGGGCATGTCGCCGGCCGGGTTGAGCAAGCAGTTGCGCACGCTGGAAACACACCTGGGCGTGGTACTGCTGCAGCGGACCACGCGGCGCATGAGCCTGACCGAAACCGGCCACGCCTATTACCGCGAATGCTGCCGCCTGCTCGACGAGCTGGAAGCACTGGAACGCGGCATCGCCGAACAGCGCGGCGACGTGGCCGGGCGCCTGCGCGTGAACGCGCCGCAGTCGTTCGCGCTGAGCACGCTGTCGCCGCTGCTGCCACGCTTCCTGCAGCAGCATCCGCAACTGTCGCTGGACCTTGTGATGGAAGACCGCCTGCTTGATGCGGTGGGCGAAGGTTTCGATGTGTCGCTGCGGCTGCGTGCCGAGCTGGACGACTCGCGGCTGGTGGCGCGCCGGCTGGCCTCGCTGCAGCAGGTGCTGTGCGCGGCCCCGTCCTACCTGCAGCAGCACCCGGCACCGCAGGCGGTGGACGAGCTGCAGGCGCACAGCGTGCTGGCCTACAGCCTGTCCGACTCGCCCGGCAGTTGGCCGCTGCTCGGCCCGGATGGCCAGGTGACGATCACCCTGCCCGCGCGCGTCACCGTCAACAACAGCCTGCTGCTGCGCGACCTGCTGGTGGCCGGCATGGGCATCGGCGCCCTGCCCTCGTTCCTGGCGGCACCGGCGCTGGCCCGTGGCGAGCTGCAGCAGGTGCTGCCCGACCATCGCTATCCGCCACGTTTCGTGCATGCGGTCTATCCCACCTCGCGCCACCTGCAGCCCAAGGTGCGTGCCTTCATCGATTTCCTGCACGCCGAGCTGCCCGGCTGCGCCGGCCTGGATTCGTAACCGCCAGCGAAAACTGAGCTGCCCGCGGCGTGCTGTTTCAGCCACGCCGCGCTGCCTAATCTGCCGCCTCCCCTCTCACCGATGGCAGGCAGATGTCTTCCGTTCCTTCCCCCGCCACCGCCGCGCCGGTGGTCGATTTCTTCCACGACGTGGTCTGCGGCTGGTGCTTCGTGCTGGCCCCGCGCCTGCAGCAGGTCTCCGCCGAAATCGGCATCCAGGTGCGTCACCGCAGCTTCGTGCTGCAGGACTCGCGCGCGCAGATGGTCGAGGTGTTCGGCTCGATGGAGCGCGCCAAGGCGATCATCCTGCGCCACTGGGCCGACTGCGCTGCGCATGAAGACACCGCGCGCATCGATATCGAAGGCATGCGTGCACAGGACTTCGAGTATCCGTCCGGCTGGCTCGGCGCACTGGCCTGCCAGGCCGCCGGCATGCTCGGTGGCAACGACGCCCATGGCGCGATGTTCGATGCCGTGCAGTGGGCGCACCTGCACCAGCACCGCAACATCGGCGACGCCGAAGTACTGCTGGATATCGCCGAAGCACTGGGCCACCCGCGTGGCGCCTTCGCTGACCACATGCGCAGCGACGCAGTGCGCCAGCGCGTGCAGGCCGACCGTGCCGAAGCCGCGACCCTCGGCATCCGCTCCATTCCCACCGTGATCGGCGGCAACGGCCTGCGCCTGCAGACCCTGCCGCTGCCGCAACTGCGCCAAGCCCTGGCGCACCTGGTCGCGGCCTGAGCCGCACCGTCCCCCACCCTGCAAGGAGATTCCCCATGACCTCACGTACCCTGGCCACCGCGCTGGCCCTGCTGCTGGCCGGCACCGCCGCTTCCACCACCGTGTCCGCGCACGAACGCGTTCCCTCCGGCCAGCAGGTCGGCACCAGCCCCTGGGGGCCGAAGGACGAGATCGGCCGCCTCAACCTGATCACCGACGCCTCGCGCGCAGCGATCCTGTCGCGGGTCAGTGGCGGCAAGGCCTATGATCTGGCCACCGAATACTACGTCGGCATGCCCAGCTGGCAGGATGCCGGCGACCCGCACTACCAGTTCTGGATGACCCACACCCCGCGCGGCACGGTGATGGATGATCCGATGGGCGTGGGCGAGACCATGAACCTCACCCGCAGCTACACCGGCACCGCATTCTCGATGTACAGCCACACCGGCACCCACATCGATGCGCTGAACCACTTCGGCATCCACGGAAAGATCTGGAACGGCTTCGAGGCCGACAAGCACCTCGGTGACCGTGGCTGGAACGTCACCGGCATCGAGAAATTCCCGCCGCTGATCGCGCGTGGCGTGCTGATCGACGTGGCCGGCGCCAAGGGCGTGGACATGCTGCCGGACAGCTACCGCGTCACCCGCCAGGACCTGAAGGATGCGCTGGCACGCCAGCAGGTGAAGCTGCAGCAGGGCGACGTGGTGCTGATCCGCACCGGCCGCATGCGCCTGTTCGAACAGCCCAAGGCCTACATGGCCAACCCGCCGGGCATGGGCCTGGACGCGGCGCGCTTCCTGGTGGAGGACAGCGGCGCGATGATCGTCGGCGCCGACAACCTCAGCTTCGAGACCTTCCCCTCGGAGGTGTCCGACGACTACGTGCCGCTGCACACCTACCTGCTGGCCCAGCAGGGCGCGCCGATCATCGAGCTGGTGGCGCTGGACGAACTGGCCCGCGACAAGGTCTATGAGTTCGCCTTCATCGGTGGCCCGCTGAAGATCCGCGGCGGCGATGCCGCGCCGCTGCGCCCGGTGGCGCTGCCGGTGCGCCCGTAACCGGGAGTGCCCGTGCCTGTAGGTGCCGACCCTGGTCGGCACCGTTTTCCCATCCACGCATGGCGTGGATCTACTGGAGAGAACCCTGGTAGATCCACGCCATGCGTGGATGCTTTAGCCCTTCAGCAACCTGAAACCCGACCTTCCGATTTAATTAGTAATTCTACTCACAAGGCGAGTAGCATGTCCGGTCTCAGCCCCTGATACCGGCCCGTCGATACTCGCGCCATGCCTGCCGTTTCCGCCCGTTCCTGCCGCTTCAAGCCAACCCGGCGCCTCCCTTGGAGGATCGGCTGATGGGTGCTGTCGTCGCCCTCGACCGGCTGCTGGACGGGCGCCAGCTGTGGCGCGGCCCGGCCCGCCAGGGCCCGGCCAGCGATCACCTGGCCAGCGGCCACCCGGCACTGGATGCGCGCCTGCCCGGCGGTGGCTGGCCGGCCAGCGGGCTGTGCGAGGTGCTGCAGGCCGCGCCCGGCGTGGGCGAGCTGGCCCTGGTCTGGCCGGCGCTGGCGAAGCTGAGCCAGCGCGACCGCCCGATCGTGCTGGTCGCCCCGCCCTACCGCCCGCATGCCCCGGCCTGGGCGGCTGCCGGGCTGGACCTGGCCCAGCTGCAGATCATCCACGCCGCGCCGAAACAGGCGCTGTGGGCCACCGAACAATGCCTGCGCTCGGCCGCCTGCGCGGCGGTACTGTGCTGGCCGCACCAGGCCGATGATCGCGCCCTGCGCCGGCTGCAGGTGGCTGCCGACAGCGGCCAGTGCCTGGGCTTCGTGTTCCGCGAGGCGCAGGCGGCGCGCAATCCCTCCCCGGCCAGCCTGCGCCTGCAGCTCGACCACGGCCAGGTACGGGTGCTGAAGTGCCGTGGCGGCCTGCCACCGGCGCAGCCGTTGCCACTGGCCATCGCCCACTGAGGCCGCGTCATGCATTGGGCCTGCCTGTTGTTGCCGCAGCTGGCACTGGACAGCGTGCTGCGCCTGCAGCCGGACCCGCAGCGGCCACTGGTGCTGCTGCAGGGGCCGGCGCAGCGTCGCGTGCTGCGAGCGGTCAGCCCGTCGGCACGCGCAGCGGGACTGCGCCCGGGCATGCTGCTGTCGGCCGCACAGGTGCTGGTGCAGGACATGTACCTGCACGACTACGACCCGAACGCCGAACAGCACACCCGGCAGCTGCTGGCCAGTTGGGCCTACGCCTACAGCTCGCAGGTCAGCCTCGATTTTCCGCACGCGCTGGTCATGGAGATCGGCGCCAGTCGCGCCCTGTTCGGTGACTGGCTGACGATCGAAAAGCGCCTACGCAACGAACTGCATGAACTCGGTTTCCGCCACCGCCTGGTGGCCGCGCCCACCGCGCATGCCGCGCGCGTGCTGGCCAACGTCCACGACGGCCTCGGCATCGATGCGCAGCAGCTGCCAGCGGCACTGGCGCAGTTGCCATTGCCGCGCTGTGGCCTGCCCAGCGAAGCGGTGACCGTGCTCGGTCGTTCCGGTCTGCGCACGCTGGGTGCGGTGCTCGAACTGCCGCGCGACAGCCTGGCCCGGCGCTTCTCACCCGAGGTGCTGCAGCAACTGGATGCGCTGCGCGGCCTGCCCACCGCGCCACTGCGCTACTACCAGCCACCGGATCGTTTCGATGCACGCATCGAATTCGAATACGAGATCGAATCCAGCCAGGCCCTGCTGTTCCCGCTGCGCCGCCTGCTGCTGGACCTGGCGGCCTTCCTGTGCTCGCGCGATGGCGGCGTACAGCGCTTCGACCTGCACTTCGAGCATGACCTGCTGCCGGCCAGCGTGCTGACCATCGGCCTGCTGGCACCCGAGCGCGATCCCGCGCTGCTGTTCGAGATCGCGCGCAACCGCATGGAAGCCTTTGCCCTGCCCGCCGGCAGCCGTGCACTGCGCCTGCAGGCCGAGCAACTGCCACCATTCGTGCCCGCTGCGCGGGATCTTTTCGATACCCGGCCGGCACAGGCGATGCCCTGGAACCAGCTGCGCGAGCGCCTGCGGGCGCGGCTCGGCGATGACGCCGTGCAGCCGCTGGCGGTGCAGGCCGACCATCGCCCCGAACGCGCCAGTGGCACCCAGCCCGCGGTCAAGCCTCCGTCGTACTGGCCGCTGCGTCCGGGCTGGCTGCTGGACACGCCGCAACCGCTGCGTGATCCCCGCCTGCGCATCGTCACCGGGCCGGAGCGGATCGAATCGGGCTGGTGGGACCAGGCCGATGCGCGGCGCGATTACTACGTGGTGGAAACCGCGCATGGCCAGCGCGGCTGGGCTTTCCGTGAGCGCAATGATCCACATGCCCCGTGGATGCTGCACGGCTGGTTCGGCTGAGCCGCCATGCACAGCGAACTGCCCGGCTACGCCGAACTGCACTGCCTGTCGGCCTTCAGTTTCCAGCGTGGCGCCTCGATCGCCGAAGAACTGTTCGCGCGCGCTGCCGGCCAGGGCTACCGCGCGTTGGCGATCACCGACGAATGCTCGCTGGCCGGCATCGTGCGCGCCTGGCAGGCCGCCAAGACGCATGGCGTGGCGCTGATCGTCGGCGCCGAATTCCAGATCGAGGACGGGCCGAAGCTGGCCCTGCTGTGCACCGACCAGGCCGCCTACGCCGGCTTGTGCCAGTTGATCACCACCTGCCGGCGGCGCGCGGCCAAGGGCGAATACCGCTGCCTGCGCGAGGACCTGCTCGGCCTGCCCGACGGCCTGCTGTGCCTGTGGCTGGACCGGCAACCGGCCGCCATCGATCTGGAACTGTTGCGCACCGGCTTCGATGATCGGCTGTGGCTGGCGGTGGAGCTGCACCATGAGCATGACGACGCGCGTCGCCTGCAGCAGCTGCAGGCCTTCGGCGAACGCCACCACCTGCCGCTGGTGGCCAGTGGTGATGTGCACATGCACGTGCGCCGCCGCCGCGCCCTGCAGGACACACTGACCGCCATCCGCCACCGCTGCAGCGTGGCCGAGGCCGGCTGGCGCCTGTTTCCCAACGGCGAGCGCCACCTGCGCCCGCGTACTGCGCTGGCCCAGCTGTATCCGCCCGAACTGCTGGCCGAGACCCTGCGCATCGCCGAGCGCTGCCACTTCACCCTGGAGCAGCTGCAGTACACCTATCCGCGCGAACTGGTACCCGAGGGCCACGACCCGGACAGCTGGCTGCGCGTGCTGGTCGAGCGCGGCATCCCGTGGCGCTGGAAAGGCGGCATCGAACCGGCACAACGCAAACAGATCGAGCACGAACTGGCATTGATCCGGGAAAAGAACTACGCCTCGTACTTCCTCACCGTGCAGGACATCGTGCGCTTCGCGCGCAGCCAGGACATCCTCTGCCAGGGTCGTGGCTCGGCGGCCAACTCCGCGGTGTGCTTCGTACTGGGCGTGACCGAGATCGACCCGGCACGCAGCAACCTGCTGTTCGAGCGCTTCATCTCCGCCGAGCGCGACGAACCACCGGATATCGACATCGACTTCGAGCACGAGCGCCGCGAGGAAGTGCTGCAGTATGTATTCAAGCGCTATGGCCGCGAGCGCGCCGCCCTGACTGCGGTGGCGATCAGCTACCGTGGCCGCAGCGCGATCCGCGACGTGGCCCGTGCACTCGGCCTGCCGATGGACCAGGTCAACGAACTGGGCGCGGCGATGGACCACTGGGGCGGCCATGTGCCGCTGCCGGAGACCCTGCGCGAGCGCGGCTTCGATCCGGAAACCCCGCTGATGCGGCGACTGCTGGCGCTGACCACCGAACTGATCGACTTCCCGCGCCACCTGTCGCAGCACCCGGGCGGCTTCGTGATTTCCGAGCATCCGCTGTCAACCCTGGTGCCGGTGGAGAACGCAGCGATGGCCGACCGCACCGTCATCCAGTGGGACAAGGACGACCTCGATGCCACCGGCCTGATGAAGGTCGACTGCCTGGCGTTGGGCATGCTCACCGCCATCCGCAAGTGCCTGGCGATGCTGCAGCAGCATGGCCTGCACGAAGGACGCATGGATGCGATTCCTCCCAAGGATACGAAGACCTACGACATGATCTGCGCCGCCGACACCATCGGCGTATTCCAGATCGAGTCGCGCGCGCAGATGGCGATGCTGCCGCGCCTGCAGCCGCGCACCTTCTACGACCTGGTGATCGAAGTGGCGATCGTGCGCCCCGGCCCGATCCAGGGTGACATGGTCCATCCTTACCTTGAGCGGCGGCGGATCCTGCGTGAACAGGGACCGGACGCGTTGAACGATCCAGACAATCCACTCTATCCAGCGCGGCTGGAACGCGTGTTCGCGCGCACCCTCGGCGTGCCACTGTTCCAGGAACAGGTCATGCAGTTGGCGGTGGAAGCGGCCGGCTACACGCCGGGCCAGGCCGATGCCCTGCGCCGCTCGATGGCGGCGTGGAAGCGCCGTGGCGGCCTGGAACCGCATCGCGAGAAGCTGCTGGCCGGCATGCTCAAGAACGGCTTCAGCCGCGAGTACGGCGAGCACCTGTTCGAACAGATCAAGGGCTTCGGTGACTACGGTTTTCCGGAAAGTCACGCCGCCAGTTTCGCCCTGCTGACCTATAACAGTTGCTGGCTGAAGTGCCATCACCCGGCCGCGTTCACCGCCAGCCTGATCAACAGCCAGCCATTGGGCTTCTACAGCCCCGACCAGCTGCTGCAGGATGCGCGCCGGCATGGCATCCGCGTGCTGCCGGTGGACGTGCGCCACAGCGACTGGGACTGCACGCTGGATTTCAGCAAGGGGCCGGCCGCGATCCGGCTCGGCCTGCGCCTGGTCGATGGCTGCAACGAGCCCGCCGTGCAGGCCATCATGCGTGAACGTGCGCGGCGCCCGTTCGACGATGTGGGTGACCTGTGCCAGCGTACCGCTCTGGACCGCCGCCAGCAGGGCCTGCTGGCCGATGCCGGGGCGCTGCGTGGGCTCAGCGGCCATCGCCATCGTGCGCGCTGGGATATCTCCGGTGTGGAAAACCGGTTGCCGCTGTTCGACCAGGCCCGCGCCACCACCGAAGCCCGCGTGCCGCTGCCGCTGCCCAGTGCCTGGGAAGACATGCAGGCCGATTACCGCAGCACCGGCACCACGCTGGGCCGCCATCCGATCTCGTTCCTGCGCGCGCAACTGCGCAGCCGTGGCTGCCTGGATGCCGCACAACTGGCTGCCCACGGCCATGGCCGGCGCGTGCGCATCGCCGGCCTGGTGCGCATGCGCCAGCGCCCGCAGACCGCCAGTGGCGTCACCTTCCTCACCCTTGAAGACGAGACCGGCATGATCAACGCCGTGGTCTGGCGGCACCTGGCCGATCGCCAGCACCGGGTGCTGGTCGATACCCAGCTGATGCAGATCGATGGCCGCCTGGAACGCGTCGATGGCGTGCAGCACGTCATCGTGCAGCGCATGCACTGCCTGGATGAACTGCTGCAGGGACTGCGCAGCCACAGTCGCGATTTCCACTGACGATACACAACGTCACACAACGAACTGGCCATTGCCGGTCCGCATCCGCTATCGTCGGCACATCCAAGGAAGGACGACCCGATGTCCCGTGCGCTGCTGCTGACCACCCTGGTGGTCTCGACCCTCGCCCTGCTTGTTTCCGGCTGGACCGCCTGGAACCTGCATCGCAGCCAATCGCCACAGCGCATCATCGAGGCACGCGGGCTGATCATCCACGATGCAAGCGGCCAGCCACGGGTGATTCTCGGCGCACCGGTTCCCGATCCGCTCAGCCAGGGCCGCACCCAGGGGCCGCGCGCCACCGCCCTGTCCGGCCTGATCCTGCTCGGCCCCGACGGTTCAGAGCGCGGCGGCTACGGCACCAGCGACCGCGGCGGCGAAGCGCTGCTGACCCTGGACGATGCCACCGGCACTACCGAAGTATTCAAGGTCGTCGCCAACCCGGACCGTGGCGCCAGCCTGATGGTCAAGCACCAGAACAACACCGGCGCCATGCTCACCTCCTGGCAGGGCAAGCCGGAGCTGATGTTCGTCGATGACAGCGGCCAGTCCTACTACGTGCGCCCGGGCGCGAACGCCGCGCCTTGATCTGCTTCTGTAGCGTCGAACCATGCTCGACTACCGGTCATGTAGAGTCGAGCCATGCTTGTATGTTCCTCCCGGCTCCTACGAGGTATGTAGGAGCCAGGGTGGAGGGACCGTCAAGCATGCATCTGCGGATACTAGCCGACAGACGAGTCGAGCGATCCCCATCCCGCACACGAACGTCGA
>NZ_JAWIRU010000030.1:0-45014 GCF_036320025.1 Stenotrophomonas sp. SMYL86
CGCATGGCGTGGATCTACTGCAGATCGCAGAAAACTGTCGAAGGCGGGGTGGGGGGGGGGGGGGGGGGGGGGGGGGCGGGGGGGGGGGGGGGGGCGGCGGGGGGGGGGGGGGGGGGGGGCGCCCCCCCCCCCCCCCCCACCCCCCCCCCCACCCCGCCATCCCACGGAATTCCGCACTTGCTCTTGATGTCGCTCTGGCCTCTGCGGGTGCAGGGCGCCGTCCTGCCGAACTAAACTACCCGCCGTTGTCCCTGCAGGATTGCCCATGTTCGATACCTCGCCCCAGCTCGATTGCGCCGGCCGCATCCTGCGCCTCGACCGTGCCCGGGTCATGGGCATCGTCAACGTCACCCCGGACTCGTTCTCCGATGGCGGCGCGCACGACACCACCGAGGCCGCGGTCGCACATGGTCTGAAGCTGGTCGAGGAGGGCGCGGACCTGCTCGATATCGGCGGCGAATCCACCCGCCCGGGCGCCGCGCCGGTATCGGTCGAGGAAGAGCTGCGCCGGGTGCTTCCGGTGATCGAGCAGCTGGCCGCCCGTACCCAGGTTCCGATCAGTATCGATACCTTCAAGCCGGAGGTGATGCGTGCGGCCGTGGCCGCCGGCGCCGGCATGATCAATGACATCTACGGCCTGCGCCAGGAGGGGGCGCTGGACGCCGCCGCTGCAACCGGCGTGCCGGTGGTGCTGATGCACATGCAGGGCGAGCCGGGCCACATGCAGGCTGACCCACACTACGATGACGTGGTCGCCGAGGTGCACGGTTTCCTGGTGCAGCGCCTGTTCGCTGCAGAAATGGCCGGCATCGCGAAGAAGAACCTGCTGGTCGACCTCGGTTTCGGCTTCGGCAAGACCACGGCCCACAACATGACCCTGCTGGCGCGCTCGGAACGCTTCCTGGAACTGGGCGTGCCGATGCTGGCCGGCTTGTCGCGCAAGCGCAGCCTGGGGGAACTGACCGGCCGCGATACGCCGTCCGAACGCGTGGCCGCGTCGGTGGCCGCGCACCTGATTGCGGTGCAGCGTGGTGCGCGCATCGTGCGCGTGCATGACGTGGCGGCCACCGTCGATGCGCTGAAGATCTGGCAAGCGGTCGAGGCGGTGCCGACGCCGCGCGCCGACGCCACGCCGACGATCCGCTGGCCGGACGAAGACTGATGGGCATCGACCGGCGGCCACTGGCGATCGCCGTGATGGGGCCGACCGCAAGCGGCAAGACCGCCACCGCGATCGCCCTGGCGAAGCAGCTGGATGGCGAAATCGTCAGCGTCGATTCGGCGCTGGTGTACCGCCACCTGGATATCGGTTCGGCCAAGCCCGATGCGGCAGAGCGTGCGCAGGCGCCGCACCATCTGCTGGACCTGCGCGATCCCTGGCAGACCTACTCGGCAGCCGAATTCGCCGCCGATGCCGGCCGGGTCGTGGCCGACATCGTGGCACGCGGCAAGATGCCGATCCTGGCCGGTGGCACTGGCCTGTACTTCCGCGCCCTGTTGCAGGGCCTGTCGCCGATGCCGGAGGCCGATCCGGCGATGCGCGAAGCACTCAGCGCCGAGGCGGCCGAGCGTGGCTGGGCGGCACTGCACGCAGAGCTGGCCCAGGTCGATCCGGCGGCGGCCGCACGCATCCATGCCACCGACCCGCAGCGCATCCAGCGGGCGCTGGAGGTCTATCGCCTGACCGGCACCCCCATCACTGAATGGCAGCGCCGGCCGGGCGTGGCGCCGTTGCCGGTGCGCACCCTCAAGCTGATCCTGGCGCCGCGTGACCGCGCGGTGCTGCACCAGCGCATCGAGGCACGCTTCGACGCCATGCTGGCGCAGGGCTTCCTCGACGAGGTGCGAGCGTTGCGCGCGATGCCGGAAATGGCTGCCGTGGAGGCGCCGCTGGACCTGCCGGCAGTGCGCGCGGTCGGCTATCGCCAGGCCTGGGAGTACCTGGACGGGGAGGGCGATGCTGCCCGCTTCCGTGACAAGGCGATCTTCGCCACCCGCCAACTGGCCAAGCGCCAGCTGACCTGGCTGCGCGGCGAGCTTGATGCGCGCTGGTTCGACCCCCATATCGACCACGAGCGCCTGGCCGGCGCGGTGTCGACCTTCGTCGCACGCTGAACCCCCGCCAGCCGTGTAACATCATCGGTCGGCGGGCGGCTCGGGGGCCGTGGCAACCGTCGGCAACCCAATAAGAACAATAATCAGGAGTGTGCAATGTCCAAGGGGCAATCGCTGCAGGATCCTTTCTTGAACGCACTGCGGCGCGAACGCGTGCCGGTTTCGGTGTACCTGGTGAACGGCATCAAGCTGCAGGGCACGATCGAGTCGTTCGACCAGTTCGTGGTCCTGCTGCGCAACACGGTCAGTCAGATGGTCTACAAGCACGCCATTTCCACGGTCGTTCCGGCACGCAACGTGAAGGTCGGTCCGGGCGGTGGTTACGTGCAGTCGGGTGAAGGTGGTCAGGCAGGTGATGAAGCAGACGAGTAATACCGGAGCGGTGAATGTTTGACCGCTCAAAAAAGGGTGAACACGCCCTGTTGATCCAGCCCCATTTCGGCAAGCTGGAAGACGATGTGCTTGAAGAGTTCGGTGATCTGGCCCGCTCGGCTGGGGCCAGCATCGCCGCGACGATCACCGCACGCCTGGATCGTCCGAATCCGTCGACCCTGATCGGCAGCGGCAAGCTGGACGAGATCAAGGCCGCGGCCGATGCCAGCGGTGCCGATCTGATCCTGGTCAACCATGCGTTGAGCCCGGGCCAGGAGCGCAACCTGGAACGCTTCCTCGAGCGCCGGGTGATCGACCGTACCGGCCTGATCCTGGACATCTTCGCCCAGCGTGCGCACAGCCACGAGGGCAAGCTGCAGGTCGAGCTGGCACAGCTGCGTCACCTGGCCACGCGGCTGGTGCGCGGCTGGACCCACCTGGAGCGCCAGCGCGGTGGTTCGATCGGCCTGCGTGGCCCGGGTGAAACCCAGCTGGAAACCGACCGCCGCCTGTTGCAGAAGCGGGTCGAGCAGCTGCAGAAGCGGCTGGAAAAGGTCGAGGTGCAGCGCACCCAGATGCGCCGTGCGCGCGTGCGCAGCGAGCTGCCGCGTGTCGCGCTGGTGGGCTACACCAACGCCGGCAAGTCGACCCTGTTCAACGCCATGACCGGCGCCGAGGCCTATGCCGCCGACCAGCTGTTCGCAACGCTGGATCCGACCGTTCGCCGCATTGCGGTGCCGGGCGGCAACGTGGTGCTGGCCGACACCGTCGGCTTCGTCCGCGATCTGCCGCATGATCTGGTCGCTGCGTTCCGCTCGACCCTGTCCGAGGCGCGCGAGGCCGATTTCCTGCTGCATGTGGTCGACGCTGCCGATCCGCACCGCGAGGAGCGCATCGCCCAGGTGGACGAGGTACTGACCGCGGTCGGTGCCGGTGACCTGCCGCAGTTGCTGGTGTTCAACAAGATTGACCGGATCGAGGGCGCCGACGTTCGCCACGATGGCCAGGACGGTATCCCGGATGAGTCGCGTCGCGAGCGGGTGTGGATTTCCGCGCGTGACGGGCAGGGCCTGGAGCTGCTGCAGGCGGTGCTGGGCAAGCGCCTGGGCCTGCAGCATGTCACCGGCGAACTGCGCCTGCCGCCGGATGCCGGTCGCCTGCGTGCGCGCCTGCACCAGTTGGAAGTGATCCGCAGCGAGCAGGCCGACGAAGACGGCTGGCTGCTGCAGGTCGACCTGCCGATCGCAGAAGCCGAAAAGCTGGCCGCCAGTGCCGACGGCGCGCCGATCCGGGCGCTGCTGCCGGAGAAACTGCCGGAGTGGTGAGGTAGCGGCCCATGCCCGGTAGTGCCGGCCGCTGGCCGGCAGCGCAACCGTGCCGGAGGGGCGCGACATCCAGCTGTCATCTGCGGTACAACGTGCAGGTTCTTCACCCCACCGTCATGCCGATGTCCATTCCCACCGATGCTGAACTCAACGCCCAGTCCGCCGCGCTCGGGCAGCGCCTGCAGCAGGCCTCGCTGCAGCTGGTGACCGCTGAAAGCTGCAGTGGTGGCTGGATCGCCAAGTGCATGACCGACATCGCCGGTTCCTCGGCGTTCTTCGACTGCGGCATGGTGGTCTACAGCTACGAGGCCAAGCAGCGCCTGCTGGGCGTGCGTGCGCAGACGCTGGAGCAGTTCGGCGCGGTCAGCCGCGAAACCGTGCTGGAAATGGTGTCCGGTGCGCTGGTCAATTCCGGCGCCGGTATCGCCGTGGCGGTGACCGGCATCGCCGGTCCTGGTGGCGGCAGCCCGGACAAGCCTGTCGGCAGCGTCTGGATTGGCTGGAAGCGCCGCGGTGGCTACGCCCGTGCCGAGCTGTTCCAGTTCGACGGCGACCGCGAAGCCATCCGCCGGCAAACCGTGGCGGCGGCATTGCGCGGTATCGACGCCCAGCTGTGACATGCTGCTCCGGTAATCGTCCGGAGCACGCATGATGTGGGAAACGCTGGGCACGGTCCGTGACCTGGGCCGACTGCAGGAAATCGCCGTCGTCCTGATCCGCTATGGCTTCGGCGACGTGGTGCGGCGCATCGGCCTGGCCAGCACGCTGGAGCGGGCAGGGCGCCTGCTGCACTGGAACGAGGAGCGGCAGGAACTGTTGCGGATGACCGCGCCGGTGCGCGTGCGCAGCGCGATGCAGGATCTCGGCCCGACCTTCGTCAAGCTCGGCCAGGTACTGGCGACGCGCGTCGACCTGCTGCCGCCGGAATGGATCGCCGAGCTCTCTGAACTGCAGAACGCAGTGCCGGCGCTGCCGTACGCGGATATCCGCGAGCAGCTCGAGGCCGACCTTGGCGCATCGCCTTCAGAAGTGTTCGCCTTCCTCGATGAAACCCCGATGGCCGCCGCCTCGTTGGCGCAGGCCCACCGCGCGCGCCTGCATGACGGTCGCGAGGTGGTGCTGAAGGTGCGTCGCCCCGGCATCCGCGATGTGGTCGAGGCCGACCTGCGGCTGCTGGCCCGCCTGGCGGAGATCGTCGAGGCGCGCCTGCCAGACCTGCGCCGCTATCGCCCGGCCGAGGTGGTGCAGCAGTTCACCGTGTCGCTGCGTCGCGAGCTGGATTTCGCCGCCGAATGCCGCAATGCCGAGCGCATCGCGCGCAACTTCAAAGGCCGCGACGACATCCTGATTCCCGACGTGCACTGGCAGTGGACCTGCGAAAGCCTGAACGTGCAGGACTTCGTCGACGGCATTCCCGGGCGCGACCTGGCCGGCGTCGATGCGGCCGGGCTGGACCGGCGCGAACTGGCGCGGCGTGGAGCCGATATCGTGCTGAAGATGGTGCTGGAGGACGGCAGCTTCCATGCCGACCCGCACCCCGGCAACATCATCTACCTGCGCGACGGCCGTATCGGCGTGATCGATTTCGGCATGGTCGGTGCGTTGTCGGAGGTGCGCCGCTTCCAGGTCGCGCAGTTGCTGCACGGGCTGGTCGAGCAGGACCCGCAGGGTGTGGCCGACGTGCTGCTGGACTGGGCCGGCGGCGTGGAAGTGGACGAGAACCGGCTGCAGCACGACATCAGCCAGTTCGTCGACCAGTACCGTGGCGTGCCGCTGAAGGACCTGCGCATCGGTCTGATGCTGGGCGACATCACCCAGCTGCTGCGCAGCTACAGCCTGACCCTGCCGGCCGACCTGGCGCTGATGATCAAGGCGTTCCTGACCCTGGAAGGCATGGGGCGGCAGCTGGACCCTGATTTCGACATGGCCAGTGCCGCGCGCCCGTTCCTGGAACGGGTGGTGCTGCAGCGCTATGCGCCCAGGGCCCTGCTCAAGCGCGGCCGCCGCAGCTTGCTGGGCCTGGTCGACTTCGCCGGTGAACTGCCACGCGACCTGCGCAAGCTGGTCCAGGCCGCCCGCCGTGGGCGCCTGCAGCTGAAGGTGGAAACCACGGCGCTGCAGGGCTTCGGCGAGCAGGTCAACCGTGCGGCGAACCGGCTGGTGATGGGCATCGTCACCGCCGCATTGATCATCGGCTCGTCGATCGTGATGCACAGCGTTGGCGGCGTCTCCAGCCGCTGGCTGCTGGCACTGGGCGTGTGCGGCTTCATCGGCGCCGGCTTCTGCGGCGTCTGGATCCTGTTTTCGATATGGAGAAGCGGCAAGCACACATAGTGTGCTTGCCGCAGCGGTTCCCAACGGGAGCCGCGGAATCGCTGCGCGATTCCTGTAGAGCCGACCGCTGGTCGGCTGCTTCTGCTCTCGCCTTTGTCTCTGCCAGCCAGGCCAAGCCCGGCGACGATTACCGAGCACAGCTCGGCACCACAGCTGTCGCCGTGTCGCCCCCGGCACTTGCAGTCCCGCTCATTAGTAGTAATACTACTAACCATGGACCTGACCGACACCCAGCAGGCGATCCTGCAGTTGATCGCCGAGCGTATCGAGAGCGAAGGCGCGCCGCCGTCGCAGACTGAAATCGCACGTGCGTTCGGCTTCAAGGGCGTGCGCGCGGCCCAGTACCACCTGGAAGCCTTGGAGCAGGCCGGTGCGATCCGTCGCATCCCGGGCCAGGCCCGCGGCATCCGCCTGGTACAGGCGCCACCGGTCGAGAAGCTGGCCGAGCCGGGCCTGCCCGACAGCGTCCTGCGCCTGCCGGTATTGGGCCGTGTCGCAGCCGGCCTGCCGATCGGTGCCGATATCGGCTCGGACGACTTCGTGGTGCTGGACCGGGTGTTCTTCTCGCCGGCACCGGATTACCTGTTGAAGGTGCAGGGCGATTCGATGATCGACGAGGGCATCTTCGACGGTGACCTGATCGGTGTGCACCGCACCCGCGATGCCCATTCCGGACAGATCGTGGTGGCCCGCATCGATGACGAGATCACCGTCAAGCTGCTGAAGATCGCCAAGGATCGTATCCGCCTGCTGCCGCGCAACCCCGACTACAAGCCGATCGAGGTGCTGCCGGACCAGGACTTCTCGATCGAGGGCCTCTATTGCGGCCTGTTGCGACCCAACCGTTGACCCGTTCCATAGCGCATTACCCCGCGGTCTTTTGTGGCGATTCTCTGGTTCCACTGAGGTTGGTACGGATGTCCGATAATTCTTTTCAGAGCGCCGGGCAGAATCTCAGCCTGTGCGATACGTCCGACTTAAAGTGAACCCATGGCAAAGAAGACCCCCAAAGACAGCACCTCCAACGACACGACCTCTGCAAGGACCAATCCGATGGACGAGAACAAGAAGCGCGCCCTCGCTGCAGCTCTGGGCCAGATCGAAAAGCAGTTCGGCAAGGGCTCGGTGATGCGCATGGGTGACCGCGTGGTCGAGCCCGTCGAAGCCATCCCGACCGGTTCGCTGATGCTCGACATCGCGCTGGGCATTGGCGGTCTGCCGAAGGGCCGTGTCGTTGAAATCTACGGGCCGGAATCCTCGGGCAAGACCACGCTGACCCTGCAGGCCATCGCCGAATGCCAGAAGATGGGCGGCACCGCGGCCTTCATCGACGCCGAGCACGCGCTGGACCCGATCTACGCCGCCAAGCTGGGCGTGAACGTGGACGACCTGCTGCTGTCGCAGCCGGACACCGGCGAGCAGGCGCTGGAAATCGCCGACATGCTGGTCCGTTCGGGTTCGGTGGACATCCTGGTGATCGACTCGGTCGCCGCGCTGACCCCGAAGGCCGAAATCGAAGGCGAGATGGGCGACCAGCTGCCGGGCCTGCAGGCCCGCCTGATGAGCCAGGCGCTGCGCAAGCTGACCGGCAACATCAAGCGCTCCAACACCCTGGTGGTCTTCATCAACCAACTGCGCATGAAGATCGGCGTGATGATGCCGGGCCAGAGCCCGGAAACCACCACCGGCGGCAACGCGCTGAAGTTCTACGCTTCGGTGCGCCTGGACATCCGCCGTATCGGCGCGATCAAGAAGGGCGACGAGATCATCGGCAACCAGACCAAGATCAAGGTCGTCAAGAACAAGCTGGCGCCTCCGTTCAAGCAGGTCATCACCGAGATCCTGTACGGCGAAGGCATCAGCCGCGAGGGCGAGCTGATCGATATGGGTGTGGATGCCAAGCTGGTCGAGAAGGCCGGCGCCTGGTACAGCTACGGTGAAGAGCGTATCGGCCAGGGCAAGGACAACGCCCGTGGCTACCTGCGCGACAACCCGACGGTCGCTGCCAAGCTTGAAGCCGAGCTGCGCGAGAAGTTCCAGCCGACCGAAGCCACCCGTGAGGAAGGCGACGACGAAGGCGACGACGAATAAGGCTTGCTGTGGGGCAGGGCGGCGCCGTCAGTGACGTCGCCCTGTCCCGCAGGTTCGAATCGCCCAGGGATGGGCTGGGCGCCACGGATGGCGCCACCCTTGGAGCACCGATGTCCGACGCCGACGACATTCCCACCGGCCGCAAACGCCGGCCGCGCGAGCAGACCCCGGTACAACGGGCGCTGGGCCTGCTGGTCCGCCGCGAACACTCGCGCAAAGAGCTGACCCGCAAGCTGACCGCCCGTGGCATCGAGGATGAGGCCGCGCAGGCCGCTGTTGCCAAGCTGACCGAGGCGGGCTGGCAGGATGACACCCGCTTTGCCGAGAACCTGGTGCGGATGCGTGCCAATACCGGCTACGGGCCGATCCACGTGCGCGCCGAGCTCGGCACCCATGGCCTGGACAGCGAGGCGATCGCCGCGGCGATGGACAGCTATGAAGGCGACTGGCAGGAGAACGCCCGCGACCTGGTCCGCCGCCGCTTCGGCGAAACCGGCCCGCAGGACCTGGCGCAGCGTCGCAAGGCTGCGGACCTGCTGGCCCGACGGGGCTTCGACGGTGACAGTATCCGCCGCGCGACCCGCTACGACCCGGATGACTGAGACTGGCGGCGCCGGGCCTGATACCCTTTAGGTTTTCGGCGGTCCCGCGCGACCCTGGCCATTGCGGCCGGTGGTCCGGGTCCGCCGGCCCGCCGACTGCCAGCCCCCAATGAACGCATCCGCCAAATTCACGACTTCCCAGATCCGCAGCGACTTCCTTGAATTCTTCAAGGGCAAAGGCCACACCATCGTGCCGTCGGCGCCGCTGGTGCCGGGCAATGATCCGACCCTGCTGTTCACCAATTCCGGCATGGTGCAGTTCAAGGACGTGTTCCTTGGCGCGGAGAAGCGCAGCTACGTGCGCGCGGCCGACGTCCAGCGCTGCCTGCGCGCCGGCGGCAAGCACAACGACCTTGACCAGGTCGGCTACACCGCACGTCACCATACTTTCTTCGAAATGCTGGGCAACTGGTCCTTCGGCGACTACTTCAAGAAGGACGCGATTGCCTGGGCATGGGAGCTGCTGACCCAGGTCTGGAAACTGCCGGCCGAACGCCTGCTGGTCACCGTCTACCAGACCGACGACGAAGCGTATGCGCTGTGGCGCGACATGGTCGGCATCCCCGAGGAGCGCATCGTGCGCATCGGTGACAACAAGGGTGCGCCGTTCGCCTCGGACAATTTCTGGCAGATGGCCGATACCGGCCCGTGCGGCCCGTGCACCGAGATCTTCTACGACCACGGCGACCACATCGCCGGTGGCCCCCCGGGTTCCCCGGATGAAGACGGCGACCGCTTCATCGAAATCTGGAACCTGGTGTTCATGCAGTTCGATCGCCAGCCCGACGGCACCCTGGTGCCGCTGCCGGCACCGTGCGTGGATACCGGCATGGGCCTGGAGCGCCTGGCAGCGATCCTGCAGCACGTGCACACCAATTACGAGATCGACCTGTTCCAGGCACTGATCCGCAAGGCGTCCGAGCTGACCGGCACCGCCGATCTGGAGAACAAGTCGCTGCGCGTGATCGCCGATCACATCCGTGCCTGCTCGTTCCTGATCGTCGACGGCGTGCTGCCGTCCAACGAAGGCCGCGGCTACGTGCTGCGCCGTATCATCCGCCGCGCCCTGCGCCACGGCTGGATGCTGGGTGTGCGCCAGCCGTTCTTCAGCAAGCTGGTGCCGACCCTGGTCGAGCAGATGGGCGAGGCCTACCCGGAACTGCCGGCGGCGGTGGATACCGTCACCCGTGCGCTGCAGGCCGAGGAAGAGCGTTTCGCTGAAACCCTCGATGCCGGCATGAAGATCTTCGAGGACGTGGCCGGCAAGGCCAGCAATGGTGTGATCCCGGGTGTTGACGCGTTCCGCCTGTACGACACCTATGGCTTCCCGCTCGACCTGACCCAGGACATCGCCCGCGAGCGCGACCTGACCGTCGACATCGCTGGCTTCGATGCGGCGATGGAGCAGCAGCGCGAAACCGCGCGCGCGGCAGGCAAGTTCGGCGGTGGCGTGACCCTGCCGGCCGAGCTGGTGGCGACCCTCAGCCCGACCCGCTTCCTCGGCTACGACCGCCTGCAGGCCGATGACCTGACCGTGCTGGCCGTGCTCAAGGACGGCCGTCCGGTGCAGTCGGCCAATGCCGGTGATGCGGTCATCGTGATCACCAACCAGACCCCGTTCTACGCCGAGTCCGGCGGCCAGGTCGGTGACACCGGCGTGCTGACCGGCAACGGCGTGCGCCTGGTCGTGGACGACACCCAGAAGTTCGCCGGCCAGTTCCATGGCCACGTCGGCATCCTGTCCGAAGGCGGCCTGAAGGTTGGTGACGTGCTGTCCGGCCAGGTCGATGGCGAGCGTCGTGGCGCCACCATCCTCAACCACTCCGCCACCCACCTGCTGCATGCCGCCCTGCGCGAAGTGCTGGGCACCCACGTGCAGCAGAAGGGCTCGCTGGTGGCGCCGGATCGCCTGCGCTTCGACTTCTCGCACTTCCAGCCGATCAGCGCGGAAGAGCTGGCCGTGATCGAGCGCAAGGTCAATCAGCAGGTGCGTGCCAACAATGCAGCCGAAGTGCACAACATGGGCATGCAGGAAGCGCTGGACTTCGGCGCGATGGCCCTGTTCGGCGAGAAGTACGGTGAGCACGTGCGCGTGCTGAAGATGGGTGACTACTCCACCGAGCTGTGCGGCGGTACCCACGTCAACCGTACCGGCGACATCGGCCTGTTCAAGATCACCTCCGAGGGCGGCGTCTCCGCCGGCGTGCGCCGCATCGAGGCGGTCACCGGCCAGGGTGCCCTGGACTACGTGGACGCGGAAGAGGCTCGCCTGGCCGAAGCCGCCGACCTGCTCGGTGGCAGCGCTGCCGACGTGGTCGAGAAGATCCGTGCCCTCGGCCAGCGCCAGAAGCAGCTGGAGCGCGAACTGGAAGCCGTGAAGGCCAAGGTTGCCGCTGGCGCCACGGCCGACCTGTCCGGCCAGGCCGTCGAGGTTGCCGGCGTGAAGGTGCTGGCCGCCCGCCTGGAGGGCTTCGATGCCAAGGCCCTGCGTGACGCCATGGACCGCCTGAAGCAGCAGCTGGGCGATGCGGTGATCGTGCTGGCCGGCGCCCAGGACGGCAAGGCCGCCCTGGTCGCGGGTGTGAACGGCAGCGCAATGGGCAAGGTCAAGGCCGGGGAACTGTTGTCCCATATCGCCGGTCAGATCGGGGGCAAGGGCGGCGGACGCCCGGACCTCGCCCAGGGTGGTGGCGAGGACGGGCCCGCCCTTGCCACTGCGCTGGCTGCAGTCGTCGAATGGGTCAGCCCCCGCCTGTGATGAACCTGGCCGTCCCCCTCCTTGTAGGAGCGGGACGGCTGACGGTACCATTGCGAATCTTTTCCCTTTGTCGTGGTAGCGCTTCTTGACGGAGCGTCAAGCCGGTGGGGGATACCCTTCCACACGGTTCCATGGAGACTTACAAAAATGTTGATCCTGACTCGCCGCGTCGGCGAAACCCTGATGATCGGAGACTCGGTGAGCGTCACCGTGCTTGGCGTCAAGGGTAACCAGGTGCGTATCGGCATCACCGCGCCGAAGGACGTCGCTGTGCATCGCGAAGAGATCTATCAGCGCATCCAGCGCGGTGACGAAGCCGGTGGCACCGGTAGCGAAAATTCTGCCGAATAACGCTTTACCTTCGCACTCGATTAACGTTATGATTCACGCCCCGCTGAGGTGCAACGCACCAGACGCGGAGAAAACCCCGGAGTGATGCCCGAGTGGCCGAAGGGGCTCCCCTGCTAAGGGAGTATAGGGTCAAAAGCTCTATCGAGGGTTCGAATCCCTCTCACTCCGCCAGATACAAAGAAGCGCCTGCAGATCCTCGATCTGCAGGCGTTTTTCTTTATCCGACACTCGAAAGTACAGCCGGCGTGGAGCTGACTATCCTGGCTGATCGGTGCGGATGGCAGGCGTTGGCATGGGCGCGGGCGTCGCCGCTGGTGCCGGAGCGGGCGCACCGGGCAGCTGTGGCGGTTCAAGATAGCGAGGTGGGGTTTCCCGCCACAGCAAGGCAAGCGTGCAGTCGTTGGCACGTTCCCTGCACATTCTTTCGGCCTTCCGCTGCGCGGCGTCCGCGGTCTTCTCACCCAGTGCAAAGCCCAACGCAATCGTGCCGGTCGCTATGGCCGAATAGCCTTCGCTGCTGGTGCTGGCGGACTGACCGCAATTGCGCGATCGCGCTGCGCAGTAGTGCAGCGACTGCTGCATCACAGTGGTGAGGGAAGATTGGTTCATCGAATAGCCGTAGCGGCCATCCTTGTCGTAGGTGATCGCAGACGCAGCACTTGCGCCTGATGAAACGGACAACAACAGCGCCAGTGAGACCGCATGCTTCCAGTTCATCACGCTCTCCTTTTCTGCCGATGGTGAATCAACCGGGGAGCGTGGCGCAACCACGCAGGGGGTGCGATGGACGACGCCTGCAGGCCGTCTGCCTGCAGGCGTGTACCGATGCATCCGGTTGTCAGAGCTTCACCGTCACACCCACCTGGAAGCCCCGCCCGGGCAACGGTGCGATGTACTTCAACGGCGAATTGTGCGGCCGTGCTTCTTCATTGAGCAGGTTGCTGCCGTTGACGAACACCTCCACGCCGGCGATGTAGCTGTTGCGTACCGGCAGTTCGCGACTGACCTGCAGGTCGACCAGGTTGAACGCATCCAGCGGCACTTCCTCGCTCACGTTGCGGCCGAGGTACTTCTGCGTGTCGTAGTAGGTGCTGGACAGCTGCGCCTTCCAGCCCTCGCGCTGCCATTGCAGGTTGGCACCGTAGCGGTTGGTCGGCATGTTCGGCAGGTACTCGCCGTCATTGTGGGCACGCAGCGAATCGGGGCGGTCGGCCTTGTTCTTCACCAGGTCGGCGAAGGCGGACACATTCAACGTGCCGAAGCGGCCCAGGTCCAATGCCTGCGAAGCATCGATCTCGAAGCCCTTCACCGTGGTGTCGGTCTGCTTCCAGTACTTCAGTGGCAGGCGGTTGGCGGTCTGCAGGCCGGAGTAGCCGAGGTAGAGATAATTCTCGTACTTCATCCGGTACGCGGTAGCGGACAGCTCGAAACCGCCGAGATGGAACAGGCCGGTCAGTTCCAGGTTCTTCGCGCGTTCCGGTTCCAGATTCTGGTTGCCTTCTTCCTGGGTCATCACCGAGTAGTGTGCGTTGCTGGCATACAGCTCGTTGATCTCCGGGGCACGTTGCGAAGACGAGTAGCGCACCTTGGCCGCGAACATCGGCCCCAGCTCGACATACGAACCCAGGCTGTAGCTGTTGAGCCGGTAGTCGCGGTCCTGCAGTTTGGTGTTGGCGGCATTGCGCGCGGTCTTGAAGCGGCTGGGCTGCAATTCGTGATCCACACGCTCGTGGCGCACGCCGGCATCGAAGGTGGCCCAGCCGAAGTCCAGCGTCTCCTTCAGGAACACCGCATTGCTGCGCGTGTCCACGTCCGGCAGGTAGCGCTGCGAGCCGCTGCCGGTGACATCACGCGACTGATGGCTGAAACCGAGCAGGCCGCTGAGAGGGCCGATGCGTTGATGGCTGAGCAGCAGCTCGGCCTGGGTGCTCTCGAAATCGTAGTCGTTGGCCTTGGTGGCGCCCAGCCGCTCGCCTGAGGTGTTGTCCAGCTTGGAAACACGGAGTTCCGCGCGCTCGAACCACGGCAGTGGATCACGCAGCAGGGCTTCCAGCGCGTAGCGCTGCTGCTTGATCACCACGCCCACCGGCAGGCCATCGGCATAGTTGGAACCGAACGACAGGTTCTGCATCGAGAAGCCCGGTACGCCGTACTCGCTGTCCTTGGCATCGATGCTGACACCGACGTAGCCACGGTCGAAGAACAGGGTCGAGCCGAAGGCCACCTGACTGTTGCGCGCATAACTGTTGCCCAGCCGGCGATGGTAGTCGGCCGTCACATCGTTGTTGATCTGCTTCTGCACGTATGAAGGCGTGCCTGCGACGTAGGCCGGATTGATCGGATTGACGTAGGTGCGGCGCTGCCAGACCGAGGTCGGATTGTTGGTGTAGAACGAGAAATCACCATCGGCCCAGTCCGGGTTCTCGGTCATGAACTGGTCGATGTACGGCTGCGAGGCCTTGTTGTAGAGCTGCTGGACGCGCGCCTCTTTCTGGCAGGCGTCGGCCAGTGCCGAGTTGACGCCCCCGCCGGCCGGGAACAGCCCGGTGTTGCAGACGCTGGCCTTGCTGTTGCCGGGGATGTCGTAGTGCGAGATGCGTTGCCGCGACACCTGCAGATTGGTGGAGATGTTGCGCTGGTTGTTGAAGTTCATGCGGAAGCCCTGCGCGTCGGCCGCGTTGAAGCCCTTGCGCAGGACCAGTTCCATCGACTGGTCCTTGTCTTCCATGCTGCGCGAGATCAGGGCCGAGTCGATCTCCACGCTGCCGCCGATCGCATTGCCCCCATAGCGCACGGTGTCGGAGGACTTGTTGACGGTGACGCTGCGTACGAACAGCGGATCGAACGGGATGTTGATGTCACCGCTGATCGCGTTCATGCCCAGAATCGATTGGCCGTCCTGCAGGATCTGCACGCGGTTGCCGCTGAGGCTGCGGATGACCGGAGCGCCCGCGTTTGGCCCGAAGGCGCTGCTCTGCACACCGGAGACGTGTTCGAGCAGGCCGCCGAGGGTGCGGTTCTGCGCCTGCGGATTGTCGACGGTGACCCGGCTGTCGATGCGCGAAGGCTGGGTGGCCTGGACCTGGAGGGTGGGGAGGGTGGGTTCGTCCGCGGCCTGGGCGGTGTGGACGGCGAACAGAATGGCTGCAGCAAGGAGATGGCGGCGCATGACACGATCCGTGAAGTTGATGTGAAATGTTATAACGTAACTATTTGTATCGACAAGGGCGGATTGGGCCTTGCCACCAGGGCTGGATATGAGAACGGTTCTCATATGAGAATGGCGGGTGATTTTTCACGGGCGCACCATGCACAGCCTCACCCTCGCCGACCTGGACCGCCTGGGCCGCAGCAGCGGCTTCCGCTATCGGCTGCCTGCACTTGCGTCCGCTGCGGATTCGGGCGCGCTGTGCGTGGTCGAGGGCAGGGTGGAACAGCGCTGCTTGCGCCCTGGCATCAGCCTGGCGCTGTCGGACGTGGTCGCGCATCAGCCGTTCGAGGCGACTTCGGAGGCACCCCCGCCGTTCGCTGCGATCGTGATGCTGGAAGGTCGTGCCAGAGCACGCCTGGAAGGGCAGGCTGTGATCGGCATGAACCGCGGCGCCGGCGCGATGATGTTGGCCGATGCCACGCCGATGACTGCGATTCATCCGGCCGGTCAACGGATGCGCAGTCTGAATGTCTCGCTGGATGCACCGGCCGAGATGGATGATCCGGTGATCAGCGAACTGCTGTTGCAGGCGCATCGCCATGGTCGCCGGCGGCTGCACAGCTGGCAGGTACCCGCGCATCTTGAACATGCCGCCGAACAGTTGCTGTCGGGGACCTGGCAGGGCGCAATGCATGCGCTGCTGTGCGAGGGTGTGGGCCTGCAGATGCTGGCGATGGCGTTGGGTGCGCCTGCCCAGGAGGCATCGCCGGACCAGCGTGTTTCAGCACGTGATCGCCGCATGCTGCAACGGGTGATCGACTGCCTGCAGGCATCACCTGCGGCTGACCACAGCCTGGAGGATCTGGCGCGCCTGGCCTGCATGAGCTCGAGCAGCCTGCGGCTGAAGTTCCAGCAGGTGCACCGGTGTTCGGTGTTCGCCTGGCTGCGCGAGCGGCGCCTGCAGCTGGCCTGCGAGCAGCTGCGGCAGGGCTGCAGCGTGCAGCAGGCCGCACATTTCGTCGGCTACCGGCACGCCACCAATTTCGCGACCGCATTCCGCGCGCGCTACGGCATCGCGCCCAGCGAGCTTCGCTGAGTCCGGACCACCGTCGGCAGTGCGCATACGCCTGCTGCGTCCGCGCATACGTACGCTCACGCTCAAATGACAATAATTCTCATCCAGCCTTTCCTTCCCGCTGGATCTCCGATGCCTGCCTGTTTCCGCCCGTGTGCCCTGGCTAGCGCCATCGGCACGACCCTGGCGCTGTTCAACGCTGCCCACGCCGCCGAACGCGCCCCTGCCGCGACGACCTCCCAGCTCCCGACCGTGCAGGTCACTGCCGACCTTGATGGCAGCACCGAAACGTCGCGTTCGTACACCACCGATTCGATGGGCACGGCGACCGGACTGTCGCTGACCTCGCGGCAGACCCCGCAATCCGTCAGCGTGGTCACCCGCCAGCAGATCGAGGACCGTGGCCTGCTCAGCACCGCCGATGCCCTGGCGACCGCACCCGGCATCTCGGTCACGCGCAGCGACGCCAACCGCTATTCGTTCTCCGCACGCGGCTTCGACATCGACAACTACCAGTTCGATGGCGTGGTGATGCCGGTGCTGTCGCCGTGGAATTTCGGCGAGAACAACCTGGACATGGTGGTGTATGACCGCATCGAGATCGTGCGCGGCGCCAACGGCCTGATGACCGGCGCCGGCAATCCCTCGGCGGCGGTGAACTATGTGCGCAAGCGCCCGATGCGCGAGTTCGCTGCCAGTGGTGGCATCAGCCTCGGCAGCTGGGACGCACGGCGCGCGTGGGCGGATGTGTCCAGCCCGCTGAGCCGGGAAGGGCGTGTGCGTGGTCGCCTGGTGGCCGCGCAGGCAGAGGGCGACAGCTACACCGCTGGCCTGGACAGTACGGCGAAGACGCTCTACGGCGTGGTCAGCGTGGACTTGGGCGAGGACACCGGGTTGATCGCCGGCATCTCCTACCAGGGCAACGACAACCGTGGCTTCGGCAGCGGCTTCGCGCTGTTCAACGCCGATGGCACGCGTACCCGCTTCGACCGCTCGGTATCAGCCACCGCGCCGTGGGCACGGATGAGCACCGATACCCGCAACGGCTTCTTCGATTTCAACCATCGTTTCAGCAACGACTGGCAGGCGCGCGTCTCCTACAGCCGATCGCATACCGACATGGAGATGAAGCATCTCTATCGCGGTGGCTATCCTGACCCGGTCACTGGCGCCATGCCCAATGGCAACAGCTTCACCCGCTACGACGGTCCGGTGCGCCGCGAAGCGATCAGCGCCAGCCTGACCGGTCCGTTCCAGCTGTTCGGCCGCCAGCACACTGCGTCCATCGGCTGGTCGCGCTCACGCGATGAAATCGCGCTGGGGCAGTACCGCGCGCTGGCGCCGCTGCCGCCGTTGGCCAGCTATCTGGACTGGCACGGGCCGGGCACGCCGGAGCCGACGTGGGCCAGCAGCAAGACCCAGGCCGATGACCTGGACAACCATCAGAGCGGTGCCTACGCGGTGGCGCGGTTGTCACTGGCCGATCCGCTGCACGTGATCGTCGGTGGCCGCATGAGCAACTGGGAGACCGACCAGGTCTACTTTGGCACCAAGCGGAAGTACCGCTACCGCAACGAGTTCGTACCGTATGCCGGCGTGGTCTGGGACCTCAACGGCTACAGCAGCGTGTACGTCAGCTACACCGGCATCTTCAAGCCGCAGAACAACCGCAACGAATCCGGGCAGATCCTCGATCCGGTCAGTGGCCGCAGCTATGAGCTGGGCCTCAAGGGCAGCTGGCTGCAGGAGCGCTTGAATGCGTCGGCGGCGCTGTTCCGCACCCAGCAGGACAACCTGGCCGAGGCCACTGGTGGTCTGGTCGAAGGCAGCACGCAGGCGGCCTACCGTGCGGTGAAGGGCGCAACCGTGGATGGCCTGGAACTGGAGCTGGCCGGCGAGCCGCTACCGGGCTGGAGCCTGGGTACCAGCTTCACCACCTTCATCGCGCAGGATGCACAGGGACGGGCGATCAACACCGCCAAGCCGCGCAGCCTGTTCAAGCTGTTCACCACCTGGCGGCTGCCGGGTGCCTGGGACCGGCTGACGATCGGCGGTGGCGCGGACTGGCAGAACCGCATGTACCAGACCGCCACCGCGCCAGGGAATCGCCGTGTGCCGGTGGAGCAGCCCGGCTACGCGCTGGTGAACCTGATGGCGCGCTACCAGTTCAGTTCCCACGTCTCTGCGGCGGTCAACATCAACAATCTGTTCGACCGCCACTATTACTCGCAGATCGGCTTCTACAACCAGGGCTGGTACGGCGCGCCGCGAAACGTGATGTTCACTGTGAAGGTTGGCTATTAAGGCACGGCGTTGCCCTCCGTTCAGCGCCCTGCCTTGTGCGGGGCGCCGATGCTGTGCAGCATCCGGATGCTGCGCCCCACAGTGCTTCACGCAGCGTCCTCTTCACGGGAACGGAGCAACGTATGAAGCTGTTGTCCGCTGTGTTGTTGTCTGCGCTTTCATTCCCCGCCGTTCCGGCGCTGGCAGTGGAGGCGTCTTCTTCACCGCTGTTGGGGCGCTGGTCGCTGGATATCGCTACGTCTGCGTTGCCCGAGGCGCAGCGCCCGAAGCAGGTGGTGCTGGAGTTCAAGGACGCCGGTGCGGGGCGTTGGAGTTCACACGTGGACATCGTCCTGCACGACGGCAAGACCATGAATTCCGACGGCACGCTGGCGCTGGACGGCACGCCGGGGCCCTTGTCCGGCACCTATGGCGCAGACAAGGCCAACCTGAAACTGCCAGCGCCGAACACCCTGGTGATGCAGCTGGTGGACCACGGCACGCCGGCCTCCACCCGTATCTATACCGTCGCGGCCGACCGCTCGACGATGACCGAGACCAAGGCGTTCTACGGCCACGACGGTACGCCGATCCTGCAGACCAATCTGTTCAAGCGAATGCCCTAGCGTTGCCGCCGGCACCACGCCCGTAGAACGGGCGTGGTGAATGCAGCAGCCTTACACCGCAGCAGGGTCGCGCTTGCCGGTGTCGATGCCGTACTTGTCGATGGCGTCCTGCATCCGCGCGCGCTCGATGCGGCCTTCGTCGGCCAGCGACTTCAGGGCGGCCAGCACGATGAAGTGGCGATCCACTTCGAAGAACGTGCGCAGCGACTCACGCGTGTCGGAGCGGCCGAAGCCATCGGTACCGAGCGCGGTGAAGCGGCGGTCGTTGATGAAGGGACGGATCTGGTCGCCGACGATCTTCATGTAGTCGGTGGCCACCACCACCGGGCCTTCATGGCCCTGCAGGCACTGCTGCAGGTAGGGCATGCGGGGCTCCTCGGCCGGATGCAGCAGGTTCCAGCGCTCGGCGGCCAGGCCATCGCGGCGCAGTTCGGTCAGGCTGGTCGCGCTCCACACATCGCTGGCGATGCCGAAGTCCTGCTGCAGCAGTTCTGCCGCGGCTTCCACTTCGCGCAGGATCGAACCGCTGCCCATCAGCTGCACGCGTGGCTGCGAGTCGCTGTCGGCGGCCGCCGGGTGTAGCAGGTACAGGCCCTTCAGGATGCCGGCCTCGGCGCCCTCGGGCAGCGCTGGCTGCGGATAGTTCTCGTTGAGTACGGTGATGTAGTAGTAGATGTCTTCCTGCTCGACGTACATGCGGCGCAGGCCGTCGTGGATGATCACTGCCAGCTCGTAGTTGTAGGTCGGGTCGTAGGATACGCAGCTCGGGATGACCGACGACAGCACGTGGCTGTGGCCGTCGTCATGCTGCAGGCCTTCGCCCATCAGCGTGGTGCGGCCGGAGGTGGCACCCAGCAGGAATCCACGGGTGCGCGCATCGGCGGCGGCCCAGGCCAGGTCACCGACGCGCTGCAGGCCGAACATCGAGTAGAAGATGTAGAACGGGATCGTCGCCAGGCCGTGGTTGCTGTAGGCGGTGCCGGCGGCGATCCACGAGCAGATCGCGCCGGATTCGTTGATGCCTTCCTGCAGGATCTGGCCGTCCTTGGCTTCCTTGTAGTAGCTCAGCTGGCCGGCATCCTGCGGGGTATACAGCTGGCCCAGGTAGGAGTGGATGCCGATCTGGCGGAACAGGCCTTCCATGCCGAAGGTGCGCGATTCATCGGGCACGATCGGAATCACCAGCTTGCCCAGCTCCGGGTCCTTCAGCAGGCTGGTGAGAATGCGCACGAAGCCCATGGTGGTGGACTGTCCGCGATCGCCGCTGCCCTGCAGCTGGGTGTTGAAGATCGACAGCGGCGGCAGCGGCAGCGGATCGACCTTGGCCAGGCGCGCGGGTAGTTGCCCGCCCTGGATGCGGCGGCGCTCGGCGAAGTAGATGGCTTCGGCGCTGCCCGGTTCCGGGCGCAGATAGGGCATCTCCTCCAGCTGGTCGTCGCTGACCGGCAGGTTGAAACGGTCGCGGAAGGCGCGCACCGCGTCGGCGCTCATTTTCTTCAGCTGGTGGTTGATGTTCTGGCCTTCACCGGCTTCACCCATGCCGAAACCCTTGACCGTCTTGGCCAGGATCACCGTCGGCCGGCCGCTGGTGTTCACCGCCTGCTGGTAGGCGGCATACACCTTCTGCGAATCATGGCCACCACGCGCCAGCGCCCAGATGTCGTCGTCGCTCATGTGCGCGACCAGCTCCAGCAGTTCGGGGTAACGACCGAAGAAGTGCTCGCGCACGTAGGCACCGTTCTGCGACTTGAAGGTCTGGTAGTCGCCGTCCACGCATTCCATCATGCGCTGGCGCAGCAGGCCGCTGTGGTCGCGGGCCAGCAGGTCGTCCCAGCCGCTGCCCCAGATCAGCTTGATCACGTTCCAGCCAGCGGCGCGGAAGGTGCCTTCCAGTTCCTGGATGACCTTGGCGTTGCCACGCACCGGACCGTCCAGGCGCTGTAGGTTGCAGTTCACCACGAACACGATGTTGTCCAGCCGCTCGCGGCCGGCCAGCGAGATCGCCGCCAGCGATTCGGGCTGGTCCATCTCGCCGTCGCCGAGGAAGGCCCAGACTTTGCGGCCCTGGTGTTCTTTCAGGCCGCGGTATTCCAGGTAACGCATGTAGCGCGCCTGGTAGGCGGCGGTCAGCGGGCCCAGCCCCATCGACACGGTGGGGAACTGCCAGAACTCCGGCATCAATCGCGGGTGTGGATACGAGGACAGGCCTTCGCGCCCGGCTTCACGGCGGAAGTTGTCCATGCGCGCCGGATCGATGCGGCCTTCCACGTACGCGCGGCCATAGATGCCCGGCGCGGAGTGGCCCTGGATGTAGATCATGTCGCCGTCGAAGGTGTCGGTACGGCCACGGAAGAAATGATCGAAGCCCACGTCGTACAGTACTGCCGCCGACTGGTAGGTGGCGATGTGGCCACCGACGTTGGAATGCTTGCCGGCACGCAGCACCATCACCATCGCGTTCCAGCGGATCATCGCGTTCAGGCGGCGCTCGATGGCCAGATCACCCGGGTAGGCCGGCTGGCGCTCGGGCGGGATGGTGTTGACGTAGGCGGTCCAGGCACGGGTATGCAGGTCGCCGTGCTGCTGTGCATCCAGCTCGCTGAGCTGGTCGATCAGGTAGTGCGCGCGCGGCCGGCCACCGGTCTGCATCACCGCTTCCAGTGATTCACGCCACTCGCGGGTTTCCAGCGGATCGGTGTCGAAGGGAATGAGCGCTTGGTTCATGACTGTCTCCAGAGGGCGCCGGTCGGACTTCTGCCTGGGCGACAACACCGGCAGGGCGCACAGCACTGGAGCGGGGTCGCAACGGCGGGGCCGTGACGCGAAGGGCGACCGTGGCGGCCGCCGAGAAGACAAGCGTAGGCCCGGCCACCCGGCTTCGATAGGCGGGCCCGGCTTGGGTCTCTGGCAAGCAAGGGTTGGCACGGCGCGCCGTATCATGGGCGGGCGTGCTGGGTGCGGCCGCTGATCAGGCCGGTGACAGGCCCGGGAAGAACATCGGGATGACCGCCACACCAATGCCCAGCAGGCACCAGGCCACGATCGGCAGCCAGCCCGAGAGCTGCTGGCAGCGTTCCGGCAAGCGGCGTCCTCCGATCCACAGCAGCAGGGTGAGCAGGCCCAGCGCGTAGGCGAGGGCGACGACCACCGGATGCACGTGGACGACACGGCTGGGCGGCCACATCTGCTGCTGGTACGCGGTGGTGTGGGCGACCAGCAGCAGGAACAGCAGGCTGCTGAGGGTGTTGATGGCGGTGCGGGCGTTCATTGCGGGGCACTCCTTGTGCCGGCTGCCGGAAACTGCAGAGGCGGCATTCTAGCGGCTGCCTGCCGGCAGTTGAAACGCCACTGTCATCGATGGCCGTCACCCTGCGGGGCTTTCCAGCCTTGGGGTGGTTGGCCGGCCGTGAACAGCGTGAGGATCTGGGAGAAGAGCTATGCGCTGCGGCGGCGGCTGCTGCGCGGCTTCTTCCTGCGCCGGGGCTCTGCCAGCGAAGATGCCGAAGATCTGGCGCAGGAGGTTTATCTGCGGCTGCTGCGCAGCACCGGTGAGCATGCCGACGCGGTCGAGAACCCGGAAGCCTACCTGTTCACCGTGGCCGCCAATCTTGCACGGGAGCACGCGCGCGCGCGTTCTTCGCTGCCGCCGCTGGAGGACGTCGACCTCCTGGCCGAAGTGCTGAAGAGCGAAGAAGACATCGAAGGCGAATTCGAGCGCGCGCAGCGCTGGAACGATATCCGCACCACCATCGCACGGCTGCCGGCGACCACGCGGCGGGTGATGGAGCTGCATTACCGCGACGGGCTGGACTGCCGGGCAATCAGTCAGCAGCTGCAGGTCTCGGTGCACATGGTGCGCAAGCATATCGGCAAGGGGCTGGACGCCTGCAGGAAGGCGCTGGGCGCCAGGGAGCTCACATGAAACGGAATCCATCGGGTGCGGCCGACGACGCGATCGCCAGCGAGGCCATGGACTGGTTCCAGCGCAATCGCGAGGGCGTGCTGGGCGAAGCCGAGCGGGTTGCGTTGCTGGACTGGATGAAGCGCTCGCCGGAGCATGTGCGCGCCTATATGCACGCGCTCGCACTGCACCGGCAGATTGGTGAGGCGCTGCAATCGGCATTGGCTGAAGAGGCCTCGGTGCCGCCACAGCAGGCCGCTGCCAAGGTCGTGCCGCTGTTCGGACACGCACAGGCCCCGCTGCGCAGTGCGCCGCACAGCCGTCGCACGCGTTGGTGGGTGGCGGCTGCCGCAGCCTGTATCGCCCTGCTCGGCGTGGGCCTGGTTCCGCAGCTGATGCCTACCGAGCAGCTTTACAGCGCCGGACATGGAGAAATTCGCGACCTGGTGCTGCCCGACCAGACCCAGGTGCGGCTCAACGCGGACAGCCGCCTGCGGGTGCGCATGGGCGGGTTCAGCCGCAGGGTGGAGCTGCTGCAGGGCGAGGCCACGTTCGACATCGCCCAGGACCGACGGCCGTTCGAGGTGCAGGTGAACAGATTGCAGATCCGCGATATCGGCACGGTGTTCGACGTGTCGCGACGGCTGCAGGGCACCCGCATCGGTGTGGTTTCCGGCGAGGTGGAAGTGTGGAGCCACGGTGCGGATGCGCGGCGTCTTGCACAACTGGGCAAAGGCCAGGTGGTGCAGGTCGACGCGCGCAGCCATGCGGTCGAGTCGTTGGATGTGCCGTTGTCGATGCTGCTGGACTGGCAGCAACGCAAGGTCTCTTTCCTGGACGAGCGGCTGGATGAGGTGGCCGCCGCCTTCAACCGCCACAACCAGGTGCAGGTGCGGGTGCTGGATGAAGGTGCGGCGTCGGCGCGGTTGTCCGGCAGCCTGGACGCGCATCGCATCGGTGCGCTGCAGGCCTTCCTCGAGCGCGACCCGCGCTTCGTGGTGCGGCGCGAAGGCGACACCGTGCGGGTTGGCAGTCGCTGAGGTCGACATGGCCGTGGGTTGTCAGAAAAAATTCATCAAATCCGCGTTCTCCACTTCGGTGGATGCGGGCTCTTACTTGGGAGAAGCCGCTGCCGAGTCACGCAGCGGCACCTGCTGCCTTCTCTCTTCCAAGGACCCGTGATGCGCAACACGCTCTACCTGTCGATCATCCTCGCCCTGTCTCCCTGCAGCGTGCCGCTGGCGGCTGCGGCCACTGCCGATGGCCTCGAGGCCCGCGTTTCGGCGCCGATCGCGGCGCAGCCGCTGGCGCGCGCGCTGGAGCAGTTGTCGCGCAGTTCCGGCGTGCAGTTCCTGTATTCGGGCAGTGGTGAAGTGCACATGGCCGGGGCGGTGCCGCGCGGTGCCACCGTCAAGCAGGCGCTGGACGCGCTGCTGGCAGGGACCGGCCTGGGCTACACCGTGGTGGATGGCAACGTCATCGCCATTGATCCTGCGCCGGCACACAACGAACCGAAGCCGGCTGCGCCGAAGCCGCGCGAGGCCGAAGCGGTGGTGGCGCCGACCCTGGGCACGGTGAAGGTGATTGCTGCGCATGAGGTGATCGACCAGAAGAAGACCTCGCCGGTGATCAAGGATTCGGTGGTCTACGACGAGATGGACAGCTACGGCGACGAGACCCTGGCCGAGAGCCTGATGGCCGCGCCAGGCCTGAGTGCCGTGGAGGATGCCGGTGAGCCCCGTTACGTGACGGTGCGTGGCGTGCAGGCCAACCTCAACTACACCACCATCGATGGCATCGCGATTGCCAGCGTGGGTGGCAGTGGCTCGGGTGAGCGCATGAACAACCTGCAGCTGATTCCCAGCGACATCGGCACCCGCACCGACATCTACAAGAGCTTCAGCGCAGAGCAGGCGCCGGATGCGATCGGCGGCGTGATCGACATCATCAGCCGCAGTGCCTTCGACCGGTCCGGCAGGTACGTGTTCGCCGATGTGGCTGGTATCTACTCCACGGCCGAGACCAATGTCGAGCGCAGTGCCGGTGGCAACCACGAGACCCTGGGGCATTTCGGCAAGAGCGCCAAGATGGTGTTCTCCAACCAGTTCGGTGCCGACCAGGAATTCGGCCTTGTTGCGGTAGCGCGCTATGAGCAGCGTTCGCGCAACAGCGTCAAGCGCTGGGTGGAGTCGAACTACTACTACAACGACGCCGGCAAGTACCTCACCGACGGCACCACCGGGCCGGACGAGGCCAAGGGCTGGAACGGACTGCGTGCGCCGGGCAACTTCAGCACCGGCACCTACACCAACTTCATCACCAACTTCGGTGGCTCGGCCAAGCTGGAATGGAAGCCATCGGACGATCCCTTCTACGCATCGCTGCTGCTGTACTCGTACCGGTTCTACGAGAACTCGACGATGAACAAGACCGATCTGTACGGCAACGCCAAGTTTCCGATCCGCAACCAGACCGAAGACAGTGGTACCACCCAGATCAACAGCATCTACATCAAGAACCGCCACGACCGCTGGGACCGCAGCAACCGGGGCGCCATCGCCAGCTTCAACTGGGATATCGGTGATCGCTCGCGGCTGACCCTGCGTGGCGGCCATACCGAAGAGACCTTCCACAACAACCAGGTCTACTGGGGTGTGCGCGCCTACCCGAGCAATCTGTTCGTCGACTACGAGAACGACAGCCACGGCTTCCCGAACGCAGTGGCGGTTTCCGATTCCAGCCTGCTGACCAGCTCAGCGTTCAAACTCAACCCGGCACAGGCCTATGTCTCGCCGCGCGACGCCAAGGAGAGCATCGACAACCTGCGTGCCGACTTCAGCTACAACATCGACGCCGATGCGCGTGGCTTCGGCCTGGCCGCCGGCGCCGAATACCGCCATCTGAAGATCTGGCAGGACATCGACTTCGACTACTTCAAGAGCAGTGCCACGCTCAACGATTACCTGTATCCGGGTTCGACGCTGCTGGGCAGCGTGCCGGGCTTCCCGCTGATCGACAACCGCAAGTGGAACGAGGAACTGCTGCCGAAACTGGGCAACAACAATGCGGCGTATCCAAATGCCAACTTCACCAGCGACTACAAGTACGTGGAGGACATCACCAATGCCTACGTGTCCGCACACTACGCCTGGGACCGACTGCTGCTGATCGGCGGCCTGCGCTACGACCACACCCGCTTCGATGCCTACAGCCCATTCAGCGATGATGGCGGCACTACGTATACCTCTGCCTTCCGCAATACGAGCGGTGGCTACAACAACCTGCTGCCTTCATTGAATGCGACGTTCAAGTTGAGCGAGGACCAGCGCCTGCGCTTCTCCGCCAGCCGAACGCTGGGCCGGCCGACACCCAGCAACATCGCCCAGGCCACCAGCACCAGCTGTGGTGATGACGAGGAGGGCAGGGGCTTCTGCACCATCAAGCAGGGCAATGCCAACCTGCAGCCGCGCCGTTCCACCAACATCGACCTGGCGTGGGACCTGTACTTCAACGGCAACAACGGCCTGGTCTCGGTGGCACTGTTCGACAAGGTGATCAAGGACGACATCTACACCCTGACCACCTTCGAGAACGTGGGTGATACCCGCTACCGGGTCACCCAGCCGATGAACACCGACGAGTCCAGGCTGCGCGGTGTCGAGTTCGCGGTGGCCAACCGCAACCTGCAGTGGGGCCGCCAGCGCTTCGACATGTACTTCAACGCAACGCGGCTGGAAGGCCAGACCAACTACCGCATCAGTGATGGCACCGAACGCCGCCTGGACCGCCTGCTGTACCAGCCGGACTGGTCGCTCAATGGGTCGGTGATCTGGCGCATGCCGTGGAAGAGCGCACAGCTGCGCCTGTCCGGTACCTACCGCAGCCGGATGCTGGTCGACTTCGGCGATACCCAGTGGCTGGATTCGTACTACGACCCGTACATGACCTTCAACATGGGCTTCAGCCACAAGGTCAGCAGGCACGTGACGCTGAAGTACGAGGCCAAGAACCTGTTCAACACGCAGCCGACCTACAGCACCGGTCCGAATGGGCGCTTCCGTACCGAGATCGACGACTACGGCCGCTTCTTCTACTTCCACATCATCTACAACTGAGGGCGCAGCCGTGGATACGATCAATCGCAGGCGATTCCTGGCCCTGGCTGGCCTGTCCGCTGCCGGCGCGTGGATGGGCACGGCGCACGCGCTGGCCGCACAGGCCGATGCCGCCGCGCTGAACCCGCGCAACCTGCTGGCGTCGCCGCGGTTCGCCAGCACGCCGTTCACCCTGGGCGTGGCCTCGGGTGATCCTTCGGCCGATGGCATGGTGCTGTGGACACGGCTGGCGACCGAGCCGCTGGTGTTCGGCGGTGGCATGCCGACCCGGCCGATGGTGGTCGAATGGCAGCTGGCCGGGGACGAGGGCATGCGCAAGGTGGTACGCCAGGGTTCGGCGATGGCGCATCCCGAACTCGGCCACGCCGTGCACGTGGAGCTGGGTGGGTTGGCGCCCGCACGGCCTTACTGGTACCGCTTCACCGTAGGCGGCCACGCCAGTGCGGTCGGTTGCACCCGCACGCTGCCCGCAGCCACGGCCGCAGTGGATCGCGTGCGGTTTGCGGTGGCCGGTTGCCAGCACTACGAAGAAGGCCACTACACCGCGTGGCGGCGCATTGCCGAGGAACCGCTGGATTTCGTCTTCCACTACGGTGATTACATCTACGAAGGCGAAAGCCAGCCGGGCCTGCGGAAAATGAACGGCCAGCCGTTCACCAACCTGCGCAATCATGTCGGGCCGCAGATCTACACGCTGGACGACTACCGTCGCCGCTACGCCCAGTACAAGAGCGATGCCGACCTGCAGGCCGCGCATGCGTCGGCGCCGTGGTTCGTCACCTTCGATGACCACGAAGTGGACAACAACTGGGCCAGCGCCGAAGACCAGGACGATACGCCCAGCGAAGTGTTCCTGCTGCGCCGCGCACAGGCGTTCCAGGCCTACTACGAGAACATGCCACTGCGCCGTTCGGCGTTCCCGCGCGATGGCCACATGCAGATGTACCGGCGCGCACGCTATGGCACGCTGATGGACCTGCACCTGCTCGACACCCGCCAGTACCGCAGCAAGCAGGTGAACATGGCGCTGCGCGGGGAGGTGGAATCGCCGGAGCGCAGCATTGTGGGGGCAAAGCAGGAGCGCTGGCTGTTCGACGGCCTGGCCGATGCCGCGCCGCGCTGGCACACCATCGCCCACCAGGTGGCACTGGGCAACTACATGCGCGAGAAGGACGGGATGGTGCAGTCGTCCGACGACCAATGGTCGGGCTATCTGGACAGCCGCCGGCGCCTGCTCGATCACATCCAGAAGGTGGGCTTCGGCAACGTGGTGACGGCGTGTGGCGACGCGCACCGGCATTACGCCAGCGACCTGGTGCAGGACCATCGTGATTCAGGCGTGGTCTCCAGTGAGTTCCTTGCCACTTCGATTACTTCCGGCGCTGATGGCCAGGGTGTGGATGCATATGCCGAGAACCAGCTGCGGCACAGCCCTTATCTGAAGGCGACCACCGACAAGCGTGGCTATGTGTTGTGCGATGTCACCCGTGATGCGTGGATCGGCGACATGAAGACGCTGGATACCGTGATGCAGCCGAATGGCGCGCTGCAGAGCTGGAAGCGCTACGCGGTCGAGCACGGTCGGCCGGGGCTGCAGGAGGCCTGATCGGGCACGCCCCCTTGTAGAGTCGAGCCATGCTCGACTGCTTTTCCAGGCAATGATCGAACAGCGATCGAAAAGCAGTCGAGCATGGCTCGACTCTACAACAGCGCGACGGCTCAATCGTGCTCGAACCGCAATGGTTCGCTGCCCATCGCCGGGTCACTGGTGCCAGGACGCCCATCCTCGGCACGGCCCGCCAGGCGCAGCACACTCTCACCGGCGTTGACCTGCAGGTCGTACCAGCCCGCGGTAGGCGCTGCATCCCACGCCAATGCGGTCTCCGCATGCGCCGGCAGCGCCAGCGTCTGTTCCGGCATGTGCCCGGCATAGGCGCCGGCATGCACGCGCACTTGCTGTGCACTTTCACCCAGATTGCGCAGGTGCAGCCGCAGCTGGCCGTCGGCGCGCTCGACCGACGCCTGCACAACGGGTCCTTTGGCAGCGCCCTGGAAGTGACGGTGGAAGCCGTTCGGGCCCAGCAGCCAAAGGTCGTAGCGACCGTGCACATCCAGCGGCCAGCGCTCCCGCAGTGGCGTGCCCGGTATCAGTGTATAGCGGCGTGGCACCGCACCCAGCCGCAGCCGATCGTAGACATGCAGGACCGCTGCCGCACCTTCGCAGGACAACACCAGTTCCACGCCCGATGTGTTGATCGCGGCAATCGATGCCTGCGGCCGATAGGGCAGGGCACGCGCCGGACGTACGCCACGTTCCTGTTGCGCCGGTTCCAGCCCCTCCGGCAACGCCGGCACGGTGCGTCCCGGCAGGGCGGCGGCACGTGCGGCCGCCGCGCTCACGTCGGGCAGGCCGCGTATGAACGGACGGGTATCGCGCTGGGCGAAGTCGAAGGCGTTGCTCAGGTCTCCGCAGACCGCACGGCGCCAGGGTGAGATATCCGGTGCGGCCACGCCGAAGCGGCGTTCGATCAGCCGTATGACCGAGGTGTGGTCGTACACCTGCGAATCGACCCAGCCACCGCGGCTCCAGGGTGAAATCACGTACAGCGGCACGCGCGGACCCAGCCCATAGGGGCGGCCGCGCAGCTCGGCGGCGTCGTACTTCTCGTCGCCCGGTGCCGGATGGCGGTGGTACTCGCCTTCGGTACTGACCGAAGACGTACCCGCCCAGCCACCGTTTATCGGTGAAGGCGGTGCCGGTGGCGGCATGTGGTCGAAGAAGCCGTCGTTCTCGTCGAACATCAGCAGCAGGGCGGTGCGGCTCCACACCTCCGGATCGGCGGTCAGTGCATCCAGCACGCGTGCGGTATAGGCCGCGCCCTGGGCCGGGCTGGAGGGGCCGGGATGCTCGCTGCCGGCCGCGTCGGCGATGATGAAGCTGACCTGCGGCAGACGCCCATCGACCACGTCCTGGCGCAGCTGCGCCAGGCCACGGGTGCTGACCCCGCGTGCTCGCAGCTGCGGGTCATGCCCCGGCGCAGCGCGGTAGGCCTGGCGGAACGCCTCGAAGCCGGCCAGCGGGTTGTCGGTGAAGTTGTCGGCCATGTCCTGGTAGATCTGCCAGGAGACGCCCGCCTTCTGCAGGCGTTCGACATAGCTGGTCCAGCGATACGACGCCGGATGCCCGCCGTGCTCGGGGAAGTTGTCGTGTGAGTTGGCGATCACCGGGCCGCCAGCACGCGCGTGTGCATCATTGTGACCGGTCCACAGGAACACCCGGTTCGGGTTGGTTCCGGCCTGCATCGCGCAGTGGTAGGCGTCGCAGATGGTGAAGGCATCGGCCAGTGCGAACTGGAAGGGCAGGTCGCTGCGCTGGAAGTAGCCCATCGAGTGGTTCTGCTTGGCCTTCGGCCATTGCCCCATGCGGCCGTGGTCCCAGGCGCGCTGTGCGTCCGGCCAGGTGTGTGGTGTGCCCTCCACCCGCATGTAGCCGAAGTGCGCGGCGGTATCCAGCGGGAACGGTGCGATCGCGCGCGTGCCGCTGGCATCGGGTTGCAGCCACAGGCTGCGCGTGCGGCCGCCGGCCTGCAGCGCAGCGGCCGGGGCCACGAAGCGGTCGCCGAACCCCCGTACGCCCGGCAGCGTACCGAAGTAGTGGTCGAACGAGCGGTTCTCCTGCATGAACACCACGATGTGCTGCAGGTCTTCGAGGCTGCGCGTCTGCGCGGCGGGGGCGATCGCTGCGGCCCGGGCGATGCTGGGAAGCAGCGGAGAAAGGCCGGCGGCAACGCCGGCCTGCAACAACCGGCGTCGGCCGATATCAGTCACGGGTTCACTCACAGGTCCACACGGAAGGAGATGCCGACAGTGCGCGGGGCGCCGATGAAGGCGTTGTCGCGGCCGTCCACCCCTGCAAGATACCGCTTGTCGGTGAGGTTGCTCACCACCAGGTTGGCACCCATGCCCTTCAGGCGCGGCGACAGGCCCTGCAGGTCGAAGCCGATATTGGCGTTGAACACGGTGGCCGAGGGCAGCTTGTTGACGTTGGCGGCATCGAGGTAGCGCGTGCCGAGGTAGCGACCGGACAGGCCGAAGTTCCAGTTTTCGCCCTGCCAGTCGGCCGACAGCACCAGGGTCTGTTCTGGCTGGCCGATCACCTTGGCACCGTCGACGATGCCCAGCTGGGTATCACGTGCGGCATCGCCACTGCCCAGGTACTTGGAGCGGTTGTAGGTATAGGCGGCGT
The DNA here is from genome assembly GCF_036320025.1 of Stenotrophomonas sp. SMYL86. Lineage (NCBI taxonomy): Bacteria > Pseudomonadati > Pseudomonadota > Gammaproteobacteria > Lysobacterales > Lysobacteraceae > Stenotrophomonas > Stenotrophomonas sp. SMYL86. The sequence continues at coordinate 31,346 of NZ_JAWIRU010000030.1, forward strand.
TTAGGCGCCAGCCATTGTCCCAGCCGTAGCCGAACGCCGCCTCCAGGCCGTTGCTTTCCACGCCACCGAAGTTCTCGTAGACACCGTCGGTCTCGCCCAGGTAGTCGATGCCGCTGACAAAGCCAGCCGGCAGGTAGACGATGCGGTTGTCGAACTTGATGTTGTACAGGGTGACCGACGCGGTCAGCGGCCAGCGGCTGATGCGCATGCCGACTTCGATGTTGTCGGCGGTCTCCGGCTCGACGTTGCGGAAGCGCTGCGGGTCGGTCTCGCCGAGCACGCCGGAGGGAATGGCGGCGAAGTTCTGCGAGAAGCCAGCGAACAGCTCCATGCCTTCCACACCGGGTGCCCAGGTGAAGCCGGTGGACAGCAGCGGATCGGACTTGGAATCGGATTTGACGTGCTCGCTGGCACCGATCACGCGGCGGCGCGACTGGTCGACGAAGAACTGCTTCACGCCCAGGCGTGCGCTGAACGGCCCGAAGCGGGCCACGTCCTCGACGTAGTACATCTGCTCGTCAACCTTGTACTTGTCCTCGAACTGCACCCAGTAAGGCTGGTGGTCGAAGGCGATGTCCTGGCCGACGTTGAGCAGGCGGTGCCAGTCGCGGCGGGCAGAACGGTCCAGCTTCTCCACCCACAGGCCGCCGCGGATCGTGTTGTCGACGGCACCGAAGGTCTGCCGCCATTCGACGTCGGCGGTCACGCCCATGCGGTCGTTGTCGTAGTGGGTGTGGCGGTAGGACTGCGCGCCCAGCACGTTGCCGGCATAGCAGTTCGGATCGTATTCGGCAGTGAAGCCCAGCCGCGGCGTGCAGCTGGCCAGGCGCTGCGCGGCGCTGCCGTCGGGATTGACGAAGAAGATCTGGCCGCGGTTGCTGCCGCCATACACGGTCTTTCCGCCGATGTACTCCGACTCGGGGCGGCCGGCACCATCATCGCTGACCTGTGCCAGGTACGGTGGCAGCCAGTCGCCACGACCTTCCATGCGGTGCCCGTAGGCCGCCACCGAGGCCTTGAAGCCGTTGCCGCCGTCGAAGGCCGCGCGCAGGTAGCCGAAGGTGTTCTCACGCAGCGCACGCGAGCCGGAACGGTAGTTCTGGTCCAGGTACGGAATGCCGGTGAGGGTGCCGACCAGGTTGTCGCGGTCCGGATTGGTGGCGAAGCCCTTCGGCGAGACGCTGGTGTACTCCGGCTCGTCGGCATCGTTGTAGGACAGGTAGCCGGTCAGCGTCCAGCGATCCAGCTCGGTGATGAACTTGCCGGCGATGTGGTCGTTGCTGGTCTTGCCGCTGCCATCGATCCAGTCGTGCACACGTGCGGAAGAAGCGCTGACCCAGGCGCGGGTATGGCCGCCGAGCAGGCCGGTGTCGTAGCGCACGTAGTACTTGCGCGCTTCGTTGTCACCGGCACCGACCACTAAGCGCAGGCGGCTGTCCTGCAGCGGATCGCTGGTAAGGAAGTTCAGGGTGCCGCCGAGGGCTTCGTTCGAGCGCGAGGAGATATCAGCGGTGCCCTGGCTGACTTCCACTGTTTCCAGGTCCAGGGTATCGATGTAGCGGTTGGCCAGCGAACCGCCACCGTAGCCCGAGCCGCCATTGGGCAGGCCGTCGATGGTGGTGCCGATCTGCTGGGTGTCACGGTTGGTCACGAAGCCGCGCATGCTGATCTGCGTGCCCCACACCGACGAACCGGTGGCATCGGCCTCGCTGACCACCACGCCGGGCACCTCGTTGAGCGCGTCGTTGACGCTGCTCATCACCGTCTGCCGGTTCAGTGTTTCCGCGCGCACCGACGTCTTCGCGTAGCTGGTGGCCTGACCAATCACCTGTACCTGGTCGAGGGTACGCGCATCGCTGCTGCGCGCTTCGCCCGTATCGCCCTGCGGTGCTTCTGCGAGGGCGTCCAGGGCGGGGGCGATCAGCAGGGCCAGCAGCGAGACACGGGGAAAACGCGCAATCGTTCGCATCGAAACCGGACCTTCAGAGGGAGGAAACCCCGGAGTGTCGGCAGCGCCAATGACATCGGCATGACGTGGCAGCGCAGGAACGATGGCACTGTGGGGGCGGTCACGGCCTTCGGGTATGCTCGGCGCTTCAATGGACCTGAGGTGGTGGCGATGCAGAAGCGATCGAAGATCTGGCTGGGAGGTGCAGCCCTGGTGCTGCTGGCAGGGTGCAACCGGACGCCCTCGGATGGAGAGGTGGCACCGCCTGCGCCAGCCACGGCGGACGAGGCCGCAGCACCGGCCGCCGCCCCAGCGGGTTCAACGGCCGCCGCCGACGGCACCGCACTCACCGACCGCGATGGCAAGCCGGTGCCGCTGGTGCCTTTCGACACCAGCAGCGTGCCGCTGAGCGACACCACGCTGGGCGGACTGCCGTTCTTCAGCCTGCCGCAGGGCTACGCGCCGCAGAACGCCCCGCACCCGCGCGCCTGGGCGCGCTTCCCGTTCCGGATGGGCGAGGGTGTGCATTGGGTGGAAGGTCCGAGCTGGTCGGCGCGCATCGTGACCGACAGTGAGGTGGCCCCCGACAAGGCGTTCTCTGCGCTGGAAGTGCAGCGCAACTTCGACGGTGTGATCACCGCGGCTGGCGGCCGCAAGGTCTTTGAAGGCACGCTGCTGCGCGACATCTACTACGGCCCGCAACTGGAAGGCGAGATCGGTGGTGGCTTCATCGATGCGGTGAACGGTGAACAGGACGCACCCACCACCGTCTACGTGCTGCGCCAGGCCAACCGCACCGTGTGGGTGCAGCTGGCGGTGGACAGCAACGGCGCCGGTCTGGTGGTCGTGGATGACGTTCCGTTCAAGGCCACCGCGCAGTGGTCGGACCGTTTCCCGCACCTGTCCCTGCCGGCCGGCTATCGTGAGCGCAACACGCCCGAGCAGCGTGATTTCGATGCCTTCCCGTTCTGGACCGGAGATCACTTCGAACCGGTCGAGGGCCGCACCTTCGCTGCCGATTTCGACAAGGGCGAGCGCGAATACTCGATGCATGAAGTACGCCGCAACCTTGAGGCGATGATGGCCCAGGTCAACGGCACCAAGGTGTTCGTGGGGCGCATCCCGCACGAGGCGGCCGAGGGCGTGTCGAAGCAGGTGCAGTCGTCCTACGGCAACGCGGCCAGCTACAGCTGGGACAACTACGACACCGTGGTCTATCGCGTCGATCTGGCTGATGGCCGCCAGGTGTGGGTGCATGCTCGCCTCGAATACCTCAGCGCAGGCTGGGTCGTGGTCGAGCGCAAGGGTTTCACCCAGACCGCGGCGCTGCTGCCGGCCGATGCGTTGAAGAAGAAGCTGGACAGCGACGGCCGCGTGGCGATCCAGGTCAACTTCGCCACCGACAAGGCGCAGATCCTGCCGACGTCCGAACCGCAACTGGCGCAGGTGCTGGACCTGCTGCGTGCCGACCCGTCGCTGAAACTGTCGATTGAAGGCCACACCGACAACAGTGGCGCGGCCGCGCACAACCGCAGCTTGTCCGAGGATCGTGCGCGGTCGGTGGTGGCGGCGTTGACCGCCAAGGGCATCGCCGCCGACCGCCTGCAGGCGGCCGGCTTCGGTGCCGACAGGCCGGTAGCCGACAATGGCAGCGAGCAAGGCAAAGCGCGCAATCGCCGGGTCGAGCTGGTCAAGCGCTGAACCACGCCCTCCTCAGTACCGCGCGTCCTTGGGTTTCGGGTCGCGCGGCCAGTCCTTGGCCTTGTTGGCGAAGTCCGGCCGCGGCTGGTTGATGAAGTAGCTGGCGATGTCCACCGCATCCTGGTCGGGCATCACCTGCTGCCCCAGTGGCGGCTCGCGGGTCACCGCCGGCGGCATGTTGTGCTTGACGAAACCGGCCGCCTTGTACAGGCGCGCCATGCCGGCGCCGATGTTGAAGCTGTGGTCGCCCCACAGCGGCGGGAAGGCGATATCACCGCTGGCGTCGCGCCGGCCTTCGCCGTTGTCGCCATGGCAGGCGGCACACTGCACGGCGTACAGCGCCTGGCCACGGATCGGGTCCGGGGTCAGCGTGCTGTCGATGGGGCCCTCGCTGGGGGCGGCCACCTTTGCACCGTCTGGCACTGGACTGCTCAGCCACGCCATGTAATCGAGCATGGCGCGCATCTGCGGTGAGTCTTTCGGCAGCGGCTTGCCGTTCATTGAGCGCTGCAGGCAGCCATTGATGCGCTCAGTCAGCCCGATCACCTTGCCCGGGCGCGGCATGTAACGCGGATAGGCGCCGCCGCCCGTATTGAAGTAGTGGTTGCCGAACGGTCGCTTGCCCTCGGCCATGTGGCACGAATTGCAGTTCAGATCGTTGCCGACGTTGTCCGGCAGCAGCCGTGCGGTCTCGTTGAGGAGGCGGCGACCAAGCATCACCGATTCGGCATTGCCGAGCCCGGCGATCTCCTCGGCGCTGGGTGCATGGTAGTGGCCGACCACCTTGCCCTGGGCATCGAGGATATCGATCGTGCTGGCTACGGCGGCATCCAGGTCCGGGTACAGATGGCGATAGGCGAGGGTGCCGGCGCCGGCCAGCAGCACGAGGGTGACCATGCTGCCGATCAGCAGGCGGGAGCGTTTGCGCGAACGTTTCATCGTGCGGCCTCCTGCGGAACGTAGTGCACCGGCTTGTCACGCACCACCCGGCGCATGCGCGCCACGTCGACCTCGCTCACCGCGCTGGCCTGGTTGCCCCAGCTGCTGCGGATGAAGGTCAGGATCTGTGCCAGCTGTGCATTCGGCAGCTGCTCGAAACCGGGCATGGTGAAGGCCATGCGGTCGTGCGGGGTATGCGGCGTGCGGCCGCCGATCAGGGTTACCTGTACCAGCGAGCTGGGATCATCGGCGAACACGATCGAGTTGCCGGCCAGCGCCGGGTAGACCCGTGGCATGCCGCGGCCGTCGGCGCGATGGCAGGCCTGGCAATGCTCGGCATAGGCCAGCGAGCCGGCCACGCGATAGTCGCCGCTGCGCAGTGCGGCGGTGGTGGTGTCGGTACCCGGGGACCACTGTGCGTTGCGGCCCTCGCGTGCCGGCAGCTGTTTCAGGTAGCGGGCCATCGCCAGCAGGTCGGCGTCGGACAGGTACTGCGTGCTGTGCTCGACCACGTCGGCCATACCGCCGAAGGCTGCCGAGCGATCGGTGCGGCCGGTGCGCAGGAAGTCGACGATCTCGCCCTCGCTCCAGCTGGCCAGACCGGTTGATTCATTGCGCAGGTTCTTCGCATACCAGCCTTCCAGCACCGAGCCGGACAGGAACTGGCGGCTGCCATCATCGGCCATCGCCTTTTCCTGGAACGCCAGGCCACGTGGCGTGTGGCAGGCGCCGCAGTGGGCCAGGCCTTCCACCAGTTCGGCGCCGCGCTGCTGGCCGGCATCCAGCGACGGATCCGGGTTGAACGTACGCGGGCGTGCGAACAGCAGCTGCCACCAGGCCAGTGGCCAGCGCATGTTGGCCGGCCACGGGATCGTGCTGTCGGCGTTGCCCTGCTTCACCGGCTGCACCGAGCCCATGAAGTAGGCGTACAGCGCCTTGATCTCGGCATCGCTGGCGATCACGTATGAGGCATACGGCATTGCCGGATACAACGGCTGCCCATCGTGACGGATGCCGCGACGGACCGCGCGCTCGAAGTCCGCGTAGTCGTAGGCGCCAATGCCGGTGTCCGGATCGGGCGTGATGTTGGTCGAGTAGATCGTGCCCATCGGCGTCTGCATGCCGAGGCCACCGGCGAACGGCTTGCCGCCGGGCGCGGTGTGGCAGGCGGCGCAGTCGGCGGCGCGCGACAGGTACTGCCCCTGCGCGATCAGTGCCGGGTCGTGGGTGTCGACCTGCGCCGTCTGTCGCGGTGCGAACCAGTAGGGCGTGGTGCGGGCGATGCCGTAGGCGGCGGCCAGCATGGCGGCCAGGGCAATGGCGAGCTTGAACGAGGTGCGCATGGCGGCACTGTGGGCAATCCCGCGCGCGCGTTCATTGATCCGGATCAATGACTGAACGGATACAGCTTGTACACCAAGCTGAATCGTTCCTGCGCTGTCATCAAGCCGTCATCCGCGCGCGATAGATGACCGGTCTATCGGGGCGTTAACGTCCCAGCCTGTCTGATTCACCCCTATGACGTGATATGAAGCGCCTGCTGCTGCTGTTGCTGGCGTGCGCCGGCCTGTGGTTGGCTGCATGCTCCTCCTCCATCAATGCCTCGTCCACCTCACTCGCCGATCGGCTGATCGCACCGGGTGGCGTATCGACCCTGCTCGATCGCCCGCGCATTGCCGCGGCCATCGCCGAACTGCCCAACCGCCATGGCTTCGCGCCGGGCCGCGATGGCGTGCCGATCTTCTGGCGTGTGTTCGATCCCGGCGATTACGGCGCGCGTTACCACTACCTGCCGCAGCGCCATGAGAACGGCCTGCCGCTGGATACCGGCCTGAGCCTGGCGGTGCCGCAGCCGTTCCGCGCGCAGACGCCGCGCGGCACCGTAGTGCTGCTGCACGGCTGGATGATGAACGGTGATTCGATGCTGCCGTGGTCGCTGCAGCTGGCCGAGTCCGGCTACCGCGTGATCACCCTGGACCTGCGCAACCATGGCCAGTCCGGTACCGGTCCGTCCGGATACGGCACCTACGAATCCGATGACGTGGTTGATGTGATCGGTGAGCTGCGTGCACGCGGTGAAGTGACCGGTCCGTTGTACCTGTTCGGTGTGTCCTACGGCGCGGCCACGGCGGTGTTCACCGCCGACAAGCTGGGCGACCAGGTGGAAGGCGTGGTGGCGATGGAATCGTTCGCCAATGCCGGTGTGGCGATCCGCACCATGATCCCGCACCTGATGGGACTGCAGCCGGAAGGCCTGAAGGCGCAGGCGGTGGCGTCGTACGCGCGCTGGCGCTACGGCGGCCAGGACATCAACCAGGTGATCGCCGCCGCCAGCCGCCGCATCGATGTTGACCTGGACCGCGTGGACGTGGCGCGCGCGCTGGCCGATACCCGCGCCTGCGTACTGCTGCTGCACGGGCAGGGCGACCAGCACATTCCGGTCAGCCAGGGCCGCGAACTGGCCCAGGCCAATCCGCGCGCGCACTACATCGAGATGCGCGGCGAGGACCACATCACGCTGCCGCTGCGACTGGACCTGCTGGCGGGCGTGGTCGATGACTGGATGGCGCGCGACGAGCACCATCCGCAGAGCGCGTGCCCGGCACCACAGCTGCCGGCCCAGGCCGAGTGGCTGACACGCAGCTGAGAAAAGGGGACGGAGGGGATTAAGTCGTTTCCCGCACAGCTGGGCCAGAAACGACTTAATCCCCTCCGTCCCCTTTTTTCTGTCAGGCCACCCGTCTTGCCAGCGAGCGCGCAGACGCCGCGACGCCCAGCAGCAGCGCGGCCACGCACAGGAAGGCGAAGCCGAGGCTGGTAGCGTGTGCGAGTGCGCCGATCGCTGCCGGTCCGGCGAGAATGCCGGCGTAGCCCAGCGTGGTGACCGCGGTGATGGCGATGCTCTCCGGCATCACCCGCTGTTGGCCCGCCATCGAGAACAGCGCCGGCACGATGTTGGCGCAGCCCAGCCCGACCAGTACGTAGCCGGCCAGCGCCACCGGGAACGATGGCACCAGCGTCGCCAGGGTGAAACCCGCAGCAGCGGTGATGCCGCCGAAGACCAGGGTGCGGGTCCGGCCGAGGCGCTCGACGATGCCGTCGCCGAACAGGCGCATCGCGGTCATCGCCAGGGTGAACAGTGCAAAGCCGGCACCGGCCTGGTCACGTGGCACCTGCCGCACTTCGGCGAGGAACACCGCGCTCCAGTCCAGCATCGAGCCCTCGGCGAGGAACACCACGAAGGCCAGCACGCCGATGAACAGCACCACGCCATGCGGCAATGCCAGCAGGGGGCCTTCATGCAGGATCCGTTGTGGGCGCCAGTGCGGTGCCGACAGCACTGCCACCAGCAGCAGAGCGGCCACGGAAACCAACGCGGCGAGCCACAGCGGCGTACCCAGGATCAGCATGCCGGTCATGCAGCCGGCGCCGACGAAGCCGCCGATGCTGTAGAAGGCATGGAATCCGGACATCATCGCGCGCCCGGCGTCGCGCTCGACCGCGACCGCCTGCATGTTCATCGCACAATCCAGTGCACCGACGCCGGCGCCGAACACGAACAGGGCCGCGCCCAGCGCTACCGGAGAGGGCGCCAGCACCAGCAAGGGCAGGGCGCACAGCATCATCGCGCAGGTGATCACCATCACCCGGCGGCATCCCAGCCGCCCGGTCAGCGCACCTGCCAGTGGCATCGCCAGCAGTGAGCCGAGCCCGAGGCACAGCAGCACGGCGCCGAGGCTGGCGTCGGACAGCCCGGCCTTGGCCTTGGCGTAGGGCACCATCGGCGCCCATGCGGCGGTGGCGAATCCAGGGATGAAGAAGGCGGCACGGGTGGCGTGCTGTTGGGCACGTGGGGATGAAGGCGTCATGCGCGGTGCGAAGCTCCAGGGATCATCCATGAAAACGTTTTCAAGCGGGATCGGCAAGTGCCATGCATGACATCCAGCGACGCATACGATTGCAGTGACCCGAATGCGTCACCGCTGATTAACGCCAAAGACGGACAGTGGCGACACGGTCGGCATTCCGCCGGCCGCTGCCGGAGATCCGTACATGAGCACGACACCGACCATCCTCCTCGTCCATGGTTTCTGGGGCGGGGCCGCACACTGGGCCAAAGTGATCCTGGAGCTGCATCGCAACGGCCATGACCGCGTGCAGGCGGTGGAACTGCCACTCACCTCGCTGGCCGACGATGCCGGCCGCACCCAGAAAATGATCCGGCAGATCGACGGGCCGGTGCTGCTGGTCGGCCACTCCTACGGTGGTGCGGTGATCAGCCAGGCCGGCAACGAGGCCAACGTGAAGGGCCTGGTCTATATCGCAGCGTTCGCCCCGGATGCCGGCGAGAGCCCCGGTGGCATCACCCAGCAGCATCTGCCGGAAGCGGCACCGAACCTGGCGCCGGACAGTGATGGTTACCTGTGGCTGCGCGCCGACAAGTTCCATGAAAGCTTCTGCCAGGACCTGAGCGACGACGAGGGCCGGGTGATGGCGGTGACCCAGAAGGCGCCGCTGGCCAGCACTTTCGGTGATGCGGTGAGCGACCCGGCGTGGAAGCACAAGCCGAGCTGGTACCAGCTGTCCCGCCATGATCGGATGATCGCGCCGGAGAACCAGAGGGCAATGGCCACGCGCATGCAGCCCAAGCGACTGCTGGAGCTGGATGCCAGCCATGCCTCGCTGGCCTCGCAGCCGAAGGACGTGACCGCAATGATCCTGGAGGCCTGCGCCGCCATCGGCGGCTGAGCCTGCGGCAGCGCGCCGCACCACAGCACATCGCACGACAGCCGGGGCGCAGGGGAGTACACTCCTGCGCCTGCGGCCATCCGGCCGCGTCCCCGTCTTCCCTCCAGCCGCCGCCAGAGGATCCCACCCGATCGTGGAGGTCCCGTCGTGCTGTCTGTGCCTGATGCCCGTATTCCGTCCCCCTTGCCGCGTCGCCGTGCGTTGCCGCAGGCGCTTGCCCAGGGCCTGCTGATCACTGCACTGGCCAGCAGCGGCATCGCAGCCGCGCAGTCCGCCGCCGAGCCGGACAAGGCCGCCGAGGCCCCCGCGTCGCAGACCCTGCAGACCGTGCAGGTCACCGCCAACCTGCTCGGCACCATCACCGAGGGCAGCGGCGCGTACACGCCCGGCACCATCGCCACCGCCACCCGCCTGGTGCTGACGCCACGGCAGACCCCGCAGACCATCAGCGTCATTACCCGCGCTCAGATGGACGACTTTGGCCTGAACGGCATCGATGACGTGATGCGGGTGACCCCGGGCATCAGCATCGTCACCTACGACAGCGAGCGCACCGAGTACTACGCGCGCGGCTTCGCCGTGCAGAACTTCCAGTACGACGGCATCCCGATGTCGCGTGACTCGGCCTATTCGGCGGGCAACACGCTCAGCGATACCGCGATCTATGACCGCATCGAAGTGCTCAAGGGCGCGACCGGCCTGCTCACCGGCATGGGCGATCCGGGCGCGACCATCAACCTGGTGCGCAAGAAGCCGGGCAAGGAGTTCGCCGGCAGTGCGACGCTGGGTGTGGGCCGCTGGGATGACTATCGTGCCGAGATCGATGTTGGCGGCCCGTTGACCGCCGATGGACGCGTGCGCGGTCGTGCGGTGGGCGCCTGGCAGGACAAGCATTCCAATCTCGACTTCTACCAGCGCACCAGCAAGGTGGGCTACGCAGTGCTGGAAGCCGATCTGGGCGAGCGCACGCTGCTGACCGTGGGTGGCGATACGATGGACAGCGACCCGAAGGGCTCGACCTGGGGTGGCATCCCTCTTCTGGACAGTGCCGGCAACTTCAATGACATGCCGCGTTCGTTCAACAACGGCACGCGCTGGAGTGGCTGGCGCCAGTATGTGCGCACCGGCTTTGCCACGCTCGAGCACACCTTCGCCAACGACTGGGTGGCCAAGCTGCAACTCAACCACCAGGTCAACGGCTATGACGCCGCACTGGCCGGCGCCGCCGCCGGCAATCCCGATCCGTTGACCGGCGAGGGCGTCAGCCTGTGGCTCGGCAAGTACGTTGGCAAGACCGTCAGCAATGCTGCCGACTTCTATGTGAGCGGTCATTTCGGCCTGTTCGGGCGGGAGCATGAGCTGGTGGTCGGTGGCAGCGCCTCGCGCAAGCGCTGGACCAATACCGGCTACGGCCCGCAGGCGGGGTTCCCGGATACCGTGCCGGACTACAGAACCTGGAATGGCGACATTCCCGAGCCGGAGTGGCAGCGCAGCTACAGCAACAACGAAGTGACGCGTGAGAACGGCCTGTATGTGGTCGGCCGTTTCGACGTGGCCGATCCACTGAAGGTGATCGTGGGCAGTCGCCTGGCCAGCTACCGCTCGCCGGACACGCGCGAGACCGGCGTGTTCGTGCCGTATGCCGGTGTGGTCTACGACCTCGGTGAGCACTATTCGGTGTACGCCAGCTACAGCACCATCTTCAAACCGCACAGCGAACGCGACGAGCAGGGCAAGGCACTGGATCCGCTGGAAGGCCGCAGCTACGAGATGGGCCTGAAGGCCGAGTTCCTCGATGGGCGCTTCAACGCCAGTGCGGCGCTGTTCCAGCTCGACCAGGACAACTTCGCCCAGCCCACTGGTGGCAAGACACCGGACGGGCAGGATGCCTATCGCGCCCTGATGGGCGTGCGTACCAAGGGTTACGAGCTGGAAATGTCGGGCCAGCTGGCCGAAGGCTGGCAGGTGCAGGGTGGGTTCTCGCACAAGATCGCCCGCCAGGCCGGTGCCAAGGTAACCACACTGGAGCCGGAAAACCAGTTCAGCCTGCACACCAGCTACCGCCTGCGCGGCGACTGGAAGGGGCTGACGCTGGGCGGTGGCGCGCGCTGGCAGGATTCCACTTTCGGTGAGATCACCAACCCGGCCACGCAGGCCAAGGTGGTGCATCGCACCCAGCCCTATTGGCTGCTGGATGCGATGGCGCGCTATGAATTCAACGATCGCCTGTCGGCCACGCTCAACGTCAACAACCTGCTGGACAAGCGTTACTACACGATCTTCAGCTGGTACAGCACCTACACCTGGGGTGAGCCGCGCAATGTGCGGTTGGCGATGACGTACAAGTTCTGACGCCGGTGGTGCTGTAGAGCCGAGCCCGCGCTCGGCTGGCTGTCAAACCGCAGCCGAGCATGGCTCGGCTCTACAAATACGCCCACGATGCTTTTCGGCATCGCGGGCGTTGTCGTTACAGCGGCAGGTCGAACACCAGCACTTCGGCGTCGTTGCCGTTCTCCAGGGTCAGCTGAGCTTCGTCGCTGACCTGCAGCGCATCACCGGCTTCCAGTGTGATGCCATTGACCTGCAGCTGGCCTCGGGCCACCTGCACATAGGCGCCACGACCGTTGCCGAGGGCGTGGTGCAGCTTCTGGCCGCCATCGAGGATGGTGGCGAAGATGCGGGCATCCTGGTGGATGCGCAGCGAACCATCGGCACCGTCCGGCGAAGCGATCAGGCGCAGCTGGCCGCGCTTGGTTTCCGGGGCGAAGTGGGTCTCTTCGTACGACGGAGTAATGTTCTCCGCGTCCGGGAAGATCCAGATCTGCAGGAAGTGCACGGTCTCGTCGGCGGAGTGATTGAACTCGCTGTGGCTGACACCGCTGCCGGCACTCATGCGCTGCACGTCGCCGTAACGCAGCACCGAACCGGTGCCCATCGAGTCCTTGTGCTCCAGCGCGCCGCCCAGCACATAGGAAACGATCTCCATGTTGCTGTGGCTGTGGGTGCCGAAGCCCTGGCCGCCGATCACCTTGTCTTCGTTGATCACCCGCAGCGGGCCGAAGCTGACGTAGCGGGGGTCGTAGTAGTTGGCGAAGGAGAAGGTATGGCGCGAGGACAGCCAGCCATGCTCGGCCAGGCCACGGGTAGCGCTCTTGCGGATCTGCAGCATGATGGAATCTCCTTGTTCGATGGTTTCGATGGGGCGGGGTGGGCTGGTAGCCGCTGTGTTTACCCGTTGGAGTGAAGTATCCGCTTGCACCCGGGGTTTGAAAAACGGATAGTTTTGACAGTCATCATCGAAAAATTCGAATGCTCAAGCTCAGCCTCGATGCCCTGCAGATCCTGGACGCCATCGACCGCCGCGGCTCGTTCGCCGGCGCCGGCAAGGCCCTGCACAAAGTGCCTTCGACCATCTCCTACACCGTGGCCAAGCTGGAGGAGGACCTGGGTGTACAGCTGTTCGACCGGGTCGGCCCGCGCGCCGAGCCGACCGAGGCCGGACGCGCCCTGCTGGACGAGGGGCGGCATCTGCTGCGCGCGGCCCGCGAGCTGGAACTGCGGGTGCGCCGGGTGGCGTCGGGCTGGGAGACCGAACTGACCCTGGCGGTGGACTCGGTGTTCCCGACCTGGCTGCTCGGCCCGGACATCGCTGCGTTTCGTGAGGCGGAGGCGCCGACCCGGCTGCGGTTGATCGGCGAGGCCCTGTCCGGTACCTGGGAGGCCTTGCTGGACCGCCGTGCCGACCTGCTGGTTGGTGCGCCGGGCGAGGGTCCCAGCGGCGGCGGTTACGTGGTCGAGCCGCTGGGTACGGTGGAGTTCGTGTTCGCGGTCGCCCCCGGTCATCCGTTGGCTGCAGTGCCGGGCGTGCTCGGACGCGAGCAGCTGGTCGAGCACTGCGCGATCGCGGTCTCCGATTCGGCGCGGCGGCTGCTGCCGCGCACGGTCGGTCTGTTGATGGGGCAGGAGATGCTGACGGTGCCGGACATGGCCAGCAAGCTGAAGTTGCAGTGCGAAGGCGTGGGCTTCGGTTTCCTGCCCGAGCCCTGCGCGCGTGCGGCGGTGGCGCGTGGCCAGCTGGTGATCCGCGAGGTGGAGGAGCACAAGCCGGAAGAGACCTTCTGGCTGGCCTGGCGCACCGGCGAGGATGGTGCCGCACTGCGCTGGTGGCGAGAGCGCCTGCGCAGGCCGGAGCTGCTGTCACAGTGGTGGCAGTCAATGGCCAAAGGGTAGGGGTTTGGCAGGGCTGCGCCCTGCACCCGCTGCGAGCTGGAGCAACAGCAACAGCAACAGCAACAGCAGAAGCTGGTTTCCTGTGGGGAGGTGGGGGGGGGG
>NZ_JAWIRU010000031.1:0-29545 GCF_036320025.1 Stenotrophomonas sp. SMYL86
CATCCGGGAAAAGCGTGCGGACCAAGGTCCGCACCCACCAGGGGCATGACCCGGCGCACCCGCTACAATGGCGGTCTTTCCGTTTCCAGGTGACTCCACCCCATGTCCCAGAACTCCAAGGCCAAGCGCGACAAGCGCAAGAAGCAGCAGGCCAAGCGCCCGTTCCTCCGCCTGAACGCGCAGCAGCAGGTGCAGAACCATGCCGTGCTGACCAACGAAGACGGCCAGGTGGTTGCGGCCATCGGCCTGCAGGGCCGTGAGTGGCTGCTGGCCATCGGCGGCCAGACCATGGGCAATGCCGAGAACCCGGTGCCGATGCTGGCCATGCTCAAGCACCTGGCCAACGTGCAGGAGAAGGAAGGCCGCAAGGTCAACCTGGAGTACTCCGAACTGCTGCAGAAGCTGCTGGACACCCTGGCCGCCGAATCCGAGCAGACCGCCGACGAGTACCTGGACAAGCTGGTCGCCGAGTTCGAAGGCGTCGACGCTGCTGAGGGCGAGGAAGGCGAAGCCGCCGAGGGCGACGTGGCCGAAGAAGCCGCTGCCGAGGCCGCTCCGGCCGCTGACAGCGACAGCAAGCCGCAGGCCTGAACCGGCCGCGGCGGTGACGGTCTACGTCGATGACGCGGTGCATCCCTGGCGCGGACAGCGCTGGGCGCACCTGATGGCCGACACCCTGGCCGAGCTGCACGCGATGGCGGCGCAGCTCGGCATTCCCCCGCGGGCCTTCCAGAACAAGGCCAGCGGCGCCCACTACGACGTCACCGCCGAGCTGCGTACGCAGGCGATCGCGCTCGGCGCGCAGGCGATCTCAAGGCACACCGACCGCGCGCTGGTCAAAGCGGTGATCGCCAACGCCAGGGCGCAGTACCGGCCGTAGATGGGAGCGCCGGGCATGGCCCGGCGCTACCAATCAATCTCAGAACGGGTCGCTGCCCAGGCGGATTTCCACGTTCAGCAGCGAGCACAGCGCCAGCATCGCGTCGTCGTCGCGGGTCAGCGCCATCACGCCGGTGAAGCCGTCGCTGCCGGCATCCACGCTCCACAGCGTGTAGTTGTGCTCGCGCAGGCGGTCGAAGGCGGTGGACATCAGCTGCACGCCGTCCAGGTCTTCGGCGAAGTCCTCGTCGTCCAGGTCGCCGCCCCAGTCCAGCTGCAGGTTGAAGCGCGCCGACAGCTCGTTCACCGCCGACTGCAGCGATTCCAGGTCATCTCGTTCCACCTCGAAACCGGACTGCCAGGCGATGGCCGTGAACAGCGCCGGCAGCCAGTCGCTATCCGCTTCCAGCGGCTGCCCGTCCTCGGCCAGGTGCTCGCGCCAGCGGTTGAACTGCTGCAGGGCCAGCTCTTCGTCGCCCGGGTTGATCAGTACCAGCAGGTTCCAGACCCGCGCCTCGAAGCCGTCTTCGTCGAAGTCGTGGATGTCTTCCTCGAAGTCGAAATAGTCGCTGTTGTCGGGCATGGCGGAACTTCCTCTGGGGCAGGCCGGCATTCTACGGTTTATCCTGTGCCGCTGAAGCCGGCCTTGGTGGCCGTCACTGTGAATGAAGCGATGAGCGATACCCCTCCCGACCACCTGGCGATCAACCCGGCCAGCCCCTTCCATGATGCGCAGGCGCTGGAGCGCGGCGTTGGCGTGCGTTTCAACGACGTCGAGCGCGACAACGTCGAGGAATACTCGGTCAGCGAAGGCTGGATCCGCGTGCAGGCCGGCAAGGCCCGCGACCGCCGCGGCAACCCGATGACCATCAAGGTCAAGGGCAAGGTCGAGGCGTATTTCCTGGAAACGAAGCCGGAATAACCGGCTTGTGTAGAGTCGAGCCATGCTCGACTGCTTTCCGTTCCGGGTTCATGACGCCTGGGGCAAGAGCAGTCGAGCATGGCTCGACTCTACATTCGGCGTCACTCGCGCTTGCGCGATTCCAGCAGGTCCAGGTTGCGGATCAGGCGCCGTGAGATCTCGTCAGAGATCACCCCGCGCCGGGTCAGCCGGAACAGCTCCTCGCGCTCGGCATTGAGGCCGGCGCTGCGCAGCTGGCGGTAACCCAGTTCCATGCGCCGCACCTTCTCCGGGTCCACGTCGGGCCCGTCGCTGTCCTTCTCCAGGTGGCGCTGGTACAGCAGGCTGACCCGCGAGGCGGCATCGTTGTACAGCTGCACGTTCTCGGTGTTCTGGTTCATCACCATCTGCTGGCGCATGCGCTCGACCCCGGCCAGCGCCGCCTTCGACGACAGCCGGCGCGCCAGGTCCTCTTCCTTGCGCTCACCCGAATCGGACGGCAGCTGCAGGCCTTTCAACAGCCGCGGCAGCGCGATGCTGGCGCCCAGCAGCGAGAACAGGATCACCGACGCGGCCAGGAAGATCACCAGGTCACGCGCCGGGAATGCACTGCCGTCGGGCAGGAACAGCGGCAGGGTCAACACGCCGGCCAGGGTGATCGCACCGCGCACGCCGGCCACCGAGGTCGCCACCACGATGCGCCAGTTCGGCGCCTCGCCCCGCTCCAGGCCGCGACGACGCGCGCGCAGCAGGTTCCAGCGCAGCGACAGCCACACCCACAGCAGGCGCAGCACGACCAGTGCCAGATTGATCACCACCACATACACCAGCAGCCACCACGCACTCTGGTGGCCGGTCTCGTTCATGGTGGTGGTGGCGCGTTCGACAATGCCCGGCAGCTGCTCGCCCAGCAGCACGAACATGATGCCGTTGAAGCTGAACTGCAGCATGTTCCAGACCCCGGCGCGCTGCACGCGCATGCTGCCGGAGACGCGTCCGGTCAGCTCGACATAGCTCATCGCGATACCGGCGGCGACCGCGGCGAGGATGCCTGAGGCATGGATCTCTTCGGCCAGCAGGTAGGCCGCGAATGGAATCAGCAGGTTGACCAGCATCGCCGCGCCCGGCTCTTCGCCGAAGCGACGCCACAGCCAGCGCTGGAAGGTGGACACACCCAGCGTCACTGCCACGCCCACAGCAAGGCCGGCCACCGCCACCCACACGAAGGTCAGCGAGGCGGTGGCCAGCGAGAAGGTGCCGGTCATCACTGCCGCCACCGCGAAGCGGAAGCAGACCAGGCCCGAGGCATCGTTCAGCAGCGACTCGCCCTCAAGGATGTGCATCAGGCGCTTGGGAATCGGCGCCTTGGAGGCGATCGCCCCGACCGCCACCGGGTCGGTCGGCGACACGATGGCCGCCAGCGCGAAGCACACCGCCAGCGGCATCACTGGAATCAGCCAGTGGATGAGGAAGCCGGCGCCGATGACGGTGAACACCACCAGGCCGAACGCCAACTCGAGGATCGCGCCCTTGTCGCGGAACAGGCCCTGTTTGGGAATACGCCAGCCATCCAGGAACAGCAGCGGCGGCAGGAACAGCAGGAAGAACACCTCCGGCTCCAGCGCGTGGCCGCGGTTGAACACGCCGGCGATGACCGCACCCAGGCCGATCTGCACCAGCGGCAGCGGCAACGAGAACGGCAGGACACGAACCAGGTAGCCGCTGGCGACAACGGCCACCAGCATCGCCAGGACGACTTCAATGGTATGCATGCTTCTTCCAGGAAGCGGCGCGCGGGGAGGCTCGCAAGCCAGCGCCGGAAACCCGGAAAAAACTACCACATGCGGCCATGACCGCGACGGCCGGGGCCGCCGCGCGTCAGCCCCGGCTCATGCCCCGTCGAAGCGGTACAGATCCATGGCGAGGAAGCCAGCATCGATACCGGCGTCGATGCGGCGTGCACCGAAGCCGCCGTCGCCGGCCGCGCCCATCGCGAAAAACAACGGCAGCAGGTGCTCGTCGGTCGGGTGCGCACGTTCGGCGAATGGCGCCTGCCTGCGGTAATCCAACAGGGCCTGGCGGTCATTGGCGGCCAGGCGCTGCTCCACCCACTCGATGAAGGGCCGCACGTACGGCGCTTCCTTGCCGTCCTGGTAGTCCCCCCAGTCGTGCAGGTTGTGGGTGATGCTACCCGAGCCGACCAGCAGCACGCCCTGATCGCGCAGCGGCGCCAGCGCGCGGCCCAGCGCGAACTGGTGCTCGGGGCCGAGCATCGGCTGGATCGACAGCGGCACCACCGGGATGTCGGCCTGCGGGCGCAGCAGCCGCAGCGGCACCCAGGCACCGTGGTCGAGGCCACGCTGCGGGTCGAGTGCCACCGGCAGGCCAGCGGCGGCGATGCGGCCGGCCACCTCTTCGGCCAGCGCCGGATCGCCCGGCGCCGGGTACTGCAGTTCAAACAGCGCGCGCGGGAAGCCGCCGAAGTCATGGATGGTCGGTGGCTGCGGATGCGCGCCGACCAGCGGCTGCCGGCCCAGCCAGTGCGCCGAGGCCATCACGATGGCGCGCGGTGTCGGCAGGTCGCGCGCCAGCTCGGCCAGGCGCACGCCAACCTGGCCCGGATGCAGGGCGGTCATCGGCGAACCATGCGAGATGTACAGCGAAGGCAGGCGGGACATGAAATTCTCCAGTTGCAGGATCAGGCGGCGATCAGCGCGAACGCAGGGTCCACTTGCCATCGCCGACCAGGAACAGCACTACCAGCGCCAGTGCCCAGAACGCCGGGTATTCCCAGCCGCCGCCGGCATTGGCGAAACCGAAGCCGTTGGCGCCGTGCACGGTGACGATGGTGCCCAGCAGCAGCGGCACACCGACAAGGCCCACCCAGCGTGCGTAGATGCCCAGCAGGAGCGCGACGGTGATCACCAGCTCGACGCCGATGGTGAGGTAGCCGAGCACGCCGGGCAGGCCCAGCGACTCGAAGAACGCCGCCGTGCCGGCCGGGGTGAATACCAGCAGCTTGGTCAGCGCATGGACCAGGAACAGCACGCCCAGGGCCAGGCGCAGCAGGGTGGCGCCGTACGGGGCCAGCGGCGAAACAGGAGCGGTCGTGGTGTGCATGGGGAAACACCTTGAAGGGAGTGGGCACAGGTTATTGCGCCTTCGTGGACCAATAAATACGATGGATTGACCGTATTTATTTCAAAAGGCGCAACAATGGACACCCTCGAGGCGATGCGCGTGTTCGTGGCGGTGGTCGAGCGCAACGGCTTCAGTGCCGCCGCCCAGGCCCTGGATATGTCCACTGCCGGCGTCACCCGCCAGGTCGCCGCGCTGGAAAAGCGCCTGTCCACCCGCCTGCTCCACCGCACCACGCGCCGGGTCAGCCCGACCAGTGCCGGTGCCGCCTACTACGCCCAGTGCGTGCGCCTGCTGGCCGAGTTCGACGCGCTGGAGGCCAGCATCGGCGCGCAGGCGCTGGAGCCCTCCGGCACGCTGCGCATCAACGCACCGGTCAGCTGGGGCATCGCCCGCCTCGGCCCGCTGCTGGCCAGCTACCGCGAACGCTTCCCGCAGGTGGAACTGGACCTGGCCCTGTCCGACCGGCTGGTGGACATGGTCGAGGAAGGCTACGACGTCGCCATTCGCATCACCCGCGAGCCAGGGCCGACGTTGATCGCGCGACGTCTGGGCGAATCGCGGGTGAGCCTGTGCGCCGCGCCGGCCTACTTGGCCGCACGCGGTACGCCACAGACGCCGCAGGAGCTGCAAGCACACGCCTGCCTGAGCTACAGCTACTGGGCCGCCGGCGACCATTGGCCGCTGCAGGGGCCGGGCGGCGAAGTGAAGGTGGCGGTGAGCAGCCTGCTGCACGCCAACAACGGCGACGTGCTGCGCGAAGCAGCAATCGCCGGCATGGGCGTGATCCTGCAGCCCGATTTCCTGCTGGAAGACGCGCTGGCCGATGGCCGCCTGGTGCGCATCCTGCCCGAATGGGAGGCCTCGCCGATCGGCATCTTCGCGGTCTATACCAGCCGCAGCCATCTGGCACCGAAGGTGCGCAGTTTCATCGACCATCTGGTGGAGGCCGGGGTGTAGCCGAATCTGGCGCTTGCCGGTAGTGCCGGCCGCTGGCCGGCAATCAGACACATCCCGGTCCTGGGCGAATGCCGGCCAGCGGCCGGCACTACCACTTAGGCGGCAACCTCATCCAGCGCCTCGATGATCCGTTCCAGCGGCGCCGGCCGCCCGAGCAGGTAACCCTGCACCTGGTCGCAGCCGTGCGCAGCCAGCCAGTCCAACTGCCCCGGCGTTTCCACGCCCTCGGCGATGATGGTCAGGCCCATGCTGTGGCCCAGCGACAGCAGCGCGCGGCAGATCGAGGCATTGCGTGGGTTGGTTTCCACGTCGGCGACGAAGCTGCGGTCGATCTTCAGGATGTCCAGTGGCAGGTGCTGCAGGTAGGACATGCTGGAATAGCCGGTACCGAAGTCATCCAGCGACACGCTGATGCCCTGCTCGTGCAGGCGCTGCATGGTCTGCATCGCCTGCGCCGGCTTGCGCATCAGGCTGCTCTCGGTCAGCTCCACGTGCAGCGCGCCGCGGGCCAGGCCGAACTCCTGCTGCGCGCGGGTGAACTCGGCCACCAGGTCGCTGTTGAAGAACTGCACCGCCGATACATTGACCGCGATCGGCAGCTCGCCCCAACCGGCCTCGACCAGCCGGCGCTGCGCCTTCGCCGCCGCACGGATCACCCAGCGGCCCAGCGCCAGGATCAGCCCGGTGTCCTCACACAGCTGGATGAACTCGTTGGGCGGGATGAAGCTGCCATCGGCCTGCGGCCAGCGCAGCAGAGCCTCCAGCGCGGCCGGGCTGCCATCGCTGGCGTGCCGGATCGGCTGGAAATACAGCTGGAACTCGTTGTCGATGGCGGCGTGGATGCGTCCGGCCAGGCGCAGGCGGTCGGCCAACCGCGTGGTCACCGCCGCGTCGAACCAGACCACCACATTGCCTTCGGCGCGCGCGGCATGCGCGGCCTGTGCGGCCATGCCGATCACCTGCTCGGCGCTGTGGCCGTCGCCGGCAATGTGCACGGCCACGCCGATGCGCGGCTCGAACTGGTGCAGCGAATCCTTGCCGCGCATCGGCGCCGACACGATCTGCAGCAGGTCGTCCAGCACGCGCTGGGTATCGTGCTCGGCACCGATGGCGAACACGAAGTCCTCCGCCGGCTGGAATGCCAGCGTGCCGCAGCGCGCGCCCAGGCCACCGAGCCGGGTCGCCATCGACTGCAGCACCGCATCGCCGATCTCGCGGCCCAGCGTGTCGGCCACCAGCTGCAGTCCGCGCAACTGCACGAACGCAATGGTGTAGCCCGCATCGTGCTCGTCCAGCTGTTCGGTCAGCGCGCGCACGTTGAGCAGGCCGGTGGCCGGGTTGTGCCGCGCCTGGTAGGCCAGGTCGCGCTCGTAGGCCAGCCGTTCGCTCACATCCTCGGCCAGCACCAGGCAGGCGGGCTGGCCATCGAAATCGAGCCTGGACAGGTGTGCGCGCACTTCGAACACACTGCCGTCCTTGCGCCGGTGCAGGCGCACGGTGGCATCCTGCAGCTCGCCGACACGGGCCTTGGCGATCGCACCCTTCACCTCGTCCCAGCCTTCGCGCGGGCGGATGTCGAGGATGCTCATCGCCAGGAATTCCTCGCGGCTGTAGCCGTACTGGCGCACGGCGGCATCGTTGACCTCGATGAAGCGCAGCGTATCCGGATCGAACACCCAGAACGGCGCTGGATTGCGGTCGAACAACAGGCGGAAGCGGCGTTCCACTTCGCTCATCTGCTCGCGGGCCTGGTAGCGTTCGCTCAGGTCGGTCAGCGCACCGATCATGCGGCGCTCGCTGTCGGCCACCTCCACCCGCTGCCCGCGTGCACCCACCCAGCGCACTGCGCCTCCGGGCAGCACCAGGCGGAACACCTGGTCGAGCACCGCGCCACCGGCGAAGGCCTGGTCGAAGGCCTGCTGCAGGCGCGCTGCATCATCACGATGCACGCGCGCGAAGAAATCGGCCACCGGCAGCGCATCGGTCTGCACGCCGAAGATCTCACGCGCCAGCGGTGACCAGCGCAACAGTGCGGCATCCTCGTCCACGTACCAGGTGCAGACGCGCCCGACCTGGTGGGCCAGGCGCAGCTCGGCATGCCCGGTCTTCAGTTCCTCCGCCATCGACTGCTGGCGGCGGGTGCTGCGGCGCACCGCGTACAGCAGGACCAGCAGCACCCCGACGTAGGCCAGCACGATCGCTACTGACGCCTGCAGGTAGGGCCACCATGGCGCCAGCACGTCCTCATCGGCCAACCCGACCTGCACCGCCAGCGGGCTGCGCTCCAGCGTGCTGATGGTGATGATGCGCTGCACACCATCGACCGCGCCCGGCAGGCTGCCCAGCTCGACCACGGCCTGCTTGCCGAGCAGGTCGCGATGCGGGAGATCGTAGCGTCGGCCGACCGTGCCGTGCGGGTCCGGTACGCGGGCCAGCATGTAGCCTTCCGCATCGCTGATCGAAACCAGCCCGTTCGGGCCAACATCGAGGCCGCCGATGATGCGCTGCAGTTCGCCGCAGCGCAGCCGCGCCAGCAACCAGCGGTCACCGGCCATCGGCAGCGCCAGCGGCACCACCCAGCCACCGTCGCTGGCGCGCAGCGGCGGGCCGATGTACAGCGAACTGCCCAGGCCGCGGCGCTGCGGATCGGTCCACAGCGGCAGGTTCAGGTCACCTTTGCCGGCCGTCAGGGCGCGGCCATAGCTGTCCAGCACCACGATGCTGTGCAGCTCGGCATGCCGGCGCAGCACGCCGCCGATGGAGGCATCAAGCAGCGCCGGCGCCTGCGCGGGCACGCTGCGGAACACTTCAACGGCATCGGCGGCGATGCCGGACATCGCCCGCTCCAGGTTGCGCAGCTCCAGCGCCAGCAGGCGCTCGCTGCCCACCGCCAGTGCACGGCTCTGGCGCTGTGCGGCCTCCAGCCGGCGGTGATGGTCGTTGGCCAGCATGGTGGTCAACCCGGCCACCAGCAGAATGCCCAGCAATACCCCGCCCCAGGTAATGGCGCGCAGCGGCCGGGCCAACGCCCGTTTCAGCGCGGGCATCGGTTGGTCTTCCTTGTGCAGTCGGCTGGCTTCATGCGCGAACGAATCCTCCACATCCCCGACCTCAACGGCCGGCGGACGCCATTCTTGACGCCTGACCCGCCCCCGCATGGCCACCTCCCCGTGTCCGCGCAGGGCTCCTGAGGCCAGCATGCACCACACCGGTGACGGCGTGAAGATCGCTTCCGCGCGTTCAGCCAGATCCCGCACAGGGCGGGCGGCACTACGGGAGGGCCAGCCGGGGCGGAGCGGATTAGACTTGGGGTTTTCCGCTGCAAGAGAAGTCCATGTCCAAGCTGCGCCGTCCCACCCTGGCACTGGCCATCGTTGCCAGCCTGTCCCTGGCCGCCTGCGACCGCCCGGCCGATCCGGCTGCCGGCACCGCCGCGCCGGCCGATGCCGCACCTGCGGCCGCCAAGCCGATGCTGGGCAGCTTCGGCTTCGATGCCAGCGGCATGGACCGCAGCATCAACGCCGGCGATGATTTCTTCGGCTTCGCCAACGGCACCTGGGTGAAGAACACCGAGATCCCGGCCGACCGCTCGCGCTTCGGCAGCTTCAACGTCATCGCCGAGAAGACCCTGGCCGACACCCGCGCCATTCTCGAAGGCGCCGCCGGCAACACCCAGGCCAGCGGTGACGACAAGCTGATCGGCGACTACTACGCCGCCTACATGGACGAAGCCGGCATCGAGCAGCACGGCATCGCGCCGGTGCAGCCGCAGCTGAAGGCCATCGATGCGATCGCCGACAAGGCCGGGTTGGCCCGAGCCCTCGGCGGCGAGATGCGCGCCGACGTCGACCTGCTCAATGCGACCAACTTCTACACCGACCGCCTGTTCGGCCTGTGGGTGTCGGTGGACCTGCTGCAGCCGGACCGCAACGCGCCCTACCTGGTGCAGGGCGGCCTGGGCATGCCCGACCGTGACTTCTACCTGGGCGGCGGCCGCATGGCCGAGCTGCGCAAGCAGTACCAGGCCTACATCGCACAGATGCTGCAGCTGGCCGGTGTCGCCGATCCGGCGGGCAAGGCGCAGCGCATCCTCGCGCTGGAGACGAAGATCGCGCAGGCGCACGCCACCCAGGAAGAAACCAATGATGTGACCAAGGGTGCCAATCCCTGGACCCAGGCCGACTTCAATGCCAAGGCGCCGGGCATGGACTGGAACGCCTTCCTCGACGCGGCTGCGCTGGGCAAGCAGCAGGACTTCATCGTCTGGCAACCCAAGGCGGTGGCCGGCCTGTCCAAGCTGGTCGCCACCGAGCCGCTGGATGTCTGGAAGGATTACCTGGCCTTCCACGCGCTGGACCGCGCCGCTGCCTACCTGCCGAAGAAATTCGCCGATGCCCGCTTCGCCTTCCACGGCACCACGCTGAGCGGCACGCCGCAGCAGAGCGACCGCTGGAAGCGTGCAGTGGACGACGCCAACCATGCCATCGGCGAAGCGATCGGCAAGCGTTACGTCGAGAAGCACTTCGACGCCAAGACCAAGGAACGCGCGGACGAGATGGCGAAGAACATCATCGCCGCCTTCGCCAAGCGCATCGACGCGCTCGCGTGGATGTCGCCGCAGACCAAGGCCAGCGCCAAGGCCAAGGTGGCCGGGCTGACCGTGGGCATGGGTTACCCGGAAAAGTGGCGTGATTACACCGGCCTGGAGATCCGCCGTGATGACGCGCTGGGCAATGCGCAGCGCGCCGAACTGTTCGAGTACCAGCGCAACATCGCCAAGCTGGGCAAGGCGGTCGACCACAGCGAGTGGGCGATGCTGCCGCAGACCATCAACGCGATGAACGTGCCGCTGGAGAACCGCCTGGTGTTCCCGGCCGCGATCCTGCAGCCGCCGTTCTTCGACGGTGCTGCCGACGACGCGGTGAACTACGGCGCCATCGGCGCAGTGATCGGCCATGAGATCAGCCACGGCTTCGACAACGCCGGTGCGCTGTTCGACGAGACCGGCAAGCTGCACAACTGGTGGACCGCTGAAGACCTGAAGCAGTTCAACGCCGCTGGTGATGCGCTGGCCGCACAGTTCAGCAGCTACGAGCCGTTCCCGGGCGTGCATGTGAACGGCAAGCTGACCCTGGGCGAGAACATCGCCGACGTGGCTGGCCTGGGTACCGCCTACGATGCCTACCAGCTGTCGCTGCAGGGCAAGCCGGGCCAGACCCTGGAAGGCTTCACCCCCGACCAGCGCTTCTTCCTCGGCTTCGCCCAGGCGTGGCGCAGCAAGAGCCGCGAGCAGGCGCTGCGCAACTCGCTGCTGACCGATGTGCATGCACCGGGCCAGTTCCGCGCACTCACCGTGCGCAACATCGACGCCTGGTACCCGGCGTTCGAAGTGAAGGAAGGCCAGAAGCTGTACCTGGCCCCGGACAAGCGGGTCAAGGTGTGGTGATGTAACCGGAACGGGCGCCAAAAGGCGCCCGTTTCATTTCCTGGTAGCTGCCAACCCTGGTTGGCAAATGCCCCGCTCTGGTGGGTGCCAACCTTGGTTGGCACGGGGCAGGAATCCACGCATGGCGTGGATCTACCTGCGGGTGGTGGCAACCATCAGCAGAGCGCTCGCAGCCAACACCGCAGCAGCCCAAAGCGTGGCGTACGGCCCGACACCATCCAGCAGCCGTCCACCGCCCCACGCGCCAAGCGCGATGCCGATATTGAACACGCCTACATACAGGGCGGTGGCGATCTCCACGGCCTGCGGCACCGCTTTCATCATCCAGCTCATCAGGCCCACCGATACGCCGCCATAGGCCAGGCCCCATAGCAGCAGCACCGCAATGCCACCGCTCGGCGTGCCACCCAGCCACAGCAACAGCAGCGGCGTCAGCAGCAGGCCCGATGCGATCGCCAGCAACGTACCGCGCGGATGGCGTGCTGCCAGCGGCCCGGCGATGAAGTTGCCGGCGATGCCGGCCAGGCCGTAGGCAAACAGCAGTGCACCGATCCAGGACGCCTCCACGCCCGAGACGGACGTCAGCAGCGGCCGCACGTAGGTGAAGGCGATGAAGTGCCCGGACACCAGCAGCACGGTCAGCCACAGGCCACGCCGCAGGTCACGCTGGCCAAGCTGCTGCACGAACTGCCGCAGCCGC
The DNA here is from genome assembly GCF_036320025.1 of Stenotrophomonas sp. SMYL86. Classification (NCBI taxonomy): domain Bacteria; kingdom Pseudomonadati; phylum Pseudomonadota; class Gammaproteobacteria; order Lysobacterales; family Lysobacteraceae; genus Stenotrophomonas; species Stenotrophomonas sp. SMYL86. The sequence goes on from NZ_JAWIRU010000031.1 coordinate 12,025, forward strand.
ACCGATGTACTTACAGGTAACGCAGGAACCACCCGCAGATGCAGCAGCATCACCGCCGCACTGAACAACGCCATCGCTGCAAAGGCGCTGCGCCAACCCAATGCATCCCCGATCAGCGCGCCCAACGGAACACCCAGCACCGACGCTGCGGCCACGCCGCCGAAGATGATCGAGGTAGCCAGGCCGATGCGGTCAACCGGCACCAGGCGCGCAGCCAGACCGCCGGCGATGGCCCAGATGCCGCCCATGCAGAACCCCACCAGCACCCGTGCGGCCAACAGCCAGCCGATGCCCGGTGCCAGCGCCGAGGCGAGGTTGGCGACCAGCAGGAGCGCAAGCAGCGCGCACAGGATGCGACGGCGATCAATGCCACCGGCTGCGATCACCACCAGCGGTGCGAACACTGCCGCCAGCAGGGCCGGCAGCGAGATCATCAGGCCGGCGGTGCCGGTGGACGCGCCGAGATCTTCGGCGATCGGGGTCAGCAGGCCGACCGGCAGCATTTCGGTGGTGACCACCGAGAACGTGGCGAGGCCGACGGCGGAAACCGACCACCATGGATGACGAGGCACAGTCGCGGCGTGCGCAGGCGATGAAGCGCTCACGGGACGATTCCTTCAGGGGATGTGGTCGAGGCAGACGGGCGCAGTGCACGTTGCGCGAGCACGGCGAACAGCAGCACGCCACCGCCTGCCACCAGCGCAACAGCAAAACCGCTGCGCACGCCCCCCGCATCGACACCCTGCCCGGACAGTGCCGCGCCCAGCGCCACGCCGATGTTCAATCCGGCCAGCAACCAGGTCATGCCTTCGGTCAGGCGCGATTCGGGCACGTACTGTTCGACCAGCGACATCGCAACGATCATCGTCGGCGCGAAGAACACCCCGGCCAGCAGCACGGCAACGGCCAGGGCAGGCAGGCTGCCGACCCACAGCAGCGGTAGCGTGGCCAATGCAGTGGCCGCTGCTCCGGTCAGCAACAGGCGCGGCAACGGGATCTGCAGCTTCAGCGCACCAAACAGCAGGCCCGCCGTGCAGCTGCCCAGCGCATAGGCCGACAGCACCCAACTGGCAGCCAGTGGCTGCCCGCGCTGTTCGGCGAAGGCCACGCTGGTGATGTCGACGGTACCGACAATCACACCCATCGCCAGCATCAGCAACGCCAGCAGGCGGATCTCCGCTTGCCGCAGCAGCGAGCGCGAGGGTGTTGCGCCTTCGCAGCGCTGCAGCGGTGGTTCGGTACCGCGTTGCAGAACCAGTGCGGTCACCCCGAGCACCAGCAGCAGGGCGGCGGCCAGCACGCCGGCCTGCGGCCATACCGCCACCGACAACCCGACGGACAACGGTGGCCCGGCGATGAAGGTCACCTCGTCGAACACGGTCTCCAGCGAATACGCGGTCTGCAGCTGCGGGCGCCCGCGATGGATCGCGGTCCAGCGCGCGCGCACCATCGCCGACACGCTGGGCATGCAACCGGCCAGCATCGCCGCAATGAACAGCGTCCAGTCCGGCGCGGCCAGCAGCGTGCACGCAAGCAGCAACAGCAACCCGGCCGCACTGGCCGCGGTGGCCCACGGCAGCACCCTGCCCTGCCCGCGCCGGTCGACCCAGCGCGATACCTGCGGCGACAGCAACGCGTAGGTCAGCACGAAGGTGGCCGACACCGCACCGGCCAGTGCATAGCTGCCGCGCAGCTGGGACAGCAGGGTGATGATGCCGATACCGGTCATCGGTAGAGGAAGGCGTGCCAGCAGCCCGGCCAGGGCGAGGCCGGCGGTGCCGGGGGCCGCGAACAGGTCGCGATAGGGGGTGGCCATCAGGTTCTCCAGGGCAGTGACTTGCCTGGCGCACCGGGCGCCACGACAATACATACAGAGCGTATGAATAAGAGGCTACATTCATACGTACCGTATGTAAATAATCATGCACTGTGTATGTAAGGAGCTCCGGATGGTTCGTCGCACCCGCGCCGAGATGGAAGAAACCCGCGCCACCCTGCTGGCCACCGCCCGTCGGGTGTTCAGCGCGCATGGCTATGCCGCCACCTCGATGGACGACCTGACCGCCCAGGCCGGGCTGACCCGCGGCGCGCTGTACCACCACTTCGGCGACAAGAAGGGTCTGCTGGCGGCTGTCGTCGCCCAGCTCGATGCCGAGACCGACCTGCGTCTGCAGGCGATCAGCGATGGCGCGGATGATGCCTGGGACGGCTTCGTGCAGCGTTGCCGCGCCTATCTGGAGATGGCACTGGAGCCGGAGATCCAGCGCATCGTGCTGCGCGATGCGCGCGCGGTACTGGGTGGCGCCTCACCGGAATCGCAGCGGCACTGCGTGAACTCGATGCAGCGCCTGATCGAGCAGCTGATCACCCAGGGTGCGGTGGCGCCGGTGGATGCGCAGGCGCTGGCGTCGCTGATCTACGGCAGCCTGGCCGAGGCCGCGTTCTGGATCGCCGAGGGCGAGGATGGCGACGCGCGCCTGCAGCAGGCGACGGCGGCGCTGGAGATGCTGTTGCGTGGGTTGAAGTCGGCCGGATGAAGCCCATCCACGCATGGCGTGGATCTACTGCGGAATCCGCTCTGGTAGAGGCCACCCCTGGTTGGCGCTTCTGCGGCACCGCGCGAAATGCGTGCCGACCAAGGTCGGCAGCTACCAGAACCATGGTGTCAGTAGATCCACCTACTGCGGAATCCGCTCTGGTAGAGGCCAACCTTGGTTGGCGCTTCTGCGGCACCGCGCGAAATGCGTGCCGACCAAGGTCGGCAGCTACCGGAGCAGTTCGGGCCACCCGCGCAACACCGCCACCGGCACGCCCATGCGCGTGCAGGCGCGGCTGGCCAGGCCATCGGGCAGCGCGCGGCGGAACAGCGGCGCCATGCCCTGCATCAGCTTCGCCGACGCTGCAGCTTGTGCGCGCTGGCGCGCATTGCGTTCCAGCATGCCCTCGGCCCAATCCGGCAGCAGCGCCGCACCGGCGCCGAGGAACACTTCGCGCGACAGGCCCGGCACCGGTACCGGCAAGCGCACGCCGGACAACACCTCCAGCACTTCGCGCGAGCGTTCGTCGACGCGCAGTTCCGGCTGCCGCGCGCAGAAGTACGCGGCCACTTCCGCTTCACTGCGCGGCACATCCACCGCACCCAGTGCCTCGGCCACGCAGCGGTACTCGTCGTAGTAGCGATCGGCGATGTGCGCCGGCACCTCGCGCCCGTAGCGGCGGAAGCCTTGCAGGAAACCGAAGGCTTCGGTCACATGCACCCAGGTCAGCAGTTGCGGATCATCGGCAGCATAGGTCTCGCCCTGTGCGGTCTGGCCGCGGATCTGCGCATGGATGCGGCGTACCTTGGCCACCAGCGCCTCCACCTCGCCGCGGGGCGCATAGCTGGTGCCGGCAACGAAGGCGGTGGTGCGGCGCAGGCGGCCCACCAGGTCCTGCCGGAAGTTGGAATGGTCGTAGACCCCGGCCAGTGCGCGCGGGTGCAGGGTCTGCAGCATCAGTGCGCACAGGCCACCGGCCAGCATCGACGGGAATTCCGCATGCAGCCGCCAGGTGACGCTGTCCGGGCCGAACCAGCCCGGGTCTCCCAGCGGGTGGTCGTAATCGATGCCGCTCTGGCCACGCGGGAAGGCCTCCAGTACCCAGCGCCGGATAGGCGCGGTGACGGGGCGGGAAAGTCGCTGCAGCAGAGCCGGCATCACAGGTCCAGGAAAGGCGGAAGAGCGGCCGCAGGTTGCGCGGTCGGCCCCGATTCTGGGCGATCACGACGCCGACGGCGAGTCTCCGCGCTCAGCCACGGTTTCATGTGCAGCCGCAGCACGTTTCACCCTGCGACATCCTGTCGCAGGCTGCGACCATGATGTTGCGATGCAACAACATTCACCCATTCAGACAAAACCCTTACGCCGCTAGGCATTGCGCCCATTGCACGGCTCGCTGGAAGTGCTAGAACTGAACCCGCCACACCGTCCAACGCTGATCGACGCACGTTCCACAAGGAGCCAGCCATGATTGCTTTGTTCAAGGGTTTGGGACTACTGCTTCGCGACAACGAGCTCTACAGCAGCCCGTTCGAAAAACAGGTCGCGCACTGGCGCAGCCTCAGCGAGCAGCAGATCCGCGATGAAGTGGCTGTGCTGGCCCAGGCCAAGTGCCAATGGCTGATCGCCTCGATCGTCGGCTGGCAGGCGGCCTCGCTGCTGATCCTCGGGCTGATCACCAACTACCTGTGGCGCGACGATTACCACATCACCTTCACCCGCGTGGTCGTGGTGTTCGGCTCATGGATCTCGATCCTGTTCGTGATCTGGTTCATGGCCAACATGTTCGACCGCACCGCCGGTTTCGAGCGCTGGATGAAGGCCTTCAACAGCCGTGCCCGCATCAGCTCCAAGGCCGACAGTGTCGAACACGTGGCCGAGGCGCTGGACCTGGCCGAGCACTATCCGGAAGTGCTGGACTACAAGCAGGCGGTCACCGCCCGGCGCGAACTGCGCCATGAGGACATCCGCATCATGACCGAGATCGGGCGCATGAAGCAGCACTCCGAACTGGTCGGCCGCCTGAACCATGTGGGTGAGAACGAGCACCACCACGACCTGACACTGCAACCTGCCTACTGACCCTTCAGGGAAGCGGGGGGACCCACAATGCCACCGTGATCACTCACGGTGGCATTGTTCTATCGGGTCCTGGCTGACGCATTGGTGGAAGCCCCTGGGCAGGTCACGCATCGCCTCGGTCTTTCCCACCGCCACCGCGAACCGACGCAACGGCGGCGTGGCACACGCGGCCCCGCTGCTGCATGCAGGGTCCAGCACCACGTAGTGGCAGTGGCCACTGCTGCTGGCGATGCACTGGAACCGCGCCTCGCCATCGACCACGGTGCGTTTGCTGTACAGCGTGTCCACGCCGTTGGCATTGGTACGGGTGATCGAGGTTTCGCTGGACTTCTCGCAGCCGGCCAATGACAGCGCAGCAACGCAGGCAAACAGGAACAGGCGCATGGTGCCTCCAGGGTGCGGCTACATGCCGCGGAACAGGCTCATGAAGGGTTGGCTGACCACCAGCGTCTCCGTACGCCCACGCAGGCGCAGCACCCCGCGCCCGGTATCGTCGCGGCTGACCGCTGCCACCGCCTTCATGTTGACGATGGTCGAGCGATGGATCTGGCGGAAGTGCTGCGGATCGAGCACTTCCAGCAGCTCGCGCAACGGTGTGCGCAGCAGGCTCTCACCGGCCACGGTCATCACGGTGGTGTACTTGTTGTCAGCACGGAAGTAGGCCACGTCTTCCAGCATGATCAGCTGCGTCTCGCGGCCGTTGCTGGCGGTGATCCAGGCCAAGGGCGGGCGCTCTGCCGCCCTCTGCGACGGCCCCAGGCGCTGAAGCAGGCGTTCGAGTACGGCATCGTCCTGGCGCGTTGATGGCAGCCGCGACAGGATGCGTTCGCGCGTGGCCAGCAGGCGCTCATCGCTGACCGGCTTCAGCAGGTAGTCCATCGCACCCTGCTCGAACGCGTCGATGGCGTACTGGTCGTAGGCGGTAACGAACACCACCTGGGTGCGCGGGCTCAGTTCGGACAGCGAACGGGCCACTTCAATGCCACTGATGCCGGGCATGCGGATATCGAGGAAGGCGATGTCCGGCTGTTTCTCGGCCAGCTGTTCCAGCGCACTGGCGCCATCCTCGCACTCGGCCACCAGCTTCAGGTCCGGCCACAACCGGCCCAGCTGCTCGACCAGCGACTGCCGCAGCAGTTCCTCGTCTTCGGCAATGAGCGCCTCAAGCGGCATGGCTGCGCTCCTTGCTCGACTGCGGCAGGGTCATGGTCGCGGCCACGCCGCTGGGGAAGTTGGCGACGATCGCCACGCCGGCCTGTTCGCCGCAGGTCAGGCGCAGGCGCTCGCGCAGGTTCTTCAGGCCGATGCCGGTACCGCTGGTGCCCTGGCCGAAGCCGAGGCCATCGTCGGCCACCGTCACCGTTACATGGTCATCGAAGCCACGCGCCAGGATCCAGATCGTGCCACCGCCGGGCTTCGGTTCCAGGCCATGCTTGATCGCGTTCTCCACCAGCGTCTGCAACGCCATCGCCGGCAGCTGCACGCCGTGCAGTTCGTTCGGTACCTGCACCTCCACCCCCAGCCGTGCGCCCATGCGGATACGCAGGATCTCCAGGTAGGCACGGGTGCGCTCCAGCTCCACGCCCAGCGTGGACAGCGATTCGTCCACCTGTGGCAACGAGCTGCGCAGGTACTGGATCAGGTGGCCCAGCATCTGGTCGGCACGTGCCGGGTCGGTGCGGGTCAGCACCTGCGCGTTGGCCAGCGTGTTGTAGAGGAAGTGCGGTTCCACCTGCGCGTGCAGCAGGTTCAACCGGGCCACCGACAGCTCCTTTTCCACCTGGGTCTGCTCGGCCGCGGCCTGCTCGTCGCGACGCTGGTCGGCAACACGGCGGCTGATCGCGCGGGTGACCGCTTCGGCGTTCTCGAAGTTGCTGCCCTCATCCAGTGCCAGCAGGTCGGCCCACCAGCCGGCATCCGGCTCAAACAACAGGGTGACGGTACTGGTGCCCTGCCCCGGCGTGACCGTCGCCAGCACGCTGTTGCGCTTGATCGCCAGCCGTGCCGGCAGGTTCCAGCGCGATGGCTGGCGGCCGTTCCAGGCATCCACGCGGCGCACGTAGGCCCGCACCTGCAGGCTGCCGGCCGAACTTTCCACGTCTTCAACGCGCGGCAGTTCAGCGATGGCCGCTTCCACCACCGAGAATGCCTGGCCGGCATCCATCGGCAGTTCCACCTGGCGGCGCTGGCGGCCGGAGAGCGTGGTCGAATCCAGCCGGCCGGCGACCAGCCAGACGCGGCGTACATGGGTAATCGCGCTGCCCAGCGCGGAAATCATCAGGAACATCACCAGCAGCCCGAACACCCAGCCAGGGCCGTCGTTCATGCCGCTGAAAATGCCGCTCCAGACCATGCCGGCGACGAACAGCGCCGCAGCCCAGGCCAGCAGGTGACGAAGCAGGAGAGAGAGGCTGGCGAACACGGCGGCGCCTTGGAGGAAGGGGGTGAGCCGAGCATAGGGCGGCCCGCCGGGCAAACAAGCGGGTTGCGACGAAGGGCCGGAAAGCGGGGATGGAAGCCATTCTGGTAGAGCCGGCCGCTGGCCGGCTCCCCATGACCTCCACAAGCATCACAAGGTTGCCGGCCAGCGGCCGGCACTACCCGGGAGGCGCCGGGCGAAGCCGGCGCATTCCCTTACTTGCGCTGGTCGGCGCTGGCGTCACGCACGGCGCGGAACGATTCGTCCTTGCTCCAGTTCGGCCAGCTGCGCGAGTTGGCCAGCTGGTTGCCCAGCGTGTACAGCACTTCCAGGTCGCGGGCGGCACCGGCGAACACCCAGTCCGGCTGCCACTCGTCGCCCTGCTGGTGGTAGCGCTTGGCGGTGTAGTCCTCGGAGGCCTTCTTGCCTGCGGCCACGCCACCGTCCACCCAGTCCTGGCCGGCCGACCAGGACAGTGCCGGCACGCCACGCTTGGCGAACGGGAAGTGATCGGAGCGGAAGAACAGGCCCGCTTCCGGCTTCGGGTCCGGCGTGTAGCGGATATCCCAGCCCTTGGCCACGTCCTTCAGCTGGTCCAGCAGCTCGAAGCGCGCGGCACCGTAGATGCCGAAATCACGCGACGGCCCGAACGGCGCCATGCCATCCATGTTGATCACCGCCACGGTCTTTTCCAGCGGATACAGCGGATGGGTGGCGTAGTACTCCGAACCCAGCAGGCCCTTTTCCTCGGCGGTGACCGCCAGGAACAGCAGCGAACGCTGCGGGCGCTTGGCCTTGGCGAAGCCACGGGCCAGTTCGATCAGCGATGCGGTGCCACTGGCGTTGTCCAGAGCGCCATTGAAGATCCGGTCGCCACGTGCGTCGGGCTCGCCCACGCCGATGTGGTCCCAGTGCGCGCTGTAGACGATGGTCTCGTCCGGGTGGCTGCTGCCTTCCAGGCGCGCGGCCACGTTGTGCGAGGTGATCACTTCGGTCTTCACCGCGTACTTCGCGTCCAGGCTGGCGCCGGTCAGCGGCACCGGGGTGAAGTCGCGCTGCTGCGCCTTCTTCTTCAGCGCCTCGAAGTCCTGCCCGGCCGAGCGGAACAGCTCCACGGCCAGGTCGCGCTGGATCCAGCCTTCCAGCAGCGGGTGGCTGTCGGCCGGGTTGTCGCGCACCACATCGAACATGGTGTTGGTGTTGGAACCGGCCACGGTGGCCCAGCCGTACGACGCCGGTGCGGTCTCGTGCACGATCAGCACGCCCAGCGCCCCCTGGCGGGCGCCTTCTTCGTACTTGTAGGTCCAACGGCCGTAGTAGGTCATGCCCTTGCCGTCGAAATCACCCTGGCCGGTCTCGAAGTCCGGGTCGTTGATCAGCACGACGGCGATCTTGCCCTTCAGGTCCACGCCCTTGAAGTCGTCCCAGTTGCGCTCCGGGGCCTTCACGCCGTAGCCGAGGAACACCAGCGGGGCCTTGCTGATGTCGACGTTGCTGGCGCCGTTCATGGCAGCGCGCACGGCGATCTGCTTGCCCTGTTCCAGCGCAACGGTCTTGCCGCCCTGGTGCAGCGCCAGCTGCGGTGCGCCGACGATGTCGCCCTTGCGCAGCGGCACGGCCTGGGTCCACAGGCGCTTGCCATCCTTGAGGTCACCGCCCGGCTGCAGGCCGGCGTCGGCGAACTGCTTGCTGAGGAAGGCGATGGTCTTCTCTTCGCCGACGGTGGCCGGGGAGCGGCCTTCGTAGGCGTCGGAGGCCAGTTCCTTGACGTCGGCGGAGATCCGCGCGCCATCGAATTTCGGGGTAGCCGCCATCAGTGCGCTCGACACCGACAGGGCCAGCACGCCCAGCACTACTCGTTTCATTGCTCTCTCCAGCAGGGAAATCCTTCTGGAGTGTAAGGGGTTCGGCAGGGCTGCGCCCTGCACCTGCGGTAGTGCCGGCCGCTGGCCGGCAACCTCGAAGGCAACAGCCGGAGCAACAGCAACAGCGGCATTCCGTGGGATGGCGGGGTGGGTCCGGTTGCGGGGGACGCCGTGAATCCGTCCCTGGAGGCTTGGGCGCGCCATCCATGGCGCTTACACCCCCGCAACCGGACCCACCCCGCCTTCGACAGATTTCTGCTGCTGTTGGTAGGTGTCGACCTTGGTCGGCACGCCGCTGTTGGTAGGTGTCGACCTTGGTCGACACACCGCTGCTGGTAGGTGTCGACCTTGGTCGACACGCCGCTGTGGTAGGTGTCGACCTTGGTCGACACGGACGGAAACAAGAAGGGGTCAGTTCCCTTTCCCGGTGGGAAAGGGCTCTGACCCCATCTGTGTGCTGCCTTGGCGTGTTACCAGTTCGGGTCTTCGGCCGGGGCGGCAGCGGGCTTGGGCTTCGGCTTGGCCGCCGGGCGCGCGGCGGCGGCCGGTGCAGCCGAGGCCGTTGCGCCGGCAGCGGCAGCGGCCGGCTTGCTGCCCAGCTTCTGGCGCAGTTCAATCTGGCCCGGACGGAAGCCGCCGCGCATGGCGTCAACGCCGTCTTCGATGGTGCCGTAGGAGGTCTGTGCGGCCACGCGGTCGATGCGGATGGTGCAGCACGGGTGTTCGCTGCGGCCCAGCGAGCGACCGGTCTGCGGGTCCTTCAGTTCTTCGCCCAGGCGCACGGCCTGCCAGCGCTGGCCGGCCTGCACGGTGTCACCGCCCTGGCTCAGCACCACCTGGTCGCCGTCCACCGAAACCACCGACACCGGGAACAGCGTGGTGACGATGGTGGTACCGATCTGGCCGGACAGCGATTCCATCATCGCCGCGGCCATGTTGCGGCCGTTGACCACGCGCGGCAGGGTGCTGGGGCCGGTCGAGGCCAGCTGGTGGTCGAAGCTGTCAGACATCACCACCTGGCCGGTGGTGGCGTTGACCAAGCGCAGGGTGATGCGGCCGCCACCGGAGTACGAGGTCACCTGGCGGTCGGACATGCGCAGGTTGCGCACGCTGCGCGGGTACTCGAAGCGTTCGATGGTCGGGATCAGGATCAGATCGGTCGCCAGCTGCTGGCCGACGCGTGCGGTGTCCTGCAGGCGTACGTTGCCGCTGTTGATGTGGTCGATCTCGGCCTGCAGTTCGTCGCCGAACTCGCGGTCCAGCACGATGAAGCGCTGGGTCTGGGTCAACGTGTCGGACAGGCGTGCGCGGATCGCGTCGGCCACTTCGTCCGCGTCCACGCGGCCGTCGCCCACGGCATAGCTGCCGGCCTTGGTGCGCGGCAGTGCAACCACGATCTTCGGCTTGCCCTGCTCGTCCGGCGCGCGGTACTGGGCGATCTGTGCGCGCACGCGCACCTTCCAGTAGCTGCGCATGCTGCGATGGGTCACGTCGGAATCGAACGAACTGGCGCCACGCTTGGCATCGACGCTGACCTTCTCGTCGTAGCTTTCCCTGACGCTGGCCGAGGCCGAACCGCTCTTGGCCGAGGCTTCGCCGGAGGCACTGGCCGACGCCGAGCCCTTGAAGCTCCAGCCTTCGTCGCTGGCGCGCACGCGGGCGATGGTTTCCTCGTCCAGCTGCCGCACTTCATCCTGCGACAGGATTTCATAGCCCAGCACCGCGCCCTGCGAGCCGGCGATCATCTGCTGGGTGAACGCGTCGGCGCGGATATCGCCGACGTGTTCGTCATCCACATCCACATGCAGGCCTGCACGCAGGCTCTGCATCTGGCTGGCCACGCGTACGCCGTTGACCTGCGCCACCGCCGACTGCAATGCCGCCAGCACCGCCAGTTCCGGGGTGCTGCCGATGCCGTCGGCTTCGCGCGCGACCTGGGTGGTGCCGCCGAAATCCGGCGTGCCACGCAGGGGCGCTGCTTCCACTGGCGCATTGCTGGCCAGTGCACTGGTTGCCTTGTCCTTGGCGGGCGCGGCGGCCGGGGTGTCCTGCTTGCCACAGGCTGCAAGCAGCGTGGCAGCCAGGCCCAGGCCGATCAAACGGTAGGTCATACGCATGGAGATTCGCCTCGGATCAGAGCGTGTCGAGCATCGAATCGGCGTTGGACGGCACCTTCACCTTGCTCTTCCTGGCGAAGGTCACGGCCGACTTGGTCGAACCGTACAGGCCCTGGATGAAGCCCGGCGATTCCTTGGCCACCCATGCACCTGCTGCCAGCTTGCGGCCGACGGTGGCCAGCTGGGTCGCGCCCAGGTTCTTCATGCCGGCGGTGAAGTTGCTGGCTTCGCCGCCCAGCTTCTGTGCTTCGGCCGCCGAGGACAGCAGCGAGACCAGGCCTTCGGCGTAGTGCTGCTTGGATTCAGCGTTCAGTTCCGGCTGTGCGGCCTGGCGCTCGTTGATCGCCGCCTGCGCAGCTTCACTGACCGACACCGACTTCTTCATCGCATCGACGCTGACCGAACCCGACGACAGCGCCTGGCGCTCGGCTTCCAGCAGCTGCACCTGCTCGGCCAGGCCGAAGGCGCGGGCAAACGAGGTCTGGGCCTGCAGCGAGTGCGACTGCGAACTGACGAAACGACGCACCAGCGCTTCCTGCGCGGCTTCGTCCGGAGCGGCGGCGCTGGAGGCGCTGCTGCTGGAGGTGCCGGTAGCGGCGCCAGCCAGGTCCTTCAGCTTGCCCAGGCCAGCGTGGGCCGGCATCGACAGGGTGGCGGCAGCGATGGCCACGACAAGAGCGGTATTGCGGATCATGTGAGTGTCCTTTTGGGAGAGACGGCCGCGAAGCGGCACGTGGGAAATCGGTAACCCCAGGGCGATGCCGAGCGAGCTCGGCACCCACCGGGGTGGCGGATCAACGAACCGCCTTGACGTTCAGTTCGTTGATCATCTGCTGGGCAGCCTTTTCAGCCGCCAGCTGCAGCGCGTTGGTACGGGCGACGGTTTCGTTCGGGCCGGTACCGGAGAACTGCACCGGGCCCACCGACGACACGGTGCGCGGGAAGCGACCGGTCACATCCAGCACCTTGCCGGTGACCGTGACGAACACGCGGGTGTTGCCGCTGGCCGGGTCGCGGTCGCGCATGCCCACGTCGAGGGTGCCGACGGCGATGTACGGGATGTTGGCCGCACGGATGCCGTTGGCGGTATCACGCAGGGTGGCCGGGGCCAGGTCGTTGCCGGTGCTGAAGTCCTTGCGGATACGCTCGATGCTGAGCAGGCCGCGCGATTCGCCTTCCACGTATTCGGCTTCAACCACTTCGTAGCCGGCGGCGCTGAAGGCGCCGGTCATCGCGGTGTTCACTTCGGCGGCGTTGGCCACCTTCCAGCTGATGTTGTCGCTGCGCTGGGTGGTGCTGCCGCCGCTGGTGACCGACATCGAACCGTTCTGGTTGATGCTGCCGTTGGTGCTGACCGAGTTGCCGCGGAAGCTGTCGCCTTCACGGGTGTTCTCACTGTAGCTGCTGCTGGCGTCGACGCGGCGGTATTCCTTGTCCTGGAACGACTGCACGGTGTCCTGCGAGCGCGCCATGAACAGGAAGGTCAGCAGCGAGCGCTGCGCGGCGGTGGCACCGGCCACGGCCGAGCCGGCATCCAGCTTGGTCTGCAGCAGTGTGGTGTTGATCTCGGCGCGGACGGTGACGGTGTAGGTCTTGGCCTTCTTGTCTTCGGTGTCCGACAGCTGCACGGCGCTGAGCACGTAGCGGTCGATCTCGCCGATGAACTCGGAGCGACGTGCTTCGAACAGGCGCAGCTTGGCCGCACCGGTTTCGGCGATGTACGCCTCCAGTGCATTGACCTTGGCCTTGTTCAGGGCCTGGGCGCGGGTGTCGGCACTCAGGCGCAGGCCGTAGCTGGCCGAACCGGTACCGCGTGAACTGGCGGTCTGTGCAGCGACCGGGGAGGCCACCACCAGGGCGATGAGGATGAGCAGGATGGTACGCATCAACGACATGACTTGATCAACTCCTGGAGGGCTTGGGTCTGCTGCTGCAACGGGCGGCCGCCCGGCTTCTGTTCGTCCAGCCAGCCGCGCGAATCGGCGCGCTTGGCGGCGGCGCCGGCGAAGGCGTCGAAGCCGGCCAGCAGGGTTTCGTAGCTGGCCGACCACTGGTCGACCTGCCACTGCGTGACCGGCACCACCTTGGTGGCACCCTTGCGCAGCGGCTGTTCGAAATAGACCTTGCCGGAGAACGGCTCGGTCACCTTGGCGGTGAAGAACGCGCCGAACAGCATCGTCTTCATCGCCGGCGTTTCTTCGATCACGCCGTTCTTCAGCGCATCCACCTGCAGGTTGATGACGTAGTCCGGCTCGGGAATCTTCAGCTGGTAGACCTTGCCGTCGGCAAAGCGCGCCGCCATCGCACCACCGATCGCCTGGCCCGAGGCCGGCGGCAGCAGGCCGACGCCGGTATTGGACGACAGCGTCTTGGACAGCTCATGGGCCAGCGTGGCGCGCAGCGGGGCTTCCCACTTCGGGTCGGGCAGCTTGGCGCGGACCACGTCGGACAGGGTTACGCCACCGACCTGCAGGCGACGCACGGCGGCATCGGGCAGCCTGGCCTGGGCGAGGCTGGCAGCCAGCACCTGCGACAGGCTGGTATCGGCGCTGCCATACAGGAGATCGGCGACGATCGCGTCGATATCGTCGTTGTCCGGCCGGTAATCCTGCACGTCGATGCGCTGCAGGGTAAGCGGATAGGACGCGATCACCTGGCGCTCGCGGAAATCGAAGAACAGCGCCTGCAGCGCCACTTCCACCAGCACCTTGTACTGGTCACCGATCGGCTCGACCGAGACCAGTTCGCGGTCCAGTGCCGCGGCCAGCACTGTCGCACTGGTGGTGCCGTCGAGCATCGCCACCGGCTGGTCGATCAGTTCCAGATTGGCCGGCGGGCGACGCTTGAGCCCCTGCCCCAGGGTCTGGTTGAGCGGGATCAAGCCACGCTTTTCCAGCACGGCGTGCGCATGCGGCGTGGTCGCCTGCACGGCATCGGCATCAGCGGTATAGGCAAAACCGGCCCAATAGGCCTGCTGTGATTTGTCTGCCGCCTGCACGGCCATCGGCCATACGGCCAGGCACAGGGCACAGGCAAGCAGGCGCGCAAAAGCGCGCGATGCGCTCTTCGTCCTTGAATACATCCAACCGCTCCTCGGTCAATACGCATGGAAAGTGGACGCTGACGCGTCCGCTGGGCGCGAAACATAACGGCTCGCGGGCCCGCCGACAAGTGCTGCCTTCGTCGAGGTCACTCCGTGGGAGGCAGGCCGGCCCGTTGCCGCAGCAGGCCCCGCTCTGCCTGGTTCTGGCTGAGTCTGGCGGCTTCCGCAAAAGCGTGACGTGCGTCCAGGTCGCGCCCCAGCGCCTGTAGTAACTCCCCGCGCACCACCTGCAGCGGCGCGTACTCACGCAGTCGCGCGTCCACCAGCAACGGCTGCAGCTGCGCCCACGCCGCGAAGGCACCGTCACTGCGCAGCACCGCCACGACCCGGTTCAATGCAACAACCGGCGAGGGCTGCACCTGCAGCAGCTGCGTATAGAGCGCTGCGATGCGCGGCCAGTCGGTATCCTCGGGGCGGCGCGCCGCTGCATGGCACGCTGCGATACGCGCCTGCAGTACATAGGGATCATCAGCGCCACCGGCGGCCAGCGCGCGCGCCAGCACCTGCTGCCCGCGTTCAATCTGCAGCCAGTCCCAGCGCGCGCGGTTCTGCTGGTCCAGCAGCACCGGCGCGCCGTGCGCGTCCACGCGCGCCGCCGCGCGCGAGGCCTGCAGTTCCATCAGCGCCAGCAGGCCCAGCACCGGCGGCACCGGCAGCCGGTGCGCCAGGATGCGCGCGAGCCGCAGCGCCTCCTCGCACAGTGCCGGGCGCATCCAGTCGTCACCGGCACTGGCCGCATAGCCTTCGTTGAACACCAGGTAGATCGCTTCCAGCACCGAACCAAGCCGCTCGGGCATCGCGTCAGCACGCGGGACCTCGTAGGGCACCTGCTTCTGCGCCAGCGTGCGCTTGGCACGAACGATGCGCTGCGCAATGGTCGGTTCGGGTTGCAGGAACGCGCGCGCGATCTCCACGGTGGTCAGGCCACCCAGCAGGCGCAGGGTCAGTGCCACCCGTGCGTCGGCCGGCAGCACCGGATGGCAGGCCACGAACATCAGCCGCAGCAGGTCGTCACCCAGATCATCTTCCAGCGCCTGGCTGTCGTCCGGTGCTGGCAAGGGTGCCGGATGCAGCTCCTCGCCCCACTGCGCATGCTGCTGCGCCACCCGCTGGTGCTGGCGCAGCACATCAATGGCACGGTTGCGCGCAGTGGTCATCAGCCAGGCTCCGGGGTTGTCCGGGATGCCCTGCTCCGGCCAGCGCTCCAGCGCGGCCAGCCAGGTGTCCTGGGCCAGCTCCTCGGCGCGGCCGACATCGCCCCCGAGCAGCCGCGCCAGGCGCGCGATCAACACCGGCGACTCCATCCGCCAGAGGGTTTCCAGACGCTGCGTCAGTGCGGGCTCGAGCATGCGCCGATCACAGCACGCACGCCCGGCCCGCACAAGCGCCGCAGCTCACGCTTCAACTATCGGCTTGAAGCCACCCCAGAACATGCGCTTGGTATCGAACGGCATGTCCTTCGGGCCCAGTGACGCCAGCCGCGGGTCCGCCATTACTTTCGCGTTGATACGGTCGCGCGCCGCGCGCGAACGGAACACCACGAAGGCGACGATCACCGTTTCGCCAGGTTTGGCCTTGACCGCACGCGGAAACGACGTGCTCTTTCCCGGTTCCACATCGTCAGCCACGCATTCCATGTACTGCAGCGCGCCATGGTCCTTCCACACCGCACCGGCCTTGCGGGCAAGGCGGCGGTAGGCCGCCACCTTGTCCTGGGGGCACGGCAGCACGTAAGCATCCACGTAAGCCATGAGGATTCTCCCTGCGGCGGCCGTCAGCCCGGTTCGCCGTCCATGTGTGCGATTTCCCAGAGATGGCCATCCAGATCCTGGAAGCCGCGCTGGTACATGAAGCCCAGGTCGCGCGCCGGCTGCGGTTCGCTGCCGCCGGCGGCCAGTGCCTTGTCCACCAACTCGTCAACTGCCTTGCGACTGGGTGCCGAGAGTGCGTTGATCACTTCCGTGTGGGTGTGCGCATCGGCAATTGGCTTGTTGGTGAACTGCTGGAAAAAAGGTTGGGTCAGCAGCATCACGTAGATGCTCTCGCTGATGACCATGCCTGCCGCGTCATCGTTGGTGTAAGTTGGATTGAAGCTGTAGCCCAGCGCGGTGAAGAAGGCCTTGGATTTCTCCAGGTCCTTCACCGGAAGATTGACGAAGATCATCTGCGGTTGCGGTGCATTCATCGGTGAAGCTCCTTGTGGATGAAAAGAAGAGGGATCAGGGCTGCTTCATGCAGTTGACCATCCACGGCTTGCCGTAGCGGTCGATCAACATGCCCCAGCGGTGCGCCCAGAACGTTTCGGCGATCGGCATCTGCACCTGGCCACCGTCGGCCAGCGCGGCGAACACGCGTTCGGCTTCTTCGATGCTGTCGACGTCGACATTGATGGTGGTCGAGCCACCCTCGCCACCGCCGGGACCGTCGGCCGCCATCACGATGGCGCTACCGATTTCCAGCTGGCTGTGCGCGACGTGGTCCAGGGTTTCCGGCGGCATCTCGTTGCAGCCCGGCGAGCCATCGGAGGGCGGCATGTCGCGGTATTTCATTTCCGAGGTGACCTGGCCACCGAGTGCCTTTGCATAGAACGCCATCGCCTCATGGGCCTGGCCGCTGAAGCCGAGGAAGGGAATCAATTTCATGGCAATACTCCGTCGTGGGTTTCAGGGGGGTAGCGCCGGTCCATGCCCGGCGGGGGAAATGAATCGGGTCAACCTTCCAGCTGTGCACGCAGACGCTGTTCCTGCTGCTGTAATTCGGGGGTGAAGGCTTCACCGAAGTCTTCGGCGGAAATCAGCGGGCGCAGCTCCAGCGTGCCGCCACTGTTGAACGGCGCGCGGCTGGCCCATTCAACGGCCTCGTCCAGCGAGCGCACGTCCCACAGCCAGAAACCGGCGATCTGTTCGCTGGCGGGTCCAAACGGACCGGCCTCGACCTTGGGCGCGCCACTGCCGAAATGAATGCGACGACCGCGCTGGGTGGCGTGCAGGCCTTCACCGGCCAGCATGATGCCGGCGGCCACCAGTTGTTCGTTGAAGGCGCCCATTTCGGACAGTTCCTGTTCGCTGGGCATGCGGCCGGCTTCGGAGTCGGCGTTGGCCTTCACGATCACCATCACTTTCATTGCGGTCTCCCGTGGGGACGCGTGGTGCGTGCCCTTCACTGGGTACAACGAACCAGGGGGTTGGGAATCGACACGTCCTCTGAAAATTATTTCTTCCGTGGAAAGCGCGCCTTCGGCGGGCGTCGGCGAACGGCGGAGCCCCTCCGTGGTGGGGGTGGGTTGGTCGCTGAAAAGCTCGGGTTCATGGGTTTGGCCGGGTGGGTAGGCGGGTCGGGGGCCGCCGGGAACCCGGCCCGGGGGCGTGGGCGCGGCGGCCCGGCCGCGGCCCCCCCCG
>NZ_JAWIRU010000032.1:0-7073 GCF_036320025.1 Stenotrophomonas sp. SMYL86
GGTTCGCGGGACCGTTGGCGCCATGGATGACGCCATCGAGCCCCCATGGGTGAGGGCGCTTTGCTTGCGAAGCACTGCTTCGCAAGCGACCGAACGCGCAGCCGCCAGCGGCTGGGCCGGACCGCGGAGCGGGGTCTACGGCGTGTCCCGCGAACCCAACCCGCCCGCCCCAAACACATGAACCGCCTTCCGCGACCACCCACGAGGGGCTCCGCCGTTGGCAGGGAACCCCTAGGCCACCGCTTCGACCACCAGCGTGCTGCCCTGCACCGCCACCACCCGCACCCACGTACCCGCAGGCAGCTCCGGACCGCTCACCTGCCAGGACGCATCGTCAATGCTGACCCGTCCCTGGCCACCGACGATGGCCTGCTGCAGTACCACCTCCCGGCCGACCAGCTGCTCGGCACGGCGGTTGAGCAACGGCGCATCGCTGGGCCGTGCCCGCGGCCTCCCCCAGCGCCGGTAGCACTGGATCGAGACCACACTCAGCAGGACAAAGGCGATCACCTGCCACAACAGTGGAATGTCGCTGAACACCGCAACCAGTACGAACACTGCCGCCGCGCCAATGCCGATCCACAGCATGAACGCACCCGGCGCCAGCGCTTCGGCAGCGAACAGCAGCAGCGCCAGCGCGCCCCAACCGACGACTTCCCAGCGCATGTCAGCCTCCGAGCGGCGGCGGCCGCTTGCCGGCGGCCTTGTTGTCCTGGCTGGCCAGCGCCTGCTTCGCCAGTTCGGCCACGCCCGCGATCGAACCGATCACGCCACTGGCCTCCATCGGCATCAGCACCAGCTTCTGGTTCGGCGAACTGGCCAGCTCCTTGAACGCTTCCACGTACTTCTGCGCGACGAAGTAGTTGATCGCCTGCACGTCACCCTCGGCAATCGCCGCCGACACCACCTTGGTCGCCATCGCTTCGGCCTCGGCCAGGCGCTCGCGCGCCTCGGCATCGCGGAACGCGGCTTCGCGACGGCCTTCGGCTTCCAGCACGGTGGCCTGCTTCTCGCCATCGGCGCGCAGGATCTCCGACTGCCGTGAACCCTCTGCCTCGAGGATCTGCGCGCGCTTCTCGCGCTCGGCCTTCATCTGCCGCGCCATCGCATCCAGCAGATCGCGCGGCGGCTGGATGTCGCGGATCTCGATGCGGTTGACCTTCACGCCCCAGGGATTGGTGGCATGGTCGACCACGCTCAGCAGCTGGGCATTGATCACCTCGCGCTGGCTGAGCGATTCATCCAGATCCATCGAACCGATCACGGTACGGATGTTGGTCTGCACCAGGGCGATCATCGCCACTTCCAGGTTGGCCACCTCATAGGCGGCCTTGGCGGCATCCAGTACCTGGAAGAACACCACGCCGTCCACGCGCACGGCGGCGTTGTCCTTGGTGATCACTTCCTGGCTGGGCACATCCAGCACCTGCTCCATCATGTTCACCTTGCGCCCCACCCCGTACACGATCGGGATCAGGAAATGCAGGCCGGGGGTCATGGTGTGCGTGTAGCGCCCGAAGCGCTCGACGGTCCACTCGTAGCCCTGGGGCACCATCCGTACTGCCTTGAACAGGATCACCACGGCCACGAAGGCCAGTACCACGGTAAAGAACATGGTCGGGAACATCTTGCTTTCCTTATCTATGACGTCCAGGCCCCAGCATAGCGCGTGAAGGCCACATTCACAGCGGAGCTACCAGGGCACGCGCCCGCGCAGGATGTCGGCGAACATCACCCAGTCGCCCATGAACGAGTACAGCGGGTGCTGGAAGGTGGCCGGGCGGTTCTTCTCGAAGAAGAAATGGCCGACCCAGGCGAAGCTGTAACCGCAGAACAGGGCGGCCAGCAACAGCACCGGCTGCCCGCGCAGGATCGCTGCAACGACCAGCAGCAGCACGCCGCAGCTGCCGACGAAGTGCAGCCGGCGCGATACCGGGTGGCGGTGCTCGCTGAGATAGAACGGATAGAACTCGCGGAAGCTGGCGAAGCGGGACATGTGCGTGTTCCGGGGGCCGTGGTCACCGCCATCATGCGCCTTCCCGGGAGGGAAAGCGGCCTGGACAGCGTGGCCGATTCTGACAAGTCAGTGCATGATCCGGTGGCGCTGCCTTTGTAGAGGCGAGCCATGCTCGACTGGCCCTCCCAGTTGCAGTCGAGCATGGCTCGACGCTACATAAGAGCGGAAGCGGTCGAGCCTGGCTCGACGCTACAAAAGCGGAAGCCGTCGAGCATGGCTCGACGCTACACCGGGGGCGTGCGCGGCCCGAACATGATCACCGCCATGCCGGCCAGGCACAGGGCTGCGCCGAACAGGTCCCAGCGGCTGGGGCGGATGCCATCGACCAGCCACAGCCAGAACAGCGCGGTGCCGATGTAGACACCACCGTAGGCCGCATAGACCCGGCCACTGGCGGTCGGGTGCAGGGTCAGCAGCCAGGCGAACAGGGCCAGGCTGGCGGCAGCCGGCAGCAGCAGCCACACGCTGCCGCCCTTGCGCAGCCACAACCACGGCAGGTAGCAGCCGACAATTTCGGCCAGCGCGGTCAGCAGGAACAGCGCGAGCGTCTTCACGCCTTCTCCGCCGCCTTGGCGTGCTGCCACAGTGCTTCCTGCGCATCCAGGTCCATCGACGCCAGCGCTCCACCCTGGGCGTCAGCCTGCGCTTCCATCGCACGGAAGCGGCGTTCGAACTTGTGGTTGGCCCCGCGCAGCGCCGCACCCAGATCGATATCGGCGTGGCGCGCCAGGTTGGCGCAGACGAACAGCAGGTCGCCAAGCTCTTCCTGCAGGCGCGCCTTGTTGCCGGCAATGTCGCCGCGCTCGAACTCCTCGCGCAGCTCCTGCAGTTCCTCCGCCGCCTTGTCCAGCACCGGCAGCGGGCCCGGCCAGTCGAAACCGACCTTGGCCGCGCGCGACTGCAGCTTCACTGCCCGCTGCCATTCGGGCAGGCCACGCGAGATGCCGGCCAATGCGGAGGTGTCCTGCTCGCCCTTGGCGGCACGCTCGGCGCGCTTGATCGCATCCCAGTTACGCGTCACCCCGTCGGCGTCATCGACGCTGACATCGGCGAACACGTGCGGGTGGCGGCGCTGCATCTTGTCGCTGATCGCGCGCGCGACCTCGGCGAAGGCGAAGGCGCCCTGCTCCTCGGCCATGCGCGCATGGAACACCACCTGCAGCAGCAGGTCGCCCAGCTCATCGCAGAGATCATCGAGGTCGCCACGGTCGATGGCATCGGCCACCTCGTAGGCTTCCTCGATGGTGTACGGCGCGATGGTCGCGAAGTTCTGTTCCAGGTCCCAGGGGCAGCCGCCCTGCGGATCGCGCAGGCGCGCCATGATCGCCAGCAGGCGTTCCAGTTCGTTGCTGGCTGCACTGCCGGCGATGGGGGTGTCATGCGCGCTCATGCGGCCTCCAGGGTCAGTCGGACAACCAGTCGCGCCACGGCAGGCTGGTATCACCAAGGGCAATGAAATCGCCGTTCAACAGGGTCTCGCGGCGGTTGTAGCGGAACGGCTTGCCGGTCGCCGCCGACAGCACCGCGCCACCGGCGGCGTGCAGCACGCACTGGCCGGCGGCGGTGTCCCATTCGGAGGTCGGGCCCAGACGCGGATAGACATCCAGGCCACCTTCGGCGATCCGGCAGAATTTCAGCGACGAGCCCTGCGCGATGGTCTCGATGCGGCCCATGCGCGCCAGCAGCGCCTCGGTTTCCGGTGAGCGGTGCGAGCGGCTGGCAGCAACCCGCAGCGGTGCGGTGGCCGGCGTGCGGGTGCGCAGCACGGTGTCGTGCAGGCCCTGCCGGCGATAGGCCAGCTCGCCGCGCATGGCATGCCAGACGATGCCCGTCACCGGGGCCAGCACCACGCCGAAGGCCGGTGCGCCCTGGTAGATCAGCGCGATGTTGACGCTGAACTCGCCGTTGCGCTTGACGAACTCACGGGTGCCATCGAGCGGATCGACCAGCCAGTAGGCGCCCCAGTGGCGGCGCTGTTCCCAGGGTACCTGCGCCGATTCCTCGGACAGGATCGGCAGATCCGGGGTCAGCTGCTGCAGGCCCTGCTCGATGACCTGGTTGGCGGCCAGGTCGGCGGCGGTGACCGGGCTGTTGTCGTCCTTGAGCTGCACGTCGAAGCCATCGGCATAGACCTGCATGATGGCCTGTCCGGCTTCCTGGGCAATGGCGATGGCGGTCTCGCGCAGGTCCGTGGTCAGTTTGATCATCGCAATCCCTGCAGCCACTGGCGGGCAATGAACAGCGCCGCCAGCGAGCGTCCCTCGGAGAAGTCCTCGCGCAGCATCAGCTGGTCCAACTCGGCCAGCTTCCACGGGACGACTTCCAGCTCTTCCGGCTCGTCGCCGGCCAGCTTTTCCGGGTACAGGTCGCGCGCCACCACCAGCCACGACTGGTGGCTCATGTAGGTCGGGGCCAGGGTCATCGCGCGCAGCACATCCACCCGGCGCGCGCCGTAACCGGCCTCTTCCTTCAGTTCGCGGTCGGCGGCCTGCTCGGGGGTCTCGCCGGCATCGATCCGGCCCTTGACCAGGCCCAGTTCGTAGCGGTGCATGCCGGCGGCGTATTCACGTACCAGCAGCACGGTTTCGTCGTCGAGCATCGGCACCACCACCACCGCGCCATGCCCCCGGCTGACCAGCCGCTCGAAGCGGCGGCGTTCGCCGTTGGAGAACTCCAGGTCCAGGTGCTGGCGCTGGAAGGGACCGTTCTCCTCATCGGTGATCCGATGGATGATCGGCAAGCGACGGCCGGCACGGTCATCGTTCATGCGGAATCTCCGCGGCGGCCGGCGCCTGCGCCGGGGCCGATAGAATGTGCAGGCAGCAACATGTTCATGAGCCCGAAATGCTAGCAGACCCAACCCCCTCCCCGCTGGCCCGCCATTGGCGGCAGCGCGACCTGCAGGTGCTGTGGCACCCCTGCACGCAGATGCGCGAGCATCCGCACACCCTGCCGCTGGTGCCGATCGCCCGCGGCGAAGGTGCCTGGCTGATCGACCACGACGGCAATCGCTATCTGGATGCGGTCAGCAGCTGGTGGACCAACCTGTTCGGTCATGCCGAACCGCGCATCGGTGGTGCCATCGCCGCCCAGGCCACGCAGCTGGAACAGGTGATGCTGGCCGGCTTCGGTCATGAGCCAGCCATCACCCTGGCCGAACGCCTGCTGGCGCTGGCCCCGCGCCAGCCTGGCCGCGAACCGCTGGCCAAGGTGTTCTACGCTGACAACGGCTCCGCCGGCGTGGAAGTGGCGCTGAAGATGGCCTTCCAGTATTTCCAGAACCGTGGCGAGCCGCGGCGCACGCGGTTCATCGCACTGGAGAACGGCTACCACGGCGAGACCCTGGGCGCGCTGGCGCTGGGTGACATCCCGCTGTATCGCCGCGTCTATGCGCCGCTGCTGGCCGAAGGGCTGTTCGCGCCCTCGCCCGACGCTTACCTGGCCGAGCCCGGCCAGAGCGCCGCCGATCGTGCGCGCCAGGCCGCCGATGGCCTGGCCACACTGTTCGACCAGCATCCGGGCGAGATCTGTGCGGTGATCCTGGAGCCACGCCTGCAGTGCGCGGGCGGCATGCGCATGCATGACCCGGTGTACCTGCAGCGGGTTCGCGAACTGTGTGATGCGCACGGTGCATTCATGATCGCCGACGAGATCGCCACCGGCTTCGGCCGCACCGGCACCCTGTTCGCCTGCGAGCAGGCCGGGGTGATGCCGGACCTGATGTGCCTCTCGAAAGGCCTGACCGGCGGCTTCCTGCCGCTTGCCGCGGTACTGGCCACGCAGGCCCTGTACGACGCGTTCCTCGACGACTCGCGCGAGCGCGCCTTCCTGCATTCGCACAGCTACACCGGCAACCCGCTGGCCTGCGCCGCAGCGCTGGCGACGCTGGACATCTTCCGCGACGACGATGTGATCG
The DNA here is from genome assembly GCF_036320025.1 of Stenotrophomonas sp. SMYL86. Classification (NCBI taxonomy): domain Bacteria; kingdom Pseudomonadati; phylum Pseudomonadota; class Gammaproteobacteria; order Lysobacterales; family Lysobacteraceae; genus Stenotrophomonas; species Stenotrophomonas sp. SMYL86. Next base: position 5,934 of record NZ_JAWIRU010000032.1, read on the forward strand.
TGCGCAACCGGGGCATCGCCTCGGTGATGGGCACGCTGGCCGCACCGTTCAGCGACCATCCGCACGTGGCCGACGTGCGCCAGGCCGGCATGGTGGTGGCGTTCGAGCTGTCGCGCGATGGCAACAAGCGCACCCCGTTCGACCCGGCCATGCGGCTGGGCCTGCACGCCTACAAGGCCGCGCTGAAGCGCGGTGTGGTACTGCGTCCGCTGGGCGACGTGCTGTACTGGATGCCACCCTACTGCGTGGATGACGAACAACTGGAGCTGCTGGCACATACCACGCTGGCGGCGATTGACGAGGCGATTGCATGCGCGTGACCCGCTGCCCCATCGACCTGGCGCTGCACAGCGGCCAGACCGTGACCCTGCCGGAAGAGACCGCCAACCACCTGGTACGGGTGATGCGCCTGCGCGAGGGCGATACCTGTGTGCTGTTCAACGGCGACGGCCATGACTACAGCGCCACGCTGACCGTGGCCGGCAAGCGCGAAGTGCAGGTGCGCATCGACGCCGTGCAGGCCATCGACAACGAATCGCCGCTGGCGATCACCCTGCTGCAGGGCATCGCCCGCGGCGAGAAGATGGACCTGATCCTGCAGAAGGCCACCGAACTGGGCGTGGCGGCGATCATTCCGGTCAACGCCGAGCGCACCGAGGTGAAGCTCGATGCAGCACGGGCGGAGAAGCGCGTGGCGCACTGGAACAACGTGGTGACCTCGGCCTGTGGCCAGTCCGGGCGCGCGCGCATTCCGCACGTGGGATCACCGCTGTCGCTGGCGCAGGCGGCAGCGGCACTGCCGGTGGATACGCTGCGGTTGACCCTGGATCCGCTGGGCACACATCGCTTGTCGACGCTGGCGGCCGCTCCGGCAGGCGGCATCGTGATTGCAATCGGTCCGGAAGGTGGCTGGTCGCCGCGCGACCGGGATCAGTTGGCGGCGGCAGGATTCCAGGGCCTGCAGCTGGGCCCGCGCATCCTGCGCACGGAAACGGCCGGCCTGGCCGCGATTGCAGCACTGCAGGCGCGGTTGGGGGATCTGGGGTAAGGCCCGATTCCTGGTAGTGGCGGGGGGGGGGGGGGCGCCCCCCGGGGGGGGGGGGGGGGGGCCGGGGGGGGGGGGGGCCCCGAGTGAAAAGT
>NZ_JAWIRU010000032.1:7083-24651 GCF_036320025.1 Stenotrophomonas sp. SMYL86
CGGGGGGGGGGGGGGCCCCCCCGCCCCCCCCCCCCCCCCCCGCGCCCGCCCCCCCCCCCCCCCCCGCCACTACCAGGAATTCAAAATGCCCGGCGGATGTCCGATCAGGCCGCCAGCGAATCCAGGGCGGCTTCCAGCGCGTCCAGGTTCGGCAGCAGCGCGCTCTGCTCGCCCAGCAGCACACGCATGTGCACGATGTCCGGCAGGGTTTCTTCCGAGGCGTCAGCCAGCAGCCCGTCGCGCGGCACCGAAATCAGCTGCGGGAAGTTCTGCGTCAGCAGCGCGTAGTACGGACGCTGCGCGTTGCCGCTGAGGGCCTTCAGTACCACCACCTTGTTATGGCCGCTCACGGCTTCTTCGCCCAGTCCCGAAAGACGTGCGAACGACACCAGCGGCACCTGCCAGCCGTGCCAACCGATCTCGCCCACCAGCCAGCGCGGCGCATCGGAGACCGGCTGCACCGGCACGCGCGACATCATTTCGGCCACGGTGGCATTGGGCAGCAGCACGCGCGCGTTGCCGGCCTGGATCAGGACGCCACGGATTTCGTCATTGCTGGCATAGCTCATGGTGCTTCTCCGTTGTCGTCCTGCTCACCCCAGCGCGCGGCAATCGCCTGCGCCAGTTCCTGCGGTTCACCGGCCACCATGCCGGCAGCAACCACCGCCGTGGCTGCAGCCGGGTCGTAGCAGCCCTCGCCCACCTGCCCGGCCACCCATGCACCGGCGGCGGCCAGATCCAGCGCCGGACCAACATGCGCAAGGTCAGCGCCGCTGAGCAGGACCAGCGCGGTGTGATCAGCCGGCAGCGCGGCAATCGCAATGCCCTGCGCGTCGCTGACGAAATGCAGGCCGTCACTGGCTGCCTGCACGCCGATGTCATCGGCCAGCACGTGCACTTCACCCGGAGTTGCACGCTGGCCGGCTTCAGCCAGCTGCACCGGCAACGGCGACACGCGTGCCATCTGCTTGACCAGGTTGCCGTAGCGCCCGCCATCCAGGCGCATGTGTACCAGGACGGGCACGCTCAGCGAAGGCGGCAGCGCGCCGAGCAGGCGACGCAGCGCATCCGGGCCACCGATGCCGGCCAGCACCAGCAGCGATCCGGCGCGTGCGCCCACGGGCGCTGCGGCATCCAGATCGACCAGGCTCAGATGACCGGTATCGAAGGAAGGCAGCGGAGCCTCCACCGCAGCGTGGTGCGGAGCGGTTGCCGAGGCATCGGCATCGGCCTCGTCCTCGACCAGCGACCAGGCGGTGTGGTCGAAGGAGACCGGCGGTAGCGGCGGTACTGCGGACGCGGTCTCTGCCAGCGACGGCAGTGCGGGGGCCTGCAGCGGCTCAGGCACCACCGGCTGCAGCGCGGCCAGCGCCTGTTCCAGCGCGATCGGTTCGTGCAGCTGTACAGGCGGCGAGTACAGAGTGTCAGCGGGGACCTCGTCGGCCCAGCTCAATGCCTGCTCCAGGTGCGGCTGCAGCGCTTCTTCCTGCGGCGCCGGTGCCGGTGCCGGGTGGCCCGGCTCCAGCTGCAGGCTGGGTTCTTCTTCGGCCCCCGGCGGCAACACCTGCTGGTGGCCATGCAGCTTGGCGGACAGATGACGGCCCCAGCGCTGAGCCTCCCAACCATCACGACGTGCAGCCAGTTCGGCCTCGTCGAAGACCAGGGTCAGACCCGGTGCGGACAGCACCGCTTCCAGGCGCTCCAAGGCGTCCTCGATGGCGGCTTCCAGCGCGATCACCACGAACTGTGGGCGCGCCTCCTGCAGGACCCGCGCCTCCAGCGTGTTGGGATCATCTTCCAGCACCAGCTGCACATCGGCGTGCGACAACGCCTCACGCAGGCGCTCACGCGCCGCGCCGGGACGGGCCAGCAGGGCCACGGCCGGAGCCGCTTGGGTTTCACTCACGGACACGGGCGATCCCCAGCAGGTCGTACACGTTACGCATCAGGTCCAGTTCCTGGTACGGCTTGCCCAGGTAACGCTGGACACCGATCTCGAAGGCGCGCTGGCGGTGCTTGTCACCGCTGCGCGAAGTGATCATCACGATCGGCACGTCCCTGTAGCGCGGGTCGGCACGCATCGCGGTGGCGAGCTCGTAGCCATCCATGCGCGGCATCTCGATATCCAGCAGCATCAGGTCCGGCACGCGCTCTTCCAGGCGTTCCAGCGCTTCCACGCCGTCGCGGGCGACGCTGACCTCGAAGTTGTGGCGTTCGAGGATGCGGCCGGTGACCTTGCGCATCGTCAGCGAGTCGTCGACCACCATCACCAGCGGCACCTGGCGCTCCTGGCGCGGTGCGTTGGCCAGCACAGGCAGCGTCGGGTTGGCGAGGAAGCGGCGCACCAGCGGCGCCACGTCCAGGATCACCACCACGCGGCCATCGCCGGTGATGGTCGCGCCGTAGATGCCCGGCACCGACGCGATCTGCAGGCCGACCGGCTTGACCACGATTTCGCGGTTGCCCAGCACCTGGTCGATCGCCACGGCGGCACGCAGATCACCGGCACGGACCAGCAGCAGCGGCACCTGGTCCTGGCCATCGGCACGCGCCGGGGCCTGCCCGACCAGGCTGCCGAGGTCGTACAGCGGATAGTCTTCGCCGCTGTAACGGTAGCTGCTGTCGGCGGCTTCGAAACGCTCGCGCGACAGGCGGCCGATACCACTGACCGAGGCCACCGGCACCGCGAAGGTGGTTTCGCCGATCTGCACGAACACCGCCTGGGTGACGGCCAGCGTCTGCGGCAGGCGCAGGGTGAAGCGTACGCCCTGGCCCCGCACCGACTGGATGTCGACCGAGCCACCGAGCTGGCGCACTTCGTTGCGCACCACGTCCATGCCCACGCCACGACCGGCCAGCTGGCTGACCTGGTCGGCGGTGGTGAAGCCGGACGCGAAGATCAGGTTGTCCAGCTCCTGCTCGTTCGGCTGCGCATCGGCGGCCAGCAGGCCACGGTCGATGGCGCGGCGGCGGATCGCCTCGCGGTCCAGGCCAGCACCGTCATCGGCCACTTCCAGCACGATTTCCGAACCTTCGCGGTGCAGGCGGATGGCGATCTCGCCCTCCTCCGGCTTGCCGGCGGCGCGGCGCTGTTCCGGCGCTTCCAGGCCATGGGCCACGGAGTTGCGCAGCATGTGTTCCAGCGGCGCGACCATGCGGTCGAGGACGTTGCGGTCCAGTTCGCCGTGGGTTCCTTCCAGGGTCAGGTGGACCTGCTTGCCGGTATCCATGCCGGACTGGCGGACCACGCGGCGCAGGCGCGGCACCAGGCCATCGAACGGCACCATGCGCGCGCGCATCAGGCCATCCTGCAGCTCGGAGCTGACGCGCGACTGCTGCTGCAGCAGCGAATCGTACTGGCGCGACAGATCGTCCAGCACGCCCTGCAGGCCCCCCAGGTCGGCCGCCGACTCGTTCAGCGCACGGCTGAGCTGCTGCAGGGTGGAGAAGCGGTCCAGCTCCAGCGGATCGAACTTCTGGTCGGCCTGGTCCTGCTCGCGCTGGTAGCGGGCGACGATCTGCGCCTCGGTTTCCAGGTCGAGTCGCCGCAGCTGGTCGCGCAGTCGCGCATTGGTGCGCTCCAGTTCGCCCATGGCACCACGGAAGGCACCCAGCTGCTGTTCAAGCCGCGAGCGGTAGATCGCCACTTCACCGGCATGGTTGACCAGGCGGTCGAGCAGGTCGGCACGCACGCGCACCTGCTCCTGCTGCGGACGCGCCAGCGGATCTTCATCGACCACGCCCTCGGCCGGAAGCGGAGCCGACAGCGGCGCTTCGATCGGGGTCGCCAGCGGGCCCGCGGCTTGTGCGGGCACGGTCTCGATCTCGCTGGCCGCACGCGCGGCCGCAGCGGCTGCGGCGATATCGATGGTGGTGCGGACCTCGAAGGCTTCGACCAGATCCTGCGCCGGCTCCACCACGCGGTGCGCGCCGGTGCGGGTGAGCAGCTGGTGCAGGCGGTCAAAGCCACGCTCCAGCAGCTGCACGTCGCGACGTTCGATCTCGGTACGGCCAGCGGCCACCGCCTCCAGCAGCGATTCGATGCTGTGGCCAAGGTCGCCGATGGCATTGATGCCAGCCATGCGTGCGCCACCCTTCAGGGTGTGCAGATCACGCTGCAGGCCGGCCAGCACCTCGCGGTCCTGCGGTGCATCGCGCAGTTCGCTGATCAGGCCATCGCAGTGGTCGAGCAGGTCCTTGCCTTCCTCGACAAAGATATCGACCAGCTCGCGGTCGTACACGCTGAAGTCGAGTGCATCGGCGCCGTCTTCGGCATCCGCCGCAACAGGTGCCTGCTCGTGGTGCGGCGCACGCGGCACGATGTCGGTCGCTGCAACCTGTGCATCGGTATCGACCGTGCCCTGGCCCGGTGCGTCTTCCATTTCGAAGAAGCGCACCGCAGCAGTGCCGCCCTGCGGCGCCTCTGCGGTGATCTCCTCAATCACCGTCGCCGGGGACGGCTGATCGGCGCTCTCTCCTTCACCGACCGCCGCCTCCCCGCCGACGTCCGCATCCTCGGCAAAGGCATCTGCCTCACCCGGCGCGAGTTCGCTGGCCTGGAGGCCGATCACGGGCCATTGCCCGTCGTCGTCCAGGGTCTGCTCCTCCTCGATCACGTGCAGGCCGGCCTCGAGCGCGGCTGCCAGCGTGACCGGTTCTGCAAAACCCGGCACAGCCATTTCATCCTGCAGGCTCGACAGCTCGCTGTCGAGTGGCAGTGCAGCAGCGTCGTCAATGACGTTGTCATCGTCACTGTCCGAATCAAACGGCAACGGCGTATTCAGGTCGATCGCGTCAACTTCCGCAGACACCGGCAACTCTTCCGCGTCGCGGTCATCCACCGGCAGCGCACTGGCGTCGAGGTACGGCGACAGATCGTCCGCCATGGTCAGGTCAGCGTCGTCGACCGTCGCGATCGCCGGCACGGCATCTGATTCGTCCTGGGCAACATCAGGCGCACGTTCAATCGGCTGGATCGATTCAATCGCGCCGGTGTCGTCCGCGGCAGGTTCACCCTCGCCCGGCACCGACGGCCAGCCGGCGTCGAAGTAACGCGAAAGATCGTCGCTGGCGGTCAGCTCACCCACGTCCAGGCCGCTGTCGGCTGCGACGTCCAGCGCCTCCAGCCCGGTTGCAGCTGGAACCGGTTCCAGCGCATCTTCGGCATGCGACTGCGGCTCGGCAATGAAATCGGTCGCCGCATCGAAAGCGGACGGCATGCTGGTTTCGTCCAGCGTGTCCAGCCCGGCCAGCAGCGCTTCGGCCGCGGATGCCTGCTCGGCATCAGGCGCCAGCTCGACGCCCTCTTCGTCCTCGTCTTCCAGCGCGAACAGCGGCCAGCGCGCTTCCGGCAGCTCGCCGGCCAATGCCTGCAGCCGCTGCACCAGCGCGCCCTGCGGAACAATCCGCGGCTGTTCGGCCTGCAGCGCCTCCATGGTCGCGGTGATCGCCTGCGCGGTCGCATCCAGTGCGGCTACGCCCTCGTCGCCAGGCACCACGTCGGCGGCCAGTGCGCGCTTGATGTAGGACTCGGCACCGCCGGTGACCGCCGTGATTTCCGGCACTTCGGTCATCGCGAAGGCGCCGTTCATGGTGTGCACCGCACGCAGCAGTGCGTCGCTGACCGGCTGCGGTGCCTGCTGCGCCGAACGCAGCCATTCCTGCAGGGTCGCCTGGTGGACTTCGACCTCGGCCTCGAGGATCTCGCGCAGTACGCTGTCGATGTTGGCCGGGGTACCGGCGTCTTCCGCCACCGCCGTGGCATCGGCCTGCGCCGACGCAGCGGCCTCGGCTTCCAGCAGGCGGCTGATTTCGTCTTCGCCTTCGGACTCGGCCAGTGTCGCTGCCGGTGCGGCCGCAGCCGGCAACGGCACGTAGAAGGTCTCCTCGCCGGCACCGACCCGATCGGCAATGGCCTGCATCGCCTGCAGGTCCACGCTGATGCGCTGGCCATGGCGCAGCGCGGCGTTCAGCTGCGGCAGCGCGGCATGGGCGTTGTCGACCATCGCCAGCACCGCCGGAGTCGCCGGGCGACTGCCATCGAGCACGCGATTGAGCATGCCTTCGATCTTCCAGGCGAACTCGCCCAGGGTGCGTGCACCCACCAGGCGGCCACTGCCCTTGAGGGTGTGGAAGATGCGGCGGATCGGCCGCAGCCGGTCCATGTTGTCCAGCTGCATGCGCCATGCCGGCAGCAGCGTGCCCAGGTTGGCCAGCTCGTCGTCGAACTCTTCCAGGAACACCTCGCGGATGTCCTCGTCGATGTTCTCGGCATCGTCGTCGAAGCCTGCCTCGAAGCCGGTCTCGGTGCCGGCCACGACCGGGATGTCCGCAGCGGGCGGAGCCGCCATGGCCTGCGGATTGAAATCGGCCGCCGCGGCGCTCAGCTCGGCGAAGAACTGCGCGTCGGCTTCGCTGAAGTCGATGGGCGCGATGGTGTCGATATCAATCACCGACACCGCCGGTGCCGGTGCATCGGAGACCGGCGTCAGCACCTCGGCCATCGGCGCGGGCACGTCCTCCTGCACATCCGCCGCAACCGCGTCCGCTTCGGCAACCACAGGGCTTTCGTCCACCCGCACGGATGCAGCGGGATCGACGATCTCCAGCGCCGGGTGCAATCCGGCGTCGTCGTCCAGCGACAGCGTCTCCATCGCGTGCAGCGACAGCACGTCGTCGGCATTGTCCAGCGCATCGGCGTCGAAACGGAACACCACGTCGTCACCGGCGGCGACCACATCGTGCTCGGCAGCCACCGGGTCGAACACGGGCGCGGCAACGTCAGCGGTGTCAAAGGGCACCGACGCGTCGACGTCGTCCTCGACATCCATCACAGCCACATCGGCCAATGCCGGCGGTGTTGCCTCCGACAGTGTCCACTGCGGCGCCGGTTCCACGCTGGTTTCGGCCCGTTCGAAACTGACCGGGTCGAAGCTGGCGAAGGTCGGACTGCGCTCGTCTTCGGCACTCGCGGTCGGCTCGGAGTCCGGATGGAACGGTGCGAGATCCCATTGCGGTACCTCGGGCGCAGGCGCGCTGGACGCGGCGAAGACCAGCGGTGCATCCGCATCGTCATGCAGCGACAGCGGTGTGGAGGCGACACTCCCCAGCGCCCCGAACATCAGGCGGTTGTCCACCACCTCCGGTGCAGGCGCGGCCGGTGGCGGATCGAAGGTGAAGTCCGGCAGCGGCACCGGCACCGTGCCGGCGGCGGGCGCGGCCGGCTGCACCGGAATCTCGATGGGCTCCGGCTGTACCGGCTCGGCCTGCAGCGCGATCGGCTCGCGGTCCACCAGCAGCGATGCGAACACCACTGGCTCGGCGGCGGCAGGCATCGCCGCATTGCGGTCCGGCAACGGCCAATAGCGCAGCGCTTCAAGGCTGCTGCGGGTGATGTCGAGGATGTCCTCGCGACCCGGGCGGCGGTCGCGCAGAGCCTCGAGGTAGTACTCCAGGCTGGCCATGGCATCGGCCAGGGTGTCCAGCTGGCGGCCACTGGGCACGCGCTGGCGACCGATCAGCTCGGCTTCGATGTACTGCTGCACACCGCGCAGGTAATCGGCGGCGGTGTTCAGGTCGAGCATGCGCAGCGCACCGGACACATCGCCCAGCAGGCGCGGCACGTCCTGCAGCTCGGCATGGTTCCAGCTGGTTTCGATGAAGGCGACGAAATGCTCGCGGGCGGCGGCGAAGTTGGCGATGGCCTCATGTGCCAGCACCTCCACCGTGCGCCGGTTCTCCACCGCGCTGGGGTCATCTTCGCCACTGCCGCCGGCGCCCAGATGGGCGACCTGGTCGTCCAGCGACGCGTCCACGTAGAGCAATGCGCCGGCGATATCCAGCAGCAGGTTCTCGTCGATCTGCTGGCGCCCTTCGACCACGCCACGCAGCGCATCGCGCTGCTGCACGACCACGCCGCGGGCAACGCCCAGGCCCATCATGCCCAGCGTATCGGCCACGGCGCCAAGCTCGTTGGCCTGGGTCTGCAGCTGTTCCGGCGCACCACCGGTACGCAGGTGCAGGTCAAGCGCATCCTTGATGCGCAGCAGTTCTTCCTTCACTGCGCTGCCGACCGTGTCGAGCAGCTCGCGGTTGCGTCCGCTCAGGCTGCCACGCGCATGGTCCAGCTCGGCCTCGGTGGCGGTGACGCTGTCCGGCGCGAACGCCAGCAGCACGCTGTCATGCACGCCCTCTTCGCCACGCGCGGCACGGATTTCGTTGAGCAGCGGCATCAGCACGATCGGAATGTCGCGGTGGCCGTTCTGCAGGCGCTCCAGGTAATCGGGCAGCAGCACGCTGCCGCGCATCAGGGTCGCGCAGGCTTCATCCCGATCAGCCACGCTACCGGCGCCGATGGCATTGGCCAGCTGTTCCAGCTCCTCGGCCACCATCGCCGGGGCGTACAGCTCGACCATGCGCAGGGTGCCCTGCACCTGGTGCAGGTAGCCGGCGCAGATGCGCATGCGGCTGGCATCGGCCGGGTCTTCCGCGTAGTACTCGACCTCGTTGCGCACCTGGCGCAGGGTCTCGTCCAGCTCGGGCTTGACCCAGCCCAGCGCTGCGTGGCTCATCGCATCGCGCAGACTGCTCATGGACGCGCTCCGTTCGCCGCCGCGCGGAAGCCGCGCGAGTTCTGGCGTGGGGAATGGAAATGCTTCATCGACTGGTTCCTTGCTCGCCGCCCTGCCCGCGTCACGCCGGCAGCTTGAAGTCGGCGACCGAACGACGCAGGTCGGCCGCCAGCTGCGCGAGGTGACCGATCGATTCGGCGGTCTGCCCGGCACCCTGCGAGGTCTGGCCGGTGATCTGCCGGATCACGCCCATGGTGCGGGTGATGTCCGAGGCCGCAGCCGACTGCTGCTGGGCGGCGATGGAGATGTTCTTGATGAGGGTGTTCAGTGCATTGGACACGCGCTCGATTTCGGTCAGTGCGGTGCCGGCGTCCTCGGCCAGGCGTGCACCGGACACCACTTCGGCGGTGGTCTGTTCCATCGAGGTGACCGCTTCGTTGGTATCGGCCTGAATGGCCTGGACCAGGTTCTCGATGCGTCGGGTTGCGCCCGAAGTGCGTTCTGCCAGGCGCTGCACTTCGTCGGCCACGACCGCGAAACCGCGGCCCGCTTCACCGGCCGAAGCCGCCTGCACCGCCGCGTTCAATGCCAGGATGTTGGTCTGCTCGGAAATGTCGTTGATCAGTTCCACGATCGAGCCGATTTCCTGCGACGACTCGCCCAGGCGCTTGATGCGCTTGGAGGTTTCCTGGATCTGGTCACGGATCTGGTCCATGCCCTGGATGGTCTCGCGCACCACGCCGGCACCTTCGGCAGCGATCACCACCGAGCGCTGTGCCACGTCGGCCGACTCGGCCGAGTTGCGCGACACCTGTTCGATGCTCGCCGCGATTTCACCGATGCGGTCCGAGGCCGAGGTGATCTGGTTGGCCTGATGGCCCGCCGCCTCTGCCAGCTGCATGGCGGTGGCCTGGGTTTCCTGGGTGGACAGCGCGACCTTGGCCGAGGTGTCGTTGATGGTGGTCACCAGGTGGCGCAGCTCGTCCACCGCGTAGTTGATCGCGTCGGCGATGGCGCCGGTCATGTCCTCGGTCACCGAGGCCTTCACGGTCAGGTCGCCCTCACCCAGCGAGGAGATTTCGTCCAGCAGCCGCATGATCGCCTGCTGGTTGCGGCTGTTGAATTCCACCTGTGTCTGGTAGCGCAGTTCCTGCTCGCGCGAACGGCTGCGCACGTTGGTGGAGACGAAGCCGATGATCGCGATCAGCGACAGCGCACCGGAGACCACGCCGATCCAGAAGTTCGGGAACAGGCGGGTATCGGACACCGAGCCGAACGAGGAGAACGCCTCGAACAGCTTGCGGCTGTCGTCCAGCATGTGCGCCGAACCCTGGCCCAGCGCGGTGGCGGCGGACTGGGCGGCGAACAGCTGGCGCGAGCTGGCCAGGATCGCATCGGCGTCCTGCTTCATCGCTTCCCACTTCTGCTGCGACTGCTCCAGCGCGGCCACGGCGGCGGCACCACGCACGGCGGTGATGCCCAGTTCCTCGTTGCCGTTGCGCAGGCCGTCGAGCACCTGCGAGAACACGGTGATGTCGCGTGCCAGTGCATCGCCGGACGTCGCCGCAGCGCTGCCACCGGCGCGCATTTCGGTCACGCGACGGGCCATGGAGCCGGCCACCACCACCTGCTGCAGGGCGCTGTACACCTGCGACGACGGCGCGCCGGAGGCGGACATCGCACGCACCAGCTCGTTCAGCTGGGCCTGCAGGCCCGGCACCGCGCCGGTGAAGTTGTTGGCATTGCCGGCCAGCGCCAGCACCGCCGGTTCACTGGCGACCAGCTGCCCGGCCTGCTTGCCCAGCGGCGCCCAGGTTTCGGCCAGGGTGGCGATCGCACCCGACACGCCCGGCTCCTTGCCGTAGCGCCCCTGCAGGGTCGACACGTTCTGTTCGATCGCGTTGCGGGTCGCCTTGAAGGCGGTGAACGCCTGCGCGTTGCCGCCCACCGCGTCACGGCCCTGGTTGGCCAGCTGCTGCGACAGCACCTGCAGGTCGGCTGCCTTGGATCCGGCATCGGCCAGGCGACTGCCCTGCCAGGTGGCGACGCCGGTGTTGACGCCGAACAGGATCATCGATGCCAGCAGCAGGAACAGCCAGAGGTTGCTGCCGCCCAGCCGCAGCTTGCCGGTCTTGGTGGCGTCCGAAGCAGTACTCATCGTTCAACCTCGATCTTCAATGCAGGGGGCGATGCCCGGCCTCAGGCCGCGGCTTGCCGGAATTCAGGGGTACGCGACAGCAGCGAGAGCGAGAACACGCCCCAGTCATGGCCGTCGGCATGGAAGGCGCGATCGACGAAGTGGCCGTAGCGCCCTTCGGCCAGCGTGCCGGCCGCGATCTGCTGGTCCAGTTCGAAGCTGCGCTGGCCGAACAGTTCATCGATGGTCAGCGCGACGTCGCCGCCGGCCTGGCGCATGATCAGCACGCGCTGGCCTTCCTGCTGCACGGTACGCGTGCCTTCCAGGAAGTACTTCAGGTCGACCACCGGGAACAGGTTGCCGCGCAGGTTGCCTACGCCCAGCAGCCACGGCTGCGCGCACGGTACCGGGGTCACCGGCGGCATCGGCACGATTTCCACCACTTCGCGGAAATCGGACACCAGCCGGCGCAGGCCGACGCGGTAACCCACGCCACGCCAGAGGTCCTGGGCGAACTGCCGTTCGGGCAGCTGCACCGCGTGGGCCAGGCTGCGCCGTTCGTAGGCTTCGAGAATGTCGAAGGGCGAGCGCATCAGGCCACCAGTTCGTTGATCCGCGCGATCAGTTCATCCTCGCGCGGCGGCTTGACGATGTAATCGGCCGCGCCCTGGCGCAGTCCCCATGCCTTGTCGGTTTCCATCGCCTTGGTGCTGACGATGATCACCGGAATGTGTTTGATCGCCGCATCACGGGCCATCGCACGGGTGGCCTGGAAGCCGCTCATGCCGGGCAGGACCACGTCCATCAGCACCAGCTGCGGCACCTGGTCGCGGACCAGCTGCAGTCCATCCTCGGCGTTGTCCGCTTCCAGCACCTCATGGCCGGCACGGCGCAGCCACTGGGTGAACACCGCGCGGTCGGTCGGTGAATCCTCGATCAGAACGATACGAGCCATTGTGCCTTTCCCCCCTGGTCAGGCGTTGACGTATGTGCGGATGGCACCCAGCAGTTCTTCACGCGTGAAAGGCTTCGTCAGGTACTGCTCCGAGCCGACGATGCGTCCCCGCGCCTTGTCGAACAGGCCATCCTTGGACGACAGCATGATGACCGGGGTCGCCTTGAACAGCTGGTTGCCCTTGATCAGCGCACAGGTCTGGTAGCCGTCCAGGCGCGGCATCATGATGTCGACGAAGATGATCTGCGGTTGCTGGTCTGCGATCTTCGCAAGCGCTTCGAAGCCGTCGGTGGCGGTGACCACCTCGCAACCTTCGCGCTTGAGCAGCGTTTCCGCAGTCCTGCGGATGGTCTTCGAATCATCGATGACCATCACCCGGAGTCCTGCGAGTTCCCCGCCCGCAGTCGTGTTTTCAGTCATTGCCTATCCCCAAGCGCACGGCCCGATCTCTGGCGGGGGCCGCTACGAAAGCGTATCTATATCGCACTTTCCGCGCCCGCTTCAAGGCCGCCCCATGGCGCGGGGCATGGCACCCTCCTGAACGTGACGGGTTTCGCAATGCGTGCGCGACCGCCGGGCGGACGCTGCGTTGCAGTACGGCGGGGAGGCGCGCGACCGGCGTTGCCGCTACCATCAACGCCTTGCCAGACAGGTGCGCCCATGCCGTTGAACGTCATCGTGGTGATGGACCCCATCGCCCACATCAAGATCGCCAAGGACACCACCTTCGCCATGTTGCTGGAAGCCCAGCGCCGCGGCCATGCCCTGCACTACGTGCGCCCGGGCGGGTTGGCCCTGGAAGGTGGCGTGGCGGTGGCCCAGACCGCACCGCTGCAGGTGCGCGACGACCCGGCCGGCTGGTATGAGCTGGGTGCGTTCAGCCGTACCGAGTTCGGTCCCGGCCAGATCGTGCTGATGCGCAAGGACCCTCCGGTCGACGCCGAGTACATCTACGACACCCAGGTGCTGGACGTGGCCGCCGCTGCCGGTGCCTGCGTGGTCAACAACCCGCAGGGCCTGCGCGACTACAACGAGAAGCTGGCCGCCCTGCTGTTCCCGCAGTGCTGCCCGCCGACCCTGGTCAGCCGCGACGCCAAGGCGCTGAAGGCCTTTGCCCTGGAACACGGCCAGGCCGTGCTGAAGCCGCTGGATGGCATGGGCGGCCGCTCGATCTTCCGCAGCGGCCAGGGCGATCCGAACCTGAATGTGATCCTGGAAACCCTGACCGACGGCGGCCACAGGATGGCGCTGGCACAGAAGTTCATTCCCGACATCACCGCTGGCGACAAGCGCATCCTGCTGGTCGATGGCGAACCCGTCGACTACTGCCTGGCGCGCATCCCGCAGGGTGATGAATTCCGCGGCAATCTGGCCGCCGGTGGCCGCGGTGAAGGTCGCCCGCTGAGCGAGCGCGACCGCTGGATCGCCGCCCAGGTCGGGCCGGAGATGAAGCGTCGCGGCATGCGCTTCGTCGGCCTGGACGTGATCGGTGATTACCTGACCGAGGTCAACGTGACCAGCCCGACCTGCGTGCGCGAACTGGACGCACAGTACGGCCTGAACATTGCCGGCACCCTGTTCGACGCACTCGAGGCCGGCCTGCGCTGATGCCGTCCGCACCTGCCGTACTGCCCCCGCCGCCGCGCGAAGCGCAACGGCTGGGGGCGACCATCGCGCTGTCGGTGCTGGTCCACGCCCTGCTGATCCTGGGCGTGGGCTTTGCCGTGAAGGGCGATGCACCGCTGGTGCCGACGCTGGAAGTGATCTTCAGCCAGACCCGCACCGCATTGACGCCGAAGCAGGCCGATTTCCTGGCCGCGGCCAACCAGGAAGGCGGTGGCGAGCACGACCGCGCGCAGCGTCCGCGCGACAACCAGGCCGGCATCGTGCCGCAGGCCCAGTCCGGAATCAGCCCGGTGCCACAGCAGCAGCAATCGGCCGCACCGGTTCCGCCGCCGCAGGCACGGGTGGTCAGCAGCCGCAATGGCGAAGAAATGGTGGCGCAGGCGCAGTCCCGGCCCACGCCGGATCAGCCCGAACCGGACGCACCGCTGAGCGCGCGCGAACAGCGCGACGTGGAGATGGCGCGCCTGGCCGCCGAAGTGCACCTGCGCTCGGCGCAGTACGCCAAGCGTCCGAACCGCAAGTTCGTGTCGGCCAGCACGCGCGAATATGCCTATGCCAATTACCTGCGCGCGTGGGTCGATCGCGCCGAGCGCGTAGGCAACCTGAATTACCCGGATGAGGCGCGGCAGCGGCGCCTGGGTGGCCAGGTGGTGATCAGCGTGGGCGTGCGCCGCGATGGCAGCGTGGAGAGCAGCCGGATCCTGCGTTCGAGCGGGACGCCGTTGCTGGATGAGGCGGCACTGCGGGTGGTGAAGCTGGCCCAGCCGTTCCCGCCGTTGCCGAAGACCGAGGATGAGATCGATATCCTGCAGGTCACCCGCACGTGGGTGTTCCTGCCGGGCGGCACCCTGCACGACGACCGGTAGGGTTTGTTGCCCGGGCCTGCGGCCCGGGACCCGCTGAACGTCAACGTCAACGTCAAAGGCGGCGGTTGGACTGTGGATTTGGTGTGGCGGGGTGGCTGGGCAGGACACGCCGTAAACCCATCCTTGGGGGCTCGATGGCGCCATCCATGGCGCCAACGGTCCTGCCCAGCCACCCCGCCCCACCTCTGACAGATCCCGGCGCATCGCGTCCCGCTCCGCTGTTGGTAGGTGTCGACCTTGGTCGACACACATCCACGCTAGCGTGGATGCGAGCGAAGCGATCCGCTTTTGACTTTGATTTTCTTTTGATTTTCCGTGGCGGACGCACACGGAAACTGTCAGAGGTCGGGCGGGGTGGGTTCGCGGGGGTATCCGCGCCATGGATGGCGCGGCTAAGCCCCCAGGGACGGGTTCACGGCGTCCCCCGCGAACCCACCCCGCCCGGCCAAGCGCGGCTTTTGATTTACGCGATCAACCAACCCCGCCACGAGGGGCTCAGCCGTTGGCCTTCGCCTTCGCCTCGCGCGCGGCCTGTTGCTCGACCAGGGTCAGTGCCACGTTGTCGCGCAGGTACGCCGGCTCGACCCTCTCCGGTGCAATGACTTCGCCGCGCGCGAAGGCCGGCACCGCCAGTGCCAGCACGTCTGACGCACGCGGCAATGCGGCGGCATCGAATCCACGCAGGCCAGCCCCAAGTTGCGCCACCAGTGCGCCCTCGGCTGCGCCGAAACCGGTACCCACACCGTAGGCGGACAGCCCTTCCGGCAGCGATACCGCAGCGGGTGCGCATACGCGCTCGGCATCACGCGCCACCGGCAGGCCGTCCACGCGCTCGAAGCGGGCAACGTAGAGTTCGCCCATCCGCGCATCGATCGCTGACAGGATCTGCGTTTCTTCCGCCGGTGCCCGCAACGCCAGCACCTGCAGCGTCGAGACCGGCAACAGCGGACGGTCCAGGGCCAGCGCAATGCCCTGGGCAATCGCGATCGCAAGACGCACGCCGGTGAACGCGCCGGGGCCGCGGCTGAGCGCGATGCCGTCCAGCTGGCGGCGGCTGATGCCGGCTTCGGCCAGCAGCGCCTCCGCCCACGGCAGGCTCAGTTCGGCGTGCCGGCGCGGGGCAATCTCGAAGCGTTCCAGCACCTGCCCATCGACATGCAGGGCAACGGAACAGGCTTCGGTGGCGGTTTCAAAGGCGAGCAGTTTCATCGGATCGGGTCAGAACAGGGGGAACGTGGCACCGGGCGCCGGCTCAGGGCCGGTCGCAACAGCGACTGGGGCAGCCGCATCATCGGACACGGGCGCCCATTGTGGCGTAAAGAAGGCCTGCACATCGGCCAGGCTGCGAGTACGCCGGAACGGCGGCAGCGAATCGAGGAAGACCCGGCCATAGCCCCGGTTGAGCAGGCGCGGGTCGCACAGTACCAGCACGCCACGGTCGCTCTCGCTGCGGATCAGGCGGCCGACACCCTGCTTCAATGCAATCACCGCCTGCGGCAACTGCTCGTCGCGGAACGGATTGCCGCCCTGGCTGCGGATCGCCTCCAGCCGCGCCTCGTACACCGGATCGTCCGGCGCCGCGAACGGCAGCTTGTCGATCATCACCACGCTCAGCGCTTCGCCGACCACATCCACGCCCTCGCGGAAACTGGCCGAGCCGAGCAGCACGCCATTGCCGGATTCACGGAAGCGCTGCAGCAGCGTCGCGCGCGGTGCCTCGCCCTGCACGAACAGCGGCCATGGCCCGTCGCGCAATGCCTCGGCGGCCTCACGCAGGGCGCGATGCGAAGCAAACAGCAGGAATGCCCTGCCCTGCGAGGCCTGCAACACCGGCCGCAAGGTCTGGATCAGCGCGGTGCCAAACCCGCGCGCCGCCGGATCGGGCAGGCCTTCGGGCAGGTAGCACAGCGCCTGCTCGGGCCAATTGAACGGGCTTGGCTGCACCAGCGTGTGCGGATCGTCCAGGCCCAGGCGGGTGGCGATGTGATCGAAACCACCGCCAACGGTCAGCGTTGCCGAAGTGAAGATCCACGCGGCACGGCTGCGCTCGCGATGCTCACGCAGCGGACCGGACACATCCATCGGCGTGCGCTGGCAACGGAAACCACGCGGCGTAAGCTCGTACCAGAGCACATCGGCCGCACTGCTCGCTTCCGACGGATCGGTGTCGAAATCGAGAGTGGGTTCGTCATCGCCCAGCCAGCGGCTGAGCCGCGAGACCGCCTCGCGCGCCCGCGCATGACAGGCATCCAGACCCGCCGCCGCTTCGCGCAGCGGCTGCAATGCCTGCTCCAGGGTCACCAACCCTGCCATCACCGTATCGAATCCGTCGCGCACCTGTGGCATCGCCAGCGCGCGCCATTGCGTGCCACGCGGCGGCAGTCCCTCCATCGCCGAACGCAGCGCCAGCAGCGCCTGCTGCAACTGGTCGACCGGTTCCTGCAGCGCCGACTGCGCGCCGCCCACACCGCGTGCTTCAGCCAGGCAATCGCGCCCGAGCTCCTGCCACGGGCGCATGCCAAAACCCTCGCCGAAGAACTGCGCGGCCAGTTCGGGCAACTGGTGCGCCTCGTCGATGACGAAGGCCTGGGCGCCCGGCAGCAGTTCACCGAAGCCATCCTGCTTCAGCGCCAGATCGGCCAGCAGCAGGTGATGGTTGACCACCACCACATCGGCAGCCTGTGCACGCTGCCGCGCACGCACCACGAAGCAGTCATCCCAGAACGGGCAATCGGTGCCCAGGCAGTTGTCGACGGTGGAGGTGACCATCGGCAGCAATGGGGAGTCGTCGGCCAGCCCGTCGAGCTCGGCGATGTCACCGAACTCCGAGCGACCGGACCAGGCCAGGATGCGCTGGAACTGCGCCGCCTGTTCGGGGCTGGAAAAACGCGGCTCGCCGCGCGCCTGCTGCAGGCGATAGCGGCACAGGTAGTTCGCACGCCCTTTCAGCAGCGCACTGCGCAGGCCGACCCCGAGTGCCTGGCGCACCCGCGGCAGATCGCGGTGGTAGAGCTGGTCCTGCAGCGCGCGGGTGCCTGTGGAGATGATGGTGCGCAACCCGGACAGCAGCACCGGCACCAGATAGGCAAACGTCTTGCCGGTGCCGGTACCGGCCTCGGCCAGCAGCAGATCACGCTGCTGCAGCGCATCGGCGATGGCTTCGGTCAGGTGCAGCTGTGCCGGACGCGGGACGAATGCATCCAGGTGCGAGGCGAGCGCGCCGCCGTCGCTGAGGGCTTCGCGGCTGGCATGGACAAGGTCGGACATCAGAGGGAAAGGATACCCGGCCGGGCGCTGCCCGGCACCCGTTTCAAGCCAGAGCCAGAGCACCAGCAACGGCAACGGCAACGGCAACGGCGTTGTTAACGGCTCTGGGTTTCTGCGTGCTGGGTGGGGCGGGAGGGGGGGGGGGGG
>NZ_JAWIRU010000033.1:0-21149 GCF_036320025.1 Stenotrophomonas sp. SMYL86
GGCAACGGCAACGTCAAATTCAAAAGCTGGCTTTCCGTGGGTTGGCGGGGGGGGGGGGGGGGGGGGGGGGGGGGGGGGGGGTGGGGGGGGGGGCGGGGGGGGGGGGGGGGCGGGGGGCGCGCCCCCCCCCCCCGCCCCCCCCCCCCCCCACCCCGCCTTCGACAGATTCCCGCGGTCTGTCGGAACGGGGTACTGCTCTGGTGGGTGTCGACCTTGGTCGACACGGATGAATTCGTTCGATATCTGACAGATGTGTCGACCAAGGTCGACACCTACCAACAGCCGCGCGGAACAACAGGCGCAGTTACCAACAGCCGCGTGAACCTGTCGAAGGTGGGGCGGTGTCGGATTGCGGGGTGTCAGCGGCATGGATGCCGCTGCCAAGCCTACAAGGACGTACTTGCGGCGTCCCCGCACTCCGACACCGCCCCGCCACCCCACGGAATGCCGCTTTGGCTTCGGCCGTTGCGGTTGCCGTTGCATTGAGCAGGTGCAGGGCTGCAAGCCCTGCCGAAAACCCCCTTGGGCGTAGAATGCGGGCATGAGCGAATCCCTTGATAACCACCTGGTCCACGGCCGCCGCCAGCGGCCGGATGGTCCGTCGCCGATCGATGTCATCTCGGTCCAGTCGCAACTTGTCTACGGCCACGCCGGCAACAGCGCCGCCGTACCGCCGATGCGCGCACTCGGCGTGCGCGTGGCGGAGATCCCGACCGTGTTGCTGAGCAACGCGCCGTTCTACGACACCACGCGCGGTCGCGTGCTGCCCGCCGACTGGTTCGCCGACCTGCTGCTGGGCACCCACGAGCGCGGCCTGCCGCAGCGGGCGAAGATGCTGGTTTCCGGTTACTTCGGCAGCACCGCCAACGGTGCCGCCTTCGCCGACTGGCTGGACAACATCCTGCCGGTCTGTCCGCAGCTGCGTTACTGCCTGGATCCGGTGATTGGTGACACCCACACCGGCCCCTACGTGGAGCCGGGCCTGGAAGCGATCTTCGCCGAGCGATTGCTGCCGCATGCCTGGCTGGTGACCCCGAACGCCTTCGAACTGAATCGTCTGACCGGTATGCCGGCACTGGCCGAGGCTGATGCCATCGCCGCCGCGCGCACGCTGCTGGACCGTGGCCCGCACTGGGTGATCGCGCACAGCGTGGGCGGTAACCCGGGTGAGCTGGTGACCCTGGCGGTCGGTCGCGAGGAAACCTGGCGCTGGACTTCGCCGCTGCTGCCGGTGGACGTGGCCGGCACCGGTGACGTGCTGATGTCGCTGGTGGTGTCGTTCCTGTTGCGAGGTGAATCGATGCAGCAGGCGATTTCGCGTGCGATTGCCGGTACCCATGCGGCGCTGGAGGCGACTCTGGACAATGGCTTCGAAGAGTTCGACGTGATCGCGGCGGCGCCTGCCGCACTGGCCGAAGGCACGCGCTTCTGCGCTGAACGCGTGGCATGAGCGGTCTGCACGAACGCACGCCGCGCACGGTCGGCATCGTCGGCAGTGCCGGCGCCTATGGGCGCTGGCTGAGCCGCTTCTTCCAGCAGCACATGCAGCTGCAGGTGATCGGCCACGATCCGGCCGATTCGGACTCGCATACGCCGGAACAGCTGCTGACGCAGGCCGACGTGCTGGTGTTCTCGGCACCGATCCGGCATACGCCGGCTCTGATTGCCGAGTACGTGCGGCAGTCGGCCGGCCGTGAGCAGGACCGGCTGTGGCTGGACGTGACCTCGGTGAAGGAAGCGCCGGTGCAGGCGATGCTGGCCTCTCAAGCCGAAGTGGTCGGCCTGCACCCGATGACCGCGCCACCCAAGGCGCCGACCCTGAAGGGCCGGGTGATGGTGGTCTGCGAAGCGCGCCTGCAGCACTGGCAGCCGTGGGTCGATACGCTGTGCACGGCGCTGCAGGCCGAGTGCGTGCGCGCCACGCCGCAGCACCACGACCAGATGATGGCGCTGGTGCAGGCGATGGTGCATGCCACCCACCTGGCCCAGGCCGGCGTGCTGCGCCAGTACCAGCCGCAGCTGGGCGATCTGGCCGCGATGATGCCGTACCGTTCGGCATCGTTCGAGCTGGACACGGCGATCATCTCGCGCATCCTGTCGCTCAACCCGGCGATCTACGAAGACATCCAGTTCGGTAACCCGTACGTGGCGCCGATGCTGGAACGGCTGGTCGGCCAGCTGCAGGCCCTGCAGGCGCAGGTCGGGCAGGGCGACGACCGTGCGCGTGGTGAATTCCGCGAGCAGCTGCTTTCGGCCAACCGCAGTGCCTTCGGCGAGCAGGCGCTGGCGGACGGCAACTACACCTTTGAACGCGTGGGTTATCTGCTGGCTGACCTGACCGAGCGTAATGCGTTGTCGGTGCACCTGCCGGAAGACCGGCCCGGCTCGCTGCGTGAGCTGCTGAACGTGTTCGAGCAGCATCGCATCAGCCTGGCTTCGATCCATTCCTCGCGCACGCCCGGTGGCGAAGTGCATTTCCGCATCGGGTTCGTGGCCGGCAGCGATGCGGCGGCGATCACCCGGGCAGCAGCCGACGTGGACGCCAGCGGCATCGGGCGGGTACTGGGCTGAATTCATCCACAGGCGGTGTGGATGGTTCCTGAGCAAACGTGTGGATAACCTTGCTCAGGCCTTGCCAGCCAAGGCTGTCAAGATGCTTGGCCAAAAAATGATCACGCCTTTTGTAGAGTCGAGCCATGCTCGACCGCCTTGGGCAAAAGGCGTGTCGACCAAGGTCGACACCTACCAGAGGCAAGAAAGCGGGTCGATCAAGGTCGACATCCGCCAGAGCGGGGCGATACGAAATCGGGCAGCGGCGGGGTCATGCCCGGCGAACCTCAGATCGTCAGCCGCAGCTCGCCGCCACTGGTGGTGAACTCGCGGCCATCGCGCACCAGCGGCCGCCCGTCATCCAGTTCGTAGCGTGGCGTGGCTTCGGAATGGTGCCCGCTGCCATTCGCCTCGGGCTTGAACTCGATGATGATGTGGCTTTCGCCGTTGCTGTCGACAGCGGGGAACTGACGGAACGACATCGTGCACCTCCTTCAGCGGATGCGGCTGTTGCGCGACCAGCTTGGCCGCGCCGATGTTAGCCGGACGTCATCAATCGATGAACTGCAGGCGCGCAAGTTCAGCGTACAGTCCACCTTCGGCCAGCAGCTGTGCGTGCGTGCCCTCGGCGACGATGCGGCCCTGGTCCATCACCACGATGCGGTCGGCCTTGAGCACGGTGGCCAGGCGGTGGGCAATGACCAGTGTGGTGCGGCCCGCCATCAGCCGTTCCAGCGCTTGCTGCACGCTGTGCTCGCTCTGCGCGTCCAGCGCGCTGGTCGCTTCGTCCAGCAGCAGGATCGGCGCATCCTTCAGCAGCGCACGGGCAATCGCCACACGCTGCTGCTGGCCACCGGACAGGCGGGCACCGCGCTCGCCCAGCTCACTGTCATAGCCCTGCGGCAACGCGCGCAGGAAGCCATCGGCCTCGGCGGCACGCGCGGCAGCCTCGACTTCGGCGTCGCTGGCCTGCAGGCGGCCATAGCGGATGTTGTCGCGCGCACTGGCAGCGAACAGCGTCGGCTGCTGCGGCACCAGCGCCAGCTGCGCACGCAGCTCGGCCGGGTCGACCTGGCGCACGTCGATGCCGTCCACGTCGATGCGGCCGCTGGCTGGATCATGGAAGCGCAGCAGCATCGAAAGCACCGTGCTCTTGCCCGCCCCCGACGGACCCACCAGCGCCACGGTCTCGCCGGGGTGCACGTGCAGGTTGAAGTGATCCAGTGCGGCCTGGTCCGGTCGCTGCGGATAGTGGAACACCACGTCGTCGAACCGGATCTCGCCATGCAGCGGCTGCGGCAGCGCGCGCGGCTGTGCCGGCGCGCGGATCTCGATGTCTTCCTGCAGCAGTTCGCCGATGCGGCCCATGCCGCCGGCCGCGCGCTGCAGTTCGTTCCACACTTCGGCCAGCGCGCCCACCGAGCCGCCACCGATCAATGCATACAGCACGAACTGGCCCAGCGTACCGGCGCTGAGGCGGCCGTCGATGACGTCGTGCGCGCCCAGCCACAACACACCGACGATGGCGCCGAACACCAGCAGGATGGCGCTGGCGGTGACCAGCGACTGTGCGCCGATGCGGCGACGGGCGGCGCCGATGGCATCACCGAGTGCCTTGTCGAAGCGCCCGCGCTCGTACGGCTCGCGTGCATGTGCCTGGACCGTGCGTACCGCACCCAGGGTTTCACTGGCCAGGCTGTTGGCATCGGCGATGCGGTCCTGGCTGTTGCGTGCGACCGTGCGCAGCTTGCGCGCGCCGATGATGATCGGCAGCACCGCCAGCGGAATGCCGAGCAGCGACCATGCGGCCAGCCGCGGGCTGGTGACGAACAGCATTGCCAGGCTGCCGATGACGGTGACCGTGCTGCGCAGCGCCACGGACATGGTCGAGCCGACCACGCTGCGCAGCAGTTCGGTGTCCGCGGTCAGGCGCGAGACCAGCTCTCCGCTGCGGCTGCGGTCGTGGAAGCCGGCGCCCAGCTGGATCAGGTGGGCATACAGCTGGCTGCGCAGGTCAGCCACGACCTTTTCACCCAGCAACGATACGAAGTAGAAGCGCGCGGCCGTGCCCAACGCCATGACGACCGCCACCAGCATCAGCAGGGCGAAGGCACGGTTGATCTGGCCGCCGCTGCTGAAACCGTGATCGATCATCTGCTTCACCGCCGGAGGCAGGCTCAGCGTGGCTGCAGAAGACACCGCCAGGGCCAGCAGCCAGGCGGTGAACAGGCCGCTGTGGCGGCGCACGAACGGCCACAGCGTGCGCAGGCTGCCGAGGCGCCGCAGCGGCGGGGTCGAAGCGGGGGCGTCGTCCTTGTCAGTCATCCTGGTCGTCGTCTTCTATGCGGATACGGTCACGGGTGGCGTCGCGCAGGCGGATTTTCAATGCGTCGACCTGATCGGCAGGCAATTCGATCCGCAGGCACACACCATTGGCATCGAACTGTTCATCGCGCTTTTCGGCACCGAAGGCGGGCAGGGTGGCATGCAGGGTACCCAGGTCCTCGAAGCCGGCCAGCAGCTGCAGCCGGGCCATCGCCACCAGCGGCAGGCGCGGGGCGGTGCGCAGGCACTCGGCGGCGGCGCCGCCGTAGGCGCGCACAAGGCCACCGGCACCGAGCTTGATACCGCCGAACCAGCGCGTCACTACCACCATCACCCGGTCGAAACCCTGGCCGTCGATCGCCGCCAGAATCGGACGTCCCGCCGTGCCGGCCGGCTCGCCATCGTCGCTTGAGCGATAGTCCTGCCCGTGCCGGTAAGCCCAGCAGTTATGGGTGGCATCGGCCACCGCGACCTGCTGCAGGAACGCCATGGCCGCTGCAGCGCCATCGATCGGCGCGGCATGGGCGATGAAACGGCTGTGTTTGACTTCCAGCGTGTGGCTGACCGGCTGGGCGAGAGTATCGAGCATTCCCGTCATTCTACGGGGTTGCCGGGTATTCCCGTCCGCTTCAGTCGTCCAGCAGCGGGCGCAGGTCGCGCGGCAGGCGTGCTTCCGGGTACTGCTGCATGTAGCGCTCCAGGCTGGCACGGGCCAGATCGCGCTGGCCGTCGTCGCGTCGTGTACGGATCTTCTGCAGCCACTGCCGGCGCGGCAGTCGTGCGTCAGCGTCCACCTCGGCCTGCACGGCATCCGCGCTCAGGCCCGCATCGCTGCCGCGGCGCATGATGCCAGGTGCGGAACGGCTGGGAGCCTCGCGCTTCATCGAGGTGATTTCTACCCGGTCCAATGCCGGGGCCTGTTCGGCCTGCACGCTGTTGGACTCTGGCGTGCCTGCCGAGCGCGCCTTCAGCGAACCACTGGCGACAACCGGCGCCATCAGCGGCGCGGGTGCCGAGTAGGCGGTGGGAGCCGGAGGCGCAGGGGGGGCTGCTGCCGGCGCTGCGGCCGGAGCGGGCGGCAGGGCCGCAAAGGAGGTATCGGCGGCCGCATCCGCAGCCATCGATCGTGCAGCCTGGGCCGGCGCTTCAGCGGTCTCGGCCGGCGCAGGCTTGCTTGCGCGCGCGATGGCCGGTGCCGGGGCAGCGGCAACCGGGGCTGCCTCGGGTGCTGCGGGCGCAGCGGCCGGTTCCGCAGTCGCCACCGCGCTGTCGGCTGCACTGCGCTCAGCGGCCTGATCGGCAGCCGCGACGTCTTCTGCCGCAGCCGGTGCCGCCGCAACAGCGGCCTCGCCCGCCGGAATCGGTGGCGGTTCCGGACGCAGCTGCCAGGCGATGCCGATGGCGAACACCATCGAAGCGGCGATGCCGAACACCGCCGGCCAACGCGGGCGTGTGCGCTGCGTACGTGGTGCTTCGGGAGAGGCGACCGCATCGGCAGCCGGAGCGTCCATGGCAGCGCGGGCCGCGGCCAGGATGGCGGCGTCCAGTGCGGCGGGCGGTGCCTGTTCGGCGCGACGGCCGAGCAGCCGGGCCAGCTCGCGTTCTTCCGGCGTCAGCGGTTCGTCTCGGTTCATGCGTTCAATCCCGCACGCAGCTTGTCCATCGCATAGCGCAGCCGCGATTTCACGGTTTCCCGGCCTACGCCGGTGATCTGGCCGATCTCCTCCAGGCTCAGTTCCTGATCCAGCCGCAGTTGCAGCACTTCGCGCTGTTCCGGCGGCAGTTGTTCCATCGCCAGCTGGATGCGGCGACGTTGTTCGAATTCGGAAAGCTCGCCTTCCGGGGTCTGTCCATCCTCGATCGCGGCCAGGCGCAGGTCGGCATCGGCCGGGGCAGCCGGCCGGTGGCGGGCGGCGCGCCAATGGTCGTTCAGGCGGTTGTGGGCGATGCGGAACAGCCAGGTGCTGAACGCCGCGTCCGGTTGCCACCCCGCACGGGCGCTGATCACCCGCTGCCAGACGTCCTGGAAGATCTCCTCGGCCAGCGCGTTGTCGCGCAGTTGCCGCAGCAGGAAGCCGAACAGGCGCTTGCGATGGCGCGCATACAGGCTTTCAAACGCGCGCAGGTCGCCACCGGCCCAGGCCAGCATCAAGGCTTCATCGGTTGGCAGTGCGCTGGCTTCCACGGCGTACAGGGTAAGGCCTGCAGGCGATGGCGCATAGCCGGTGGCGAGGGCGGGCAGGGCGAGGGTCATGGCTCGGAAGGGGCTACGGTCAGCAGGAAAAACGTACGGGCGCACGATTCGGGGTTTACGGGCTTCCATTGCCCCCCGGGTGGCGCGCTATGCTCGGCGGCTCAGGGGAGGCGACGCACTGACGGCGCCAAGAGATTGTCATTTGTCCACGCATGCTGAACCGGCGGAAGAGCCACCACACGAGGCCGTGCTGAGCACGGCGCTGGTGCGCGCGTTGCATGCGCTTCTGCCGGAAACGGCCGTGGTCCGCGTCGGCTGGGATGACCCGCAGCTTGGCCGTGGCCAGGGGGCCTGGCCGAGGGCGGCTGCCGGAGGTGATGCGGCAGCGCCAGGCGTGGGCGATGGCCAGCACGGCTGGGAACATGATGGGGCGCGCCTGCTGTTGTCGGTGGAAGGCGCGGTGCCTTCGCCTGCATGGTGGGGGGTTGCCCGGCAGGCGATGGAGCTGGCGCTGCAGCGCGGCCGCCAGGCCGGCCAGATCAAGGCGCTGGAAGAGGCCGAGCGGTTGCAGCAGGCCTTGTTCCAGATTGCAGATCTGGCCGGTGCCGACCTGGAAATGCCCGAGATGCTGCGCCACGTGCATGGTGTGCTGGGCACGCTGATGTATGCCGAGAACTGCTACATCGTGGAATACGACGATGTGCGCGACCAGATCCGTTTCCTGTACTTCGCCGATCAGGTCGATGATTTCGTCGCCGATCCCACGCAGAGCCATGACGCCAGCGAGATGCCGCGCAGCCTGACCGTGGCGTTGCTGCGTCATGGCAAGCCGCTCAGTGGTCCCTCGCGCGAACTGCTGGCGCAGGTGATGGAGCAGGAGCACGACCCGCAACGCGGGCCCGAAAGCCTGGATTGGCTGGGCGTGCCGATGCTGCGCGATGGCCGCGTATGCGGTGCCATCGTGGTTCAGAGCTATGAGCAGGCGGCCCGCTATGGCGAGGCCGAGCGCGCATTGCTGGGCTTCGTTGCGCAGCACGTGCAGACCGCGATGGACCGGCGCCAGGCGCAGGTGCGGCTGGAGCAGCAGGTGGCGCGGCGCACCCAGGAACTGCAGCGCGCCAATCACAGCCTGCAGGACGAGGTTGCCGAGCGTCGACGCGCCGAACAGCTGCAGACCGCCCTGTACAACATCGCCGAGATGGCGATGTCGGCCGACAGCCTGGCGCAGTTCTACGGACAGGTGCATGGGGTGGTCGGGCGCCTGCTCGACGCTCGCAATTTCTACATCGCCCTGGTCAACCCGGCCGGCAACGGCCTGGACTTCGTCTATTCGGTGGACGAGCACAATGCCAGCCGCGCGCCGCGACCGTTCAGCCGCGGCCTGACCGAGTACGTCGTGCGCAACCGGCGGCCACTGTTGGCATCACGCGCGCAGATCGATGCGCTGCTGGCCAGTGGCGAAGTGCGTGAATCCGGTGCGCGCTCGCACTGCTGGCTGGGCGTACCGCTGCTGCGCGACGACGAAGTGGTCGGCGCGATCGTGGTGCAGAGCTACAGCGAGAACAGCATTTTCAGCGTGCATGACCAGCGCCTGCTGACCTTCGTCGCGCAGAACATCGGTACCGGCCTGGCCCGTCAGCGCGACCAGCAACGGCTGCGCTCGGCGCATGCCGAGCTGGAGAAGCGCGTGGAGGAGCGCACGCGCGAACTGGCCGAGGTCAACGAAAAGCTGCTCGGCCAGATCGGCGAGCGCCTGCGTGCCGAACAGCGCCTGACCCACCAGGCCATGCACGATGCGCTGACCGGGCTGCCCAACCGCCTGCATCTGCTGGACCGCCTGCAGGATGCGCTGGCCCTGGCCAAGCGTGAGGGCGGCCCGGTGTTCGCCGTGCTGTTCCTCGATCTGGACCGCTTCAAACTGGTCAACGACAGCATCGGCCATGCCGCCGGCGATCGCATGCTGGTGGAAGTGGCCAAGCGCATCGTATCGATGGCCGGCACCGAGGACGTGGTGGCCAGGCTGGGCGGTGACGAATTCGCAGTGCTGCTGCAATGCCCGCAGGGCCTGGCCCAGGCCTTGGACTTTGGCCAGCGCCTGCTGCTGGCGCTGCAGGAATCGATGTGGATCGCCGGGCGCGAACTGTTCCCGTCCGGCAGCCTGGGCATCGCGCTGTGGAACCCCCGCTACCGCACCGGCGAAGAGCTGCTGCGTGATGCCGACGCGGCAATGTACCGGGCCAAGGCGCAGGGCCATGACCGCTGTGCGATCTTCGACGAAGACATGCGCGAGCAGGCCATGCGCAGCCTCGATCTGGAAGCCGACCTGCGTCGTGCGATCAACAACCGCGATTTCGTGCCGTTCTACCAGCCGATCGTGCGCCTGTCCGATGGCGAGGTGGTGGGCCACGAGGCGCTGCTGCGCTGGCAGCATGAGCGCCGCGGCCTTCTGCTGCCGGGGGCGTTCCTGGAGCTGGGCGAGGAAAGCGGCCTGATCGAGCAGGTCGACTGGCTGATCTACGAACAGGTGATTGCCGGCCTGGCCGAGGGCGGGCAGAGCTACGTCTCGGTGAACGTATCACCGCGCCATTTCCGCTCCGCCGGGTTCAGCGGCCGCCTGTTCGGCCTGCTGGATGCATGTGGTGCCGATCCGCGCCGGCTGCGCCTGGAGATCACCGAGGTCGCACTGCTGGATGACGGCCCGCACACGCTGCGCATCCTGCAGGGCCTGCGCGAGCGCGGCATCCAGGTGCAGCTGGACGATTTCGGTACCGGCTTCTCGGCGCTGTCCTACCTGCACCGTTTCCCGATCAGTACGCTGAAGATCGACCAGAGCTTCATCGCCGGCCTGCATGGGCCGGAAGTGCAGAGCACGCGGGCGCTGGTCGAGGGCGTGCTGTCGTTGGCGCGTACGCTGGGCATCGAGACCATCGGTGAGGGCATCGAAACCGAGGCGCAGCGGCAGACCCTGCGCGAACTGGGTTGCGACTACGGCCAGGGCTATCTGCTGGGGCGGCCCGCACCGTGGAGCTGCGCGGCGGTCTGAGCCGCCGCGCAGGAAAGCATCAGCGCAGGGCGGCGCGACGCTTTTCGTCGATCCACTTCGAGGCCTGCGCTGGCTTGTAGTTCTTCATCCACTCCAGCATCTCTTCGATATCCGAGCCGTACCACAGGTCCTGGCGCTGGTCCGGGTGCAGGAAGCGCTCTTCCACCATGCGGTCGATCATGCCGATCAGCGGGGCGTAGAAACCTTCCACGTCGAGGAAGGCGCACGGCTTGTTGCCGATGCCAAGCTGACGCCAGGTCAGCATCTCGAAGATCTCTTCCATGGTGCCGAAGCCGCCGGGCAGCGTGACGAAGCCATCGGCGAGGTCGAACATGCGCGACTTGCGCTCATGCATCGAACCGACAATTTCCAGTTCGGTCAGGCCGCGGTGGGCCACTTCCCAGTCGGCCAGCTGGCGCGGGATCACGCCGGTCACTTCGCCGCCGGCCGCGAGCACGGCATTGGCCACGGTTCCCATCAGGCCGACATTGCCGCCGCCGTACACCAGGCGCATCCCGTCGCGGGCGATGCGGTCGCCCAGGGCAAGGGCGCGTTCGGTATAGGCCGGCTTGCTGCCAGCGTTGGAACCACAGTACACACAGATCGATTTCATGGATCTTCCTGTCTTTTGGCCGGAAACGAAAACGCCCCGTCGCCGACCGCAGGGCGGTCAGGGACGGGGTGTCTATGGAGTATGGACCTTCGCGGTTGCCGTCTGTAGAGCCGAGCCACGCTCGGCTGCCCTTCGTTCAGACCGCGGTGGGCCCCTGTAGAGCCGAGCCATGCTCGGCTGCTCTTCGTTCAGATCGCGGCTACGGCTGAGTCGAGCAAGCTCGACTCTACAAAGAACGGGGCTTACGCCGCCGCTGCCTGCTCGCGGCGCGGGCCTTCACGCAGCGCGCGGCCGACCATCCCCACCAGCAGGTCCAGCTCTTCGCTGTCCATGCCGAAGTGCGGAGTGAAGCGCAGCGAGTTCTCGCCACCGTGAATCACGTTGATGCCGTGCTGGCGCAGCCATTCCTCGGTGGAGTTGGCGCCGTAGCACTTGAACTGCGGCGCCAGCTCGCAGGAGAACAGCAGGCCGGTGCCCTGCACCTTGGTGATCAGTCCGCCCAGCTCGTTCTTCAGCTGCTCCAGCTTGCGCACGGCCTCGGCACCACGCTCGGCGATGTTGGCGCGCACCTGCGGGGTCAGCTGGGCCAGAGTGGCGCAGGCCACGTCCAGCGCACGCGGGTTGCTGGTCATCGTGTTGCCATAGATGCCCTTGCGGTACAGCTGCGCGGCATGCTCGGTCACCGCCAGCACCGACAGCGGGTACTGCGCGGCGTTGAGTGCCTTGGAGTAGGTCTCCATGTCCGGCGGGTCCAGGCCTTCGAAGCCCGGGTAATCGACCACCGAGAGCACGCCATGCGCACGCAGGCCGGCCTGGATCGAGTCGAGCAGCAGCAGGCTGCCATGGGCACGGGTCAGTTCGCGGGCAACGGCATAGAACGACGGCGGCACCGAGCGGCCCGGGTCGCCTTCGCCCATCACCGGTTCCAGGAACACCGCCTCGATGAACCACTGGTTGCGTGTGGCATCCTCGAACACCTTGCGCAGGCCGGCTTCGTCGTAAGGCGCCACGGTGATCACCGAATCCTCGCCACGGTAGCTGGCCAGGTGCTGCATGTAGCTCTTGCGGCTGGAGTCCGAATAGAGGGCAGGGCGGTCGGTACGGCCGTGGAAGCTGCCCTTGACCACCACGCGCTTGATCGCAGCACCGGCGTGGCGTGCGCCCGGGTCGGTCTGCAGCTTGGCGTTGACGTCGGCGATGCGCGCGGCCAGGCCGACCGCCTCGGAACCGGAATTCAGGCACATGAAACGGGCGAACGGGCAGCCGCCACGGCGGTGGCCGATCTCGGCGCGCAGAGCGGTGATGAAGCGCTGCTGCGACAGGCTGGGGGTCATGATGTTGGCCATCACCTGCGGGCGGGCCATCGCCTCCAGCACGGCGTCCGGGGTGTGCCCGAAGCCGAGCATGCCGTAGCCGCCGGCGTCGTACAGCACGGCGCCTTTCAGGGTGACCACCCACGGGCCGCGCGCAGCCAGTGCCACATACGGGGTCACCGCGTCATCGGCATAGAAATTGACGAAACCGTCCTGCATCGCGTCGATCTGCGCCTGTTCGTCCTGCGCCAGCAGCGGCCCCAGGTCGGCCTGCACGCGCGCGAATTCCTCGGCGGCGGCGTCCACCGCGGCGATCAGCTGCGGGTGGTTGGCGGACAGGGCGGTCAGGGTGGCATCGTCCAGGCCGGAGGTGAGGCGGGTGCCGGGCTGGTTGCGCAGGGGGGCGAGGCGTTCGATGAAGCTCATTGCAGATCTCCTGAAACAATGGGTCGCACGGGTCTTCAAAAGCAAAACGCGCGTCATCACGCGCGCTTGGGGCAGGCTCGTGCAGCGGACTTCCGACTCGATGCTAGCACTTGTTTTTTTGCGCGATAACCCCGCAGAAACCTGCTGCATAGCAGCATTTTGCGCGACGTTAGCCGCGAAGCACGCCGGCTCGCAGACGCTGGACGTACAATGCGCGCCATTGTCGACCTGTTGCCGCCCACTGCCTTGAAGAAGTCCGATTTCAACTACGACCTGCCGGCTGAACTGATCGCGCAGGCGCCCCTGGCCGAACGTTCCGCAAGCCGCCTGCTGCTGGTGCCGCAAGCCCCCGCCGCGTTCACCGACCTGCAGGTGCGTGACCTGCCGTCGCTGCTGCAGCCGGGCGATCTGCTGGTGTTCAACGACACCCGGGTGATCCCGGCGCGCCTGTTCGGGCAGAAGGCCAGTGGCGGCCGCGTGGAGATTCTGATCGAGCGCCTGCTGGGTGGCCAGCAGGCCCGCGCGCAGGTGGGCGCCAGCAAGTCGCCCAAGGCCGGCAGCCGCATCGCGCTGGATGCCGGTGGCGAAGCCGAGGTGCTGGGTCGCGATGGCGAGTTCTACGTGTTGCAGTTCCATGTGCCGGAATCACTGGAACAGTGGCTGCTGCATGCCGGCCGCCTGCCGCTGCCGCCCTATATCCAGCGCGAGCCGGGTGTGGATGACCGCGAGCGCTACCAGACCGTGTTCGCGCGTGAAGTGGGCGCGGTGGCCGCGCCGACCGCCGGCCTGCATTTCGACGAACCGCTGCTGGCCGCATTGAAGGACAAGGGCGTGGACTTCGGCCACGTCACCCTGCACGTGGGTGCGGGCACCTTCCAGCCGGTGCGTGCCGATGACCTGAAGGACCACGTGATGCACCGCGAGTGGCTGAATGTCGGTGCCGAGCTGGTGCAGCAGGTGCGGCGCACGCGTGCCGCCGGCGGCCGGGTGATCGGCGTCGGCACCACAGTGGTGCGCGCGCTGGAAAGCGCGATGCGCGATGGTGAGCTGCTGCCGTTCGCCGGCGAGACGCAGATCTTCATCACCCCGGGCTACCGCATCCGCAGCGTCGACGCGATGGTGACCAATTTCCACCTGCCGGAAAGCACGTTGCTGATGATGATTTCCGCGTTCGCCGGCAAGGAGCGCGTATTCGAGGCCTACCAGCACGCGATCGAGCAGCGCTACCGCTTCTTCAGCTACGGCGACGCGATGCTGCTGTTCCCGCAGGCGGGCTGACGATCAATCCGGCGGGTGCGCACATGGGCCTGGTGGGCCTGGTGGGTGCGCACCGTTGGTGCGCACATTGTCCGGCCTCAACGCAACACATACCCGCTGTCCGGGTACAGGGTCGACCCGGTCATTGATGGGTTGCCCAGCAGAAAAAGCGCCGCATCGGCCGCATCTTCCACGGTGCCGACCCGGCGCAGCAGGGTCACCTCGGCATAGTGTGCAAACGCCGCCTCGCGCACCGCCGCCGGTCGGTCCTGCCATAGTTCGCCGTCCAGCGTGCCCGGCGAGATTACATTGACCCGTCGCGGCGCCAGTTCCGTGGCCAGGGCGCGGCCCAGCCCTTCGATGGCGCTGTTGCAGGCGGCATAGGCCGCCGCGCCGTTGACCGGACGCGCACCGGCGGCACCGGCCACCAGCACGATGGATGCCTCGGCCGCCAGATGGGGCAGGGCGGCATGCACGGCCCAGTACTGCGGCCAGAACTTGCCATCGAACGGGCTGCGCGCGAGCGCGGCATCGTCGTCGGCGAATGGCCCGACCTGGTAGCTCGCACCGGGAGTGAACAGGGCATCGATCGTGCCGGTGGCCGCGAAGAGCGCCTGCAATGACTCGCGCGAGGTGGCGTCGACCGGAATCGCCCGCGCATCGTGGCCGATCTGCTGCTGCGCCTGCTGCAGGCGCTGCGGGTCACGCCCGCCGATGATCACCCGCGCACCCTGCGCGGCCGCCTGCCGTGCCGCACGCAGGCCGATGCCCGAGCTGCCGCCGATGATGACCAGGGTCTTGTTCGCCAATGACATGAGGGGAATTCCACTGTGAGGTGTGACCACGCTAGCTGCCGCATGCGTGACAATGGGTCACCTTTGGCGTGACGGGTGGGAACATGGGCAATGACGAGGTGTTGTCAGGCCTGCGCGCCTTCGTGGCGGTGGCCGATGGTGGCAGCTTCAGTGCCGCAGCCCAGCGCCTGGGCATTTCACGCTCGGCGGTGAGCAAGGCGGTCAGCCGGCTGGAAGAGCGTCGGCGGGTGCGGTTGCTGGAGCGCAGCCAGCGCCAGCTGCGCCTGACCGAGGCCGGCGAGGCGTTGCTTGTCTACGCACGGCGCGCGCTGGACGCCTTGGCGGCGGCCGAAGAGGCGCTGGGCGCCGGGGCAGGGGCGGCGGCCGGCCGGGTCCGCCTGAGCACGCCGCCGCTGCTGGGGCGCTTGTGGCTGATGCCGGCGCTGTTCGCGCTGCGCCAGCGCCATGCCGGGCTGGTGTTCGATATCGAGTTCTCGACCCGGGCCAGCGAGCTGGTTGCCGAGGGCGTGGACCTGGCACTGCGGGTCGGTGCGCTGCCGGACCGGGCCGAGTGGGTGGCGCGCCGGCTGGGCCGACAGCCAACCGTGCTGGTGGCAGCCCCGGTCTACCTGGACAACCACGGGCTTCCGGCCGCGGCGGGCGACCTGCACGCCCACACCTGCCTGCTGCAGTCGCGGGCAGGTGGCTGGCCGTGGTTGTCGCAGCCGTTGCAGGCGCGCGAACAGATCGCGCTGGGCGACAGTGCGGCGCTGTGCGAGGCCGCCCTGGCCGGGCAGGGCATTGCCCTGCTGCCCCAGTGGCTGGCCGCCGAGCACCTGCAGTCGGGTGCGCTGCGGCCGGTATTGGCGCGCGAACGCCCGCCCGTGCTGCCGATCCAGCTGGTCTGGCCGCGCGGGGAACACCTGCCACGGCGGGTGCGGACGATCATCGACGCACTGGCGGCGGCGATGGCGGCGGATGCGCGTTTTTCGGGGTGAGTGGGGATCCCGCTCTTCATCCCGGCAGAAGGCATTCAGCCAACTTCAATTCGACACTCTTCAAGCGCAAATGACTGGTCTTCTGAGATTTTCAGGCGGTGGCCTTCAATGCGAGCCAAGCCAATGCCGCGTGCCTTGGCTGCGGCTTCAACAGCCTTGCGCCAACCGTCCAGGTCGCCATGGAAGGTCAGGCACTGGTAGCACTGGCCGTTGGGGGCAACGATTCGGCAGCTGTCGGATACGATGCCGCCGTGGCTCGCGACAATCTCTCCAGCAGAGTCCAGCAGTAGATCGAACTGACTTGTAGCACCGCTCGTTTCGTCATCTTCGTAATAGATGACCTCCACTCCGGCCACGCGGTTGATGCCCGGCGCGATTCGATCTACTCGTTGCTCGATTCTTCCCCCAAGAATCGTTTCTAGTGCCTCGCGGTTGTTTGTGTTCATTCTGGGCCGCACTTCCTGACGAGATCGCCTGTCGGGTCGATTTTGGAGTGGTAACAGGTCAGGACCAAGGCCAGATGCGACAACCCAGCAGTCATGTCGCGAGGATATCGGTCCGTTCAGGCCTGAATGGGCGGTCGCCCCGGTTTTGGGAGACAATGGGCGACTATTTGCCTTAATGACCGCTCCATGTCCCGACTGCAGTTCCAGCTCAAGACCCGCGACGGCCGTGCCCGCCGTGGCCGCCTGACCTTCCCGCGTGGCACGGTGGAAACGCCGGCCTTCATGCCGGTGGGAACCTATGGCTCGGTCAAGGGCATCCTGCCGGACCAGGTGCGTGCGCTGGGTGCCGAGATCATCCTCGGCAACACCTTCCACCTGTACCTGCGCCCGGGCCTGGACATCATCGCCGACCACGGCGGCCTGCACGGCTTCTGCCGCTGGGATGGCCCGATCCTGACCGATTCGGGTGGTTTCCAGGTGTTCTCGCTGGCCCACCGCCGCAAGATCACCGAGCAGGGCGTGACCTTCGCCTCGCCGACCGACGGCGCCCGCGTGTTCCTGGGCCCGGAAGAGAGCATGAAGATCCAGAAGGTGCTCGATTCGGACGTGGTGATGATCTTCGACGAGTGCACCCCGTACCCGGCCACCGAAGACGTTGCCCGCCGTTCGATGGAGCTGAGCCTGCGCTGGGCCCAGCGCAGCCGCAACGCGCATGACGAGCTGGGCAACGACGCGGCCCTGTTCGGCATCGTCCAGGGCGGCGTGCACACCGACCTGCGCAGCCGCTCGGCCGATGCCCTGCAGGCGATCGGTTTCGACGGCTATGCCATCGGCGGCCTGGCCGTGGGCGAGCCCGAAGACGAGCGCAACGCCATGCTCGACCACTTGGACCCGGAACTGCCCGCCGACCGCCCGCGCTACCTGATGGGTGTGGGCCGGCCGGAGGACCTGGTCGAGGGTGTCGCACGTGGCGTGGACATGTTCGACTGCGTGATGCCGACCCGCAATGCGCGCAACGGCCACTATTTCACCTCGTTCGGCACCGTTCGCATCCGTAATTCCCAATACGCGCGCGACATGGACCCGATCGAGCCGGGTTGCGGCTGCGTGGCCTGCACCGGCGGCTACACCCGGTCCTACCTGCGCCACCTGGACCGCTGCAACGAGATGCTGGCGCCGATGCTGGGCACCCTGCACAACCTGTTCTATTACGAAAAGCTCATGGCCGACATCCGCGCGGCGATCGAGGCGGGAACCTTCCTGGCCTTCCGTGAGTCTTTCTACGCGGCACGCGGGGCGGTCGCGCCGCCCCTGTAACCCGAACACCCCCTGCCAAACGGCCCAAGGACGAACGCCCGGGGCCGTGGCATACTTCAAGGCTGACCCAGATCCGCGGTCGACACCCCGTGCCCGTGAAAGGGCCGGAGCGCCGCCCAACCAAAGGACCAACGATGAACCTGCTTGCCTTCCTGATTCCCGCCGCCCACGCCCAGGCCGCCGGCGGCCAACCGCAGGGCATGGGCCTGACCACGCTGCTGTTCCCGGTCATCCTGATCGCCATCATGTACTTCCTGATGATCCGCCCGCAGATGAAGCGGCAGAAGGAGCACAAGGCCATGCTGGAGAAGATCAAGCGTGGCGACGAAGTGCTGACCAACGGCGGCATCGCCGGCATCGTCACCGACATCGGCGACAACTTCATCACCATTGAAGTGGCGGACAACGTGCGCATCCGCGTGCAGAAGGGCGCTGTCGGCAACGTGCTGCCGGCCGGTACCCTGAAGTCGGCCCAGTAAGCCACTCCCTTTCCGATGCACAACCGCGGCGCCGGGGATGGCGCCGCGCGGGACCCAAGCAATGCTCGAATTTCCACGCTGGAAGTACGTCGTCATCCTGATCGTACTGGCGCTCAGCGCGCTGTACGCGCTGCCCAACATCTACCAGAAGGACCCGGCCCTCCAGATCACCGCCAACCGTGGCGGCCAGATCGACGATGCGCTGCGTGACCGTGTGCTGGCCGACCTGAAGACGGCCGGTGTCACCACCATCGGTGTCGAGAAGGAAGGGGAAAGCCTGATTGTCCGCCTGCCGGACCTGAAGGCGCAGTCCGCTGCCAGCGACGCCCTGCGTGACACCATCGGCGAGAAGTACACCGTGGCCCTGAACCTGGCCTCGACCGTGCCGGACTGGCTGGCCAACCTGGGCGGTCGCCCGATGGTGCTGGGTCTGGACCTGCAGGGCGGCGTGCACTTCGTGCTGCAGGTCGACCAGAAGGCTGCCCTGGACAAGCGCCTGGATGCCTACGCCGAAGACGTGCGCAGCACCCTGCGTGATGCGCGCATCCCGTACCAGTCGGTGGAACGCCGCGCTGACAACAATATCGTGGCCAACCTGAGCCCGTCCGCCGGTGACGATGCCGCGCAGCGTGCCCGCACCGCCCTGGTGAAGGCGCAGCCGACTCTCGGCTACGACGTCAGCGGCAATCGCATCACGGTGACCGTGCCGGAAACCGAGATCACCCAGATCGCCAACGGCGCCATCGAGCAGAACATCAATACCCTGCGCAACCGCGTGAACCAGCTCGGCGTGTCCGAGCCGATCATCCAGCGCCAGGGTGCCGACCGCGTGGTGGTGCAGCTGCCGGGCGTGCAGGACACCGCCGAAGCCAAGCGCATGATCGGTGCCACCGCTACCCTGGAATACCGGGCCGTGGTGGACGGTAATGCACAGGACGCCATCAACTCCGGGCGCATTCCGCCGGAAGCGAAGGTCTACCAGCGTCGTGATGGCGGTGGTCCGGTCCTGCTGAACAAGCGCGTGATCGTCACCGGTGACCAGATGGTCGGCGCGCAGGCGGTGACCGATTCGAACAGCGGCTCTCCGGCGGTCAGCGTGACGCTGAACAATGTCGGCGGCCAGCGCATGTTCGACTTCACCAGCGCCAACGTGAACAAGCCGATGGCGGTGGTCTACACCGAGCGCGTGCCGACCGTGACCGTCGTCGACGGCCAGGAAGTGCGTGGCTTCAAGGTCAACGAGGAAGTGATCTCGGTGGCCAACATCAACGGCGTGTTCGGCAAGAACTTCCAGACCATCGGTCTGCAGAAGAAGGAAGCCGAAGACCTGGCCAAGCTGCTGAAGTCGGGCTCGCTGGCCGCGCCGATGGACTTCGTTGAAGAGCGCGTGGTCGGCCCGAGCCTGGGCGCCGAGAACGTCAAGAACGGTATGCGCGCCGTGGTGTTCGCATTCCTGTTCACCCTGGTGTTCTTCAGCGTCTACTACCGCATGTTCGGTGTGATCACCTCGATCGCGATGCTGTTCAACCTGCTGATCGTGGTGGCGGTGATGTCGCTGTTCGGCGCGACCATGACCCTGCCGGGCTTCGCCGGCCTGGCGTTGTCGGTCGGCCTGTCGGTGGACGCCAACGTGCTGATCAACGAGCGTATCCGTGAAGAGCTGCGTGCCGGCGTGCCGGGCAAGACCGCGATCGTGACCGGTTACGAGCGTGCCTCGGGCACCATCCTCGACGCCAACCTGACCGGCCTGATCGTCGGTGTGGCGCTGTTCGCATTCGGTACCGGTCCGCTGAAGGGCTTCGCGCTGACCATGATCATCGGTATTTTCGCCTCCATGTTCACCGCGATCACCGTGTCGCGTGCGCTGGCGACGCTGATCTACGGCCGCCGCAAGAAGCTCCAGAACGTGGCCATCTGACGGGACGACACGCACATGAAACTGTTTCCGCTGCACATCCTCCCGAACGACACCAAGATCGACTTCATGCGCTGGCGCCATGTCGCGATGGTCGTCACGGTCATCGTGTTCCTGGCCTCGGTTGCCATCATCGGCTTCAAGGGCTTCAACTACGCCCTGGACTTCACCGGCGGCACCCTGATCGAAGCCCGCTTCGACAAGGCGGTGGACGTCGAGCAGGTCCGTACCAAGCTCGAGGAAAGTGGCTTCGACGGTGCCCAGGTGCAGAGCGTCGGTGGCAACACCGATCTGCTGATCCGCCTGGCCCCGCACGGTGAGCACGCTGCCGGTACCGGCGACGCCGCGCACGAGGACAAGGCCACCGCCGCCGCCGTGGTGAAGGCACTGTCCACCGCCGACAACCAGGCCACCGTGCTCCGCAACGAGTTCGTGGGCCCGCAGATCGGCAAGGACCTGGCGATGAATGGCCTGTACGCCACCATCTTCATGCTGGCCGGCTTCCTGATCTACATCGCGGTGCGCTTCGAATGGAAGTTCGCGGTCACCGCCAGCATCGTGGCGATGTTCGATCTGATCGTGACGGTCGCTTACGTGTCCCTGCTGGGCCGTGAGTTCGACCTGACCGTGCTGGCCGGCCTGCTGTCGGTGATGGGTTTTGCGATCAACGATCTGATCGTGGTCTTCGACCGCGTCCGCGAGAACTTCCGCAGCCTGCGCGTGGACTCGATGGAAGTGCTGAACCGTTCGATCAACCAGACGCTGTCGCGTACGGTGATCACCGCGGTGATGTTCTTCCTGTCGGCGCTTGCCCTGTACATGTACGGCGGCAGCTCGATGGAAGGCCTGGCCGAGACGCACATGATCGGTGCGGTGATCGTAGTGCTGTCCTCGATCCTGGTGGCGGTGCCGATGCTGACGATCGGTTTCCTGCGCGTCAGCAAGCAGGACCTGCTGCCGAAGGCGAAGGACATCGAGGCCCTGGCCCGTCGCCCGTAAGCACCCGCTGCACGCAGCACACAGAGAACCCCGCGCAAGCGGGGTTTTTTGTGTGCAGGGCTTGCAGCCCTGCACCCGCGGTAGTGCCGGCCGCTGGCCGGCAACAGCAATAGCAACAGCGGGCATTCCGTGGGATGGTGGGGCGATGTGGATTGGCAGGACACGCCGTAAACCCATCCATGGGGGCTCGATGGCGCCATCCATGGCGCCAACGGTCCTGCCAACCCACATGGCCCCACCTCTGACAGATTCCTGCGGCTGTTGGATCGCGCGGCTGTTGGTAGGTGTCGACCTTGGTCGACACATCTGTCAGATATTGAATGAGTTCATCCATGTCGACCAAGGTCGACACCTACCAGAGCAGGATGCCGTTCCGACAGATCGCGGAAATCTGTCGAAGGCGGGGTGGGTCCGGTTGCGGGGGTGTCCGCGGCATGGATGCCGCGGCCAAGCCTCCATGGACGGATTTACGGCGTCCCC
>NZ_JAWIRU010000034.1:0-16765 GCF_036320025.1 Stenotrophomonas sp. SMYL86
CCGGCGCAGCTGCTCTGCCGGAAGGCGTCGAAATGGTGATGCCGGGTGACAACGTCAAGATGGTCGTCACCCTGATCAACCCGGTGGCAATGGACGAAGGCCTGCGCTTCGCCATCCGCGAAGGCGGCCGTACCGTCGGCGCCGGCGTGGTCTCGAAGATCATCGAGTAAGCCTGCAGTACCGGTGGTTGCATAGCGCCGCCGGTTACGCGAATGGCGGGCCGGGAACCTCGGTCCGCCTTCGCCGTCTAAGGGAAGGCAAGTTTCAACACGTACGCCAGTAGCTCAATTGGCAGAGCAGCGGTCTCCAAAACCGCAGGTTGGGGGTTCGAGTCCCTCCTGGCGTGCCATCTGCCCACCTTATCCAGCGGCCTGGGCCGCTAAAGCAGACACAGCCGGATGAATAGCAAGATCGAACACTCCAAGGACAACTCCGCCAACGGCGGGGATATCGTCAAGTACGTCGCCGCATCGCTGCTGGTGCTGGCCGGTCTGTTCGTCTGGTTCTGGTTCTCCGCCGACTCCGGTCGCGCCACCCAGCTGGGTGCGTGGGCGGGTCAGCTTCGTGCGTTGGCGGTTGTGGTCGGTCTGGTTGGCGGTATCGGCGTGTTCATGCTGACCGGCAAGGGGCGCGACACCCGCGAATTCCTCTCCGAGTCGCGCTTCGAACTGCGCAAGGTGGTCTGGCCGACGCGCCAGGAAGCCATCCGCATGACCTGGGTCGTGATGGTGGTGGTGACCATTCTCAGTCTGTTGCTGGGTGGGTTCGATTACGTCATTCAGTGGCTGGTTCAGTTGTTCCTGAGCCGCTAAGGAGAATTGCATGAAGCGTTGGTACGTCGTTCACGCCTATTCGGGCTTCGAGAAGTCGGTGGCGCAGGCTCTGCGCGATCGCATCGTCCGTGACGGCATGGAAGAGCGCTTCGGCGATGTCCTGGTCCCGACCGAAGAAGTGGTCGAGATGCGCGCTGGCCAGAAGCGCCGCTCCGAGCGCAAGTTCTTCCCGGGTTACGTGCTGGTCCAGATCGAGACCCACGAAGAAGCCGGTATTCCGCGCATCGACAACGAAAGCTGGCACCTGGTCAAGGAAACCCCGCGCGTGATGGGCTTCATCGGCGGCACCGCCGACCGTCCGCTGCCGATCGCCGATTCCGAGGCCGAAGCCATCCTGAATCGCGTTCAGGAAGGTGTCGAGAAGCCGCGTCCGAAGGTGCTGTTCGAGCCGGGCCAGATGGTCCGCGTTACCGACGGCCCGTTCAACGATTTCAATGGCGTCGTCGAAGAAGTCAACTACGAGAAGAGCCGTCTGCGCGTCTCGGTGCTGATCTTCGGTCGTGCCACTCCGGTCGAACTCGAGTTCGGCCAGGTCGAAAAGGCCGTCTGACCTGTCGGTAGAGTCGAGCTTGCTCGACTTTGCTGATCAGTCGAGCACGCTCGACTCTACGGAACCAGGAGCCGGGCCTTGCCCGGTTTCGTCCGTTTACGTGCCGCTTCAGGCATGTGAAGAAAAAACCTGATATAGTGCGCGGCTCCCCGCTGGGAAGCCAGCAGGACGAGGTCGCCGCAAGGTGGCCTTCAGCATGATTTCAAAACGCGATGCCGGGACGCGTGATTCCCGGTCCGATGGGGAGCCTGTTGTCGAAAGGCGCTAGCACCCGGAGAGTACTCACATGGCAAAGAAAGTTGTCGGTTACATCAAGCTGCAGGTGAAGGCCGGTCAGGCCAACCCCTCGCCGCCGGTCGGTCCTGCGCTGGGTCAGCGCGGTCTGAACATCATGGAATTCTGCAAGGCGTTCAACGCTGCCACGCAGAAGCTCGAGCCGGGTCTGCCGGTTCCGGTGATCATCACGGCCTACTCGGACCGTACGTTCACCTTCATCACCAAGAGCACCCCGGCCACCACCCTGCTGAAGAAGGCCGCTGGCATCTCGTCGGGCTCCAAGCGCCCGAACACCGAGAAGGTCGGCAAGGTCACCCGTAAGCAGCTGGAAGAGATCGCCAAGGCGAAGGAACCGGATCTGACTGCCGCCGA
This sequence comes from Stenotrophomonas sp. SMYL86, assembly GCF_036320025.1. NCBI lineage: Bacteria > Pseudomonadati > Pseudomonadota > Gammaproteobacteria > Lysobacterales > Lysobacteraceae > Stenotrophomonas > Stenotrophomonas sp. SMYL86. The sequence goes on from NZ_JAWIRU010000034.1 coordinate 2,032, forward strand.
TCTGGACGCCGCCGTGCGTACCATCGCTGGCTCTGCCCGTTCCATGGGCCTCGTGGTGGAGGGTTAATAAGATGGCACAGACCAAGCGTGAGAAGGCCATCAAGGCCGCCGTCGTTCCGGGCAAGGCATACGCCTTCGAGGACGCGATCAACATCCTGAAGAGCGCCACCAAGGCCAAGTTCGTCGAGTCGATCGACGTCGCTGTGCGCCTGGGCGTCGATGCGAAGAAGTCCGACCAGCAGGTCCGTGGCTCCACCGTGCTGCCGGCCGGTACCGGCAAGTCGGTCCGCGTCGCCGTGTTCGCTCCGGCCGGTGCCAAGGCTGACGAAGCCCTGGCCGCTGGCGCCGAAGCCGTCGGTATGGATGATCTGGCCGAGAAGATGCAGGCTGGCGATCTGAACTACGACGTCGTCATCGCGACCCCGGACGCCATGCGCGTCGTCGGTAAGCTGGGCACCGTGCTGGGCCCGCGCGGCCTGATGCCGAACCCGAAGGTCGGCACCGTTTCCCCGAACCCGGGTGAAGCCGTGAAGAACGCCAAGTCGGGTCAGGTCCGTTACCGCACCGACAAGGCCGGCATCATTCACTGCACCATCGGCAAGGCCGACTTCGCCGAAGACGCGCTGAAGTCGAACCTGACCGCGCTGCTGCTGGACCTGATCAAGGCCAAGCCGGCCACCTCGAAGGGCACCTACCTGCAGAAGGTTTCGGTCAGCTCGACGATGGGCCCGGGCGTCACCGTCGACCAGTCGTCGCTGACCCTGAAGTAATTGTTTCAAGCGGTCACGGTACCTTCGGTGCCGTGACCGTGACATTTGAAGGCATCGCTGGCCGTACATCGCCCGCGGTAGCCGTCAAAGACCGCAGGCGCGGTCGTGGCAATACCGGCGACGGGCACGGAAGCTCGATCTGGCAAGGAGTCGCCGCCGGAGCAGTCATGAGCGCTTAATCGATTCCCCGGAATCACCCTGCGTAGATGGTGCCCTTCTGGAGTTTTTCTGGTTCACGCACGTCTGGGTTTCCCAGGTTGGCCCACTCCAGGTCTAGAACGGCCCACCCCCGGAACATCATCCCGATGTTCCCGGCGTCCAGGACGGATGCCGCACAGGACCGCACACGGCAGGAGCCGTAAGCGGAGTTCAATAGGAGGAGTGCAATGGCTCTCAATCTGTCCCAGAAGCAAGAAGTAGTCGCCGAGCTGGCAGACGTCGCCGCCAAGGCCCACTCCTTGATCGCAGCCGAATACGCTGGCACCACGGTCGCCCAGATGACCGCGATGCGCAAGCAGGCTCGTGAAACCGGTGTTTTCTTGAAGGTTGTCAAGAACACCCTGGCTTCGCGCGCCGTTGAAGGCACCGAGTTCGCAGTCGCCCAGGACCAGATGGTTGGTCCGCTGCTGTACGCGTTCTCGCTCGAGGAGCCCGGCGCTGCCGGTCGCCTGATCAAGGAAGCCGCCAAGGGCAACGACAAGCTGAAGGCTAAGGTCGTCGCCATCGGTGGCGAAGTGTTCCCGGCAAGCCACGTCGAAGTGCTGGCCTCGCTGCCGACCCGCGACCAGGCCCTGGCCATGCTGGCCCGCGTCCTGACCGAGCCGGTCACGATGTTTGCCCGCGCCATCAAGGCCGTTGGCGAGAAGCAGGGTGGTGGCGACGTCGCCGCCGACGCTGCCGAGCCGGCCGCCGAGACCGCCTGAGTTTCGACTTACCGTGGTTCCTGACGGAACCTCAACCCAGAAAATCATCCAAAGGTATTAATCATGTCCCTTACCAACGAACAGATCGTCGACGCCATCGCCGAGAAGTCCCTGATGGAAGTGATGGAGCTGGTCAAGGCCATCGAAGAGAAGTTCGGCGTCTCCGCCGCTGCTCCGGTTGCCGTGGCTGCTGCTGCTGGCCCGGCCGCTGCTGTTGAAGAGCAGACCGAGTTCACCGTCACCCTGAAGTCGGCCGGCGACAAGAAGGTCGAAGTCATCAAGGCCGTCCGCGCCATCACCGGCCTGGGCCTGAAGGAAGCGAAGGACCTGGCCGAAGCCGGTGGCGTCCTGAAGGAAGGCGCTTCGAAGGACGACGCCGAGAAGATGAAGAAGGACCTGGAAGCTGCTGGCGCGACTGTCGAAGTCAAGTAAGCAGTTACCTTGCATCGTCACCGATTCACGGCGATGCAGCCAAGGCTGGGGGCGTAAGCCCCCGGCCTTTGGTCGTTGTTGCAGTACCGGTAGGGTCGACTGTTAGTCGACTGTTTCAGAAGCAGAAAAAGCCCAACACGGGCTGCGGTCAGACCCCGGCAGGCCAGCGCAGAGCGCGGCAGCGGGGGAGTGGATGCAGACGAGTTGGCAGTTGGAAGTAGCGGGAGAAGGCGTGCTGGTGCCGGCAATACCAGCGACTTCCAACTGACAATTTCAAGTTCCCTTCGGATCGTGGGCGCACGATCCGCACAACAAGGTGGAAGACCTCATGACGTCCTATTCGTTCACCGAAAAAAAGCGTATCCGCAAGGATTTCGGCAAGCAGCGCTCGATTCTCGAAGTGCCGTTCCTGCTCGCCATCCAGGTGGATTCCTATCGTGAATTCCTGCAGGAAAACGTCGATCCGGCCAAGCGCACGGACCACGGCCTGCACGCTGCGCTGAAGTCGGTCTTCCCGATCGCCAGCTACAGCGGCAATGCTGCCCTGGAATACGTCGGCTACAAGCTGGGCGAACCGGTCTTCGACGAGCGTGAGTGCCGCCAGCGTGGCATGAGCTACGGCGCCCCGCTGCGCGTGACCGTGCGCCTGGTGATCTACGACCGTGAGTCGTCGACCAAGGCCATCAAGTACGTGAAGGAGCAGGAGGTCTATCTGGGCGAAATCCCGCTGATGACCGAGAACGGCACCTTCATCGTCAACGGCACCGAGCGCGTCATCGTCTCGCAGCTGCACCGTTCGCCGGGCGTGTTCTTCGACCACGACCGTGGCAAGACCCACAGCTCGGGCAAGCTGCTGTACAGCGCCCGCATCATTCCTTACCGCGGTTCCTGGCTGGACTTCGAGTTCGACCCGAAGGACGCGCTGTTCACCCGTATCGACCGTCGCCGCAAGCTGCCGGTGTCGATCCTGCTGCGCGCGCTCGGCTACAGCAACGAAGAGATGCTGGCCGAGTTCTTCGAGATCAACACCTTCCACATCAACCCGGATGAAGGCGTCCAGCTGGAGCTGGTGCCGGAGCGCCTGCGTGGCGAAACCCTGGGCTTCGACCTCGCCGACGGCGACAAGGTCATCGTGGAAGCCGGCAAGCGCATCACCGCGCGTCACATCAAGCAGCTGGAAGCCTCGGGCATCGCCGCCCTGGCCGTGCCGGACGACTACATCGTCGGCCGCATCCTGTCGCACGACGTGGTCGATGCTTCGACCGGCGAACTGCTGGCCCAGGCCAATGACGAGATCACCGACGAGCAGCTGCAGGCCTTCCGCAAGGCCGGTGTGGATGCCGTGGGCACCCTGTGGGTGAACGATCTGGATCGTGGCCCGTACCTGTCCAACACCCTGCGCATCGACCCGACCAAGACCCAGCTGGAAGCCCTGGTCGAGATCTACCGCATGATGCGTCCGGGCGAGCCGCCGACCAAGGACGCCGCGCAGAACCTGTTCCACAACCTGTTCTTCACCTTCGAGCGCTACGACCTGTCCGCGGTCGGCCGCATGAAGTTCAACCGTCGCGTGGGCCGCAAGGAAACCACCGGCGAAGCCGTGCTGTACGACCGCAAGTACTACGGTGAGCGCAACGACGAAGAGTCCAAGCGCCTGGTTGCCGCCCATGGCGACAGCTCCGACATCCTGGACGTGATCAAGGTCCTGACCGAGATCCGCAACGGTCGCGGCGTGGTCGATGACATCGATCACCTGGGCAACCGTCGCGTGCGTTCGGTCGGTGAAATGGCCGAGAACGTGTTCCGCGTGGGCCTGGTCCGCGTCGAGCGCGCGGTCAAGGAGCGCCTGTCGATGGCCGAGTCGGAAGGCCTGACCCCGCAGGAGCTGATCAACGCCAAGCCGGTCGCCGCTGCCATCAAGGAGTTCTTCGGCTCCTCGCAGCTGTCGCAGTTCATGGACCAGAACAACCCGCTGTCGGAAGTGACCCACAAGCGTCGCGTCTCGGCCCTGGGCCCGGGCGGCCTGACCCGTGAGCGCGCCGGCTTCGAAGTGCGCGACGTGCACCCGACCCATTACGGCCGCGTCTGCACCATCGAAACCCCGGAAGGCCCGAACATCGGCCTGATCAACTCGCTGGCCGTGTACGCCCGCACCAACCAGTACGGTTTCCTCGAGACCCCGTACCGCAAGGTCGTGGACGGCAAGGTCTATGACGAAGTCGAGTTCCTGTCGGCCATCGAAGAAAACGAGTACGTCATTGCGCAGGCCAACGCCCTGACCAATGCCGACAGCGTGCTGACCGAGCAGTTCGTTCCGTGCCGCTTCCAGGGCGAGTCGCTGCTGAAGCCGCCGGCGGAAGTCCACTTCATGGACGTCTCGCCGATGCAGACCGTGTCGATCGCGGCCGCGCTGGTTCCGTTCCTGGAGCACGATGACGCCAACCGTGCACTGATGGGCGCCAACATGCAGCGTCAGGCCGTGCCGACCCTGCGTGCGCAGAAGCCGCTGGTCGGTACCGGCATCGAGCGCGCCGTGGCGCGTGACTCCGGTGTGACCGTGAATGCCCGTCGTGGTGGCGAGATCGTGCAGATCGATGCCGCCCGTATCGTGGTCAAGGTCAACGAGGAAGAGATCGTTGGCGCCACCGACGCAGGCGTGGACATCTACAACCTGGTCAAGTACACCCGTTCGAACCAGAACACCTGCATCAACCAGCGTCCGCTGGTCCAGGTGGGTGACGTCATCGCCCGCGGCGACGTGCTGGCCGACGGTCCGTCCACCGACATCGGCGAACTGGCCCTGGGCCAGAACATGCTGATCGCGTTCATGCCGTGGAACGGCTACAACTTCGAAGACTCCATCCTGCTCTCCGAGCGTGTGGTGGAGGAGGATCGTTACACCACGATCCACATCGAAGAGCTGACCTGCGTCGCGCGTGACACCAAGCTGGGGCCGGAGGAAATCTCGGCCGATATCCCGAACGTCTCCGAGCAGGCGCTGAACCGCCTGGACGAGAGCGGCGTGGTGTACATCGGTGCGGAAGTCCGCGCCGGCGACATCATGGTCGGCAAGGTCACCCCGAAGGGCGAAAGCCAGCTGACCCCGGAAGAGAAGCTGCTGCGCGCGATCTTCGGCGAGAAGGCTTCGGACGTGAAGGACAGCTCGCTGCGCGTCCCGCCGGGCATGGACGGCACCGTCATCGACGTGCAGGTCTTCACCCGCGACGGCATCGAGAAGGACAAGCGCGCCCGCCAGATCGAAGAGTCTGAAATCAAGCGCGTCAAGAAGGACTTCGACGACCAGTTCCGCATCCTGGAAGCCGCCATCTACATGCGTCTGCGTTCGCAGATCGTGGGCAAGGTGGTCAACGGTGGCGCTGGCCTGAAGAAGGGCGACGTCATCAGCGACGCGTTCCTGGACGGCCTGAAGAAGGCTGACTGGTTCGCCCTGCGCATGAAGGACGAGGACGCTTCGGAAGCCATCGAGCGCGCGCAGAAGCAGATCCAGGCGCACGAGAAGGAATTCGAGCGTCGCTTCGCCGACAAGCGCGGCAAGATCACCGCCGGTGACGACCTCGCCCCGGGCGTGCTGAAGATGGTCAAGGTGTTCCTGGCCGTGAAGCGCCGCATCCAGCCGGGCGACAAGATGGCAGGCCGCCACGGCAACAAGGGTGTGGTCTCCAACGTGGTGCCGGTCGAGGACATGCCGTACATGGCCTCGGGCGAAACCGTGGACATCGTGCTGAACCCGCTGGGCGTGCCGTCGCGTATGAACATCGGCCAGATCCTGGAAGTGCATCTGGGCTGGGCTGCCAAGGGCCTGGGCCGCAAGATCCAGGCGATGATGGAAGCCCAGGCGGCGGTTGCCGACCTGCGCAAGTTCCTGGACGACATCTACAACCACGACGACACCAACGTGGCCAACCGTGTCGACCTGTCGCAGTTCAGCGACGAGGAACTGCTGCGTCTGGCCCGTAACCTCACCGACGGCGTGCCGATGGCCACCCCGGTGTTCGACGGCGCCACCGAAGCGGAAATCAAGCGCATGCTGGAACTGGCCGACCTGCCGAGCAGTGGCCAGACCCAGCTGTACGACGGCCGCACCGGTGAAGCGTTCGATCGCCACACCACCGTGGGTTACATGCACTACCTGAAGCTGAACCACCTGGTCGACGACAAGATGCACGCCCGTTCGACCGGTCCGTACTCGCTCGTCACCCAGCAGCCGCTGGGCGGCAAGGCGCAGTTCGGCGGCCAGCGCTTCGGTGAAATGGAAGTCTGGGCGCTGGAAGCCTACGGCGCGGCCTACACCCTGCAGGAAATGCTGACGGTGAAGTCCGATGACGTGCAGGGCCGCAACCAGATGTACAAGAACATCGTCGACGGTGAGCACGAGATGGTCGCGGGCATGCCGGAATCCTTCAACGTGCTCGTGAAGGAAATCCGCTCGCTGGCCATCAACATGGAACTGGAAGACAACTGATCCATGCCGGCGCGGGGGGGGCCCCCCCCCCCCCGGGGGGGGGGGCGGGGCAGCCCCCACGCCCACCCCTACCCCCGCGGGTGCACACCATGAAAGACCTGCTCAACCTCTTCAACCAGCAGCGCCAGACGCTGGACTTCGACGCGATCAAGATCGCGCTGGCCTCGCCGGACCTGATCCGTTCGTGGTCCTTCGGCGAAGTGAAGAAGCCGGAAACCATCAACTACCGTACCTTCAAGCCGGAACGCGACGGCCTGTTCTGCGCCGCCATCTTCGGCCCGGTGAAGGACTACGAGTGCCTGTGCGGCAAGTACAAGCGCATGAAGCACCGCGGCGTGGTCTGCGAAAAGTGCGGCACCGAAGTGACCCTGGCCAAGGTGCGCCGTGAGCGCATGGGCCACATCGACCTGGCCTCGCCGGTCGCGCACATCTGGTTCCTGAAGTCGCTGCCGTCGCGCATCGGCCTGATGCTGGACATGACCCTGCGCGACATCGAGCGCGTGCTGTACTTCGAAGCCTACGTGGTGACCGAGCCGGGCCTGACCGCCCTGGAACGCCGCCAGCTGCTGACCGAAGAACAGTACCTGCAGGCCCGCCAGGAGCACGGTGACGACTTCGACGCCGCGATGGGCGCCGAGGCCGTGTACGAACTGCTGCGCACGATCGACCTGCAGTCGGAAATGACCCGCCTGCGCGAGGAAATCGCCGCTACCGGTTCGGAAACCAAGCTCAAGCGCCTCACCAAGCGCATCAAGCTGATCGAAGCCTTCCTGGAATCGGGCAACCGTCCGGAGTGGATGGTCATGACCGTGCTGCCGGTGCTGCCGCCGGACCTGCGTCCGCTGGTTCCGCTGGATGGCGGCCGCTTCGCGACCTCCGACCTGAACGACCTGTACCGCCGCGTCATCAACCGTAACAACCGCCTGCGCCGCCTGCTCGAACTGAGTGCGCCGGACATCATCGTGCGCAATGAAAAGCGCATGCTGCAGGAATCGGTCGATGCGCTGCTGGACAACGGCCGTCGTGGCCGTGCCATCACCGGCACCAACAAGCGCCCGCTGAAGTCGCTGGCCGACATGATCAAGGGCAAGCAGGGTCGCTTCCGCCAGAACCTGCTGGGCAAGCGCGTCGACTACTCGGGCCGTTCGGTCATCGTGGTCGGTCCGTACCTGCGCCTGCACCAGTGCGGCCTGCCGAAGAAGATGGCGCTTGAGCTGTTCAAGCCGTTCGTCTTCGCCAAGCTGCAGCGTCGTGGCCTGGCCACCACCATCAAGGCCGCCAAGAAGCTGGTCGAGCGCGAAGAAGCCGAAGTCTGGGACATCCTGGAAGAGGTCATCCGCGAGCATCCGGTGATGCTGAACCGTGCGCCGACCCTGCACCGTCTGGGCATCCAGGCGTTCGAGCCGGTGCTGATCGAAGGCAAGGCCATCCAGCTGCACCCGCTGGTCTGCACCGCGTTCAACGCCGACTTCGACGGTGACCAGATGGCCGTCCACGTGCCGCTCTCGCTGGAAGCCCAGCTGGAAGCGCGTGCGCTGATGATGTCGACCAACAACATCCTGTCGCCGGCCAACGGCGAGCCGATCATCGTGCCGTCGCAGGACGTCGTGCTGGGTCTGTACTACATGACCCGCTCGCTGGAAAACAAGAAGGGCGAGGGCATGGCCTTCGCCAACATCGCCGAAGTGAAGCGTGCCTACGACAACCGCGTGGTGGAACTGCACGCGCGCGTCAAGGTCCGCATCACCGAGGTGGTGACCGACGAAGACGGTGTGAAGCAGAACAAGACCTCGATCGTGGACACCACGATCGGTCGCGCCCTGCTGGCTGAAATCCTGCCGGAAGGCCTGCCGTTCGCGCTGGCCAACACCGAGCTGACCAAGAAGAACATCAGCCGCCTGATCAACTCCAGCTACCGCCAGCTGGGTCTGAAGGACACGGTCGTGTTCGCCGACAAGCTGATGTACACCGGCTTCGCCTACGCGACCCGCGCCGGCGTGTCGATCGGCATCGACGACATGCTGATCCCGGACGAGAAGAAGGGCATCCTCACCGAGGCTGAAGCCGAAGTGCTGGAAATCCAGGAGCAGTACCAGTCGGGCCTGGTCACCGCCGGCGAGCGCTACAACAAGGTGGTCGACATCTGGTCGCGCACCAACGAGCGCATCGCCAAGGCGATGATGGACACCATCGGTACCGAAAAGGTCGTCAATGCCAAGGGTGAGACCATCGACCAGAAGTCGATGAACTCGCTGTACATCATGGCCGACTCCGGTGCGCGTGGTTCGCAGGCGCAGATCCGTCAGCTGGCCGGTATGCGTGGCCTGATGGCGCGTCCGGACGGCTCGATCATCGAGACGCCCATCAAGGCGAACTTCCGTGAAGGCCTGAACGTGCAGGAGTACTTCAACTCCACCCACGGTGCCCGTAAGGGTCTGGCCGATACCGCGCTGAAGACCGCGAACTCGGGTTACCTGACCCGTCGTCTGGTCGACGTCGCGCAGGACGTGGTGATCACCGAGGTGGATTGCGGTACCACCGAAGGCCTGATCATGACCCCGATCGTGGAAGGCGGCGACGTGGTCGAGCCGCTGAAGGATCGCGTGCTGGGTCGCGTGGTTGCCGAGGACGTGTTCCTGCCGGGCAACGACGAAGATCCGATCGTCACCCGCAACACCCTGCTGGACGAAGCCTGGGTCGCCAAGCTGGAAGACGCCGGCGTGCAGAGCATCAAGGTGCGTTCGACGATCTCGTGCGAATCGGCCTTCGGTGTCTGCGGTCGCTGCTACGGCCGCGATCTGGCCCGTGGCCACCTGGTCAACATCGGTGAAGCGGTCGGCGTCATCGCCGCCCAGTCCATCGGTGAGCCGGGTACCCAGCTGACCATGCGTACGTTCCACATCGGTGGTGCGGCGTCGCGAGCTGCTGCGGTCGACAACATCACCGTCAAGACCACCGGCTCGGTCAAGTTCAGCAACCTCAAGTCCGTCGAGCATGCCAACGGCTCGCTGGTGGCAGTGTCGCGCTCGGGCGAAATCTCGGTGCTCGATGCCCACGGCCGTGAGCGTGAGCGCTACAAGCTGCCGTACGGTGCGACCATCACGTCCAAGGACGGTGATGCGATCAAGGCTGGCCAGACCGTGGCCAACTGGGATCCGCATAACCACCCGATCGTGTCGGAAGTGGCCGGTTTCATCCGCTTCATCGACTTCGTCGACGGCATCACCGTCATCGAGAAGACCGACGAGCTGACCGGCCTGGCGTCGCGCGAAATCACCGATCCGAAGCGTCGTGGTACCCAGGCCAAGGACCTGCGCCCGATCGTGCGCATCGTCGACGCCAAGGGCAACGACCTGTCGATCCCGGGCACCGACCTGCCGGCGCAGTACCTGCTGCCGCCGCGCTCGATCGTCAACCTGCAGGACGGCGCTGCCGTCGGCGTGGGTGACGTGGTCGCCAAGATTCCGCAGGAAGCGTCGAAGACCCGCGACATCACCGGTGGTCTGCCGCGCGTGGCCGATCTGTTCGAAGCGCGCAAGCCGAAGGATCCGGCGGTGCTGGCCGAGCGTTCGGGCATCATCAGCTTCGGCAAGGACACCAAGGGCAAGCAGCGCCTGATCATCAAGGACACCGATGGTTCGGAGCACGAAGAGCTGATCCCGAAGTACCGCCAGGTCATCGTGTTCGAAGGCGAGCATGTCACCAAGGGTGAAACCATCGTGGACGGCGAGCCGAGCCCGCAGGACATCCTGCGTCTGCTGGGTGTCGAACCGCTGGCGGCCTACCTGGTGAAGGAAATCCAGGACGTGTACCGCCTGCAGGGCGTGAAGATCAACGACAAGCACATCGAGGTGATCACCCGCCAGATGCTGCGCAAGGTCGAGATCACCGACCAGGGCAGCAGCAAGTTCCTGAACGGCGAACAGGTGGAGCGTCAGCGCGTTATCGAGGAGAATGCGCGCCTGTCGACCCGCAACGAGCTGCCGGCGCACTTCGATCCGGTCCTGCTGGGTATCACCAAGGCCTCGCTGGCGACCGAATCGTTCATCTCGGCCGCGTCGTTCCAGGAAACCACCCGCGTGCTGACCGAAGCGGCCGTCCGCGGCACCTCGGACAACCTGCGTGGCCTGAAGGAAAACGTCATCGTGGGCCGCCTGATTCCGGCCGGTACCGGCCTGGCGTACCACAGCAACCGCCGTCGCGGTGCTTCCGGTCTCACCGAGTCGGAAATGCAGACCCTGGCCGGCACCCCGGCTGCGGTCGAGGCACCGGTGGTTGAAGCCGAAGCTGAACAGGCCTCGGGCGAAGAATGAGGTATCCGGTCCGGCCGCTAGGCCGGACCACCCCATCGGTCCATCGATGGGATTGGGAAAGGGCAGGGGAGATCGTCCGCGATCGACCCGGCCAACCTGAACGGGGTACATGGAGGCCCCCCAGTAACGTTCCGGGATCAGGAACGGGCTTGACAGGATGCGTTTGACTGCTTTCCTGGCAGGTTGCTACAATCGTCTGTCTCAGCAGGCCAGAATTTTGGCCTGCTTTAACATTTCCGCATCTCTGGCCGGATTTCCGGCCACCAATCAGAAGAACCTACTGATGGCGACGATCAACCAGCTGGTCCGCAAGCCGCGGCAAGCGACCACCTACAAGAGTGCCTCGCCGGCGCTCGACAAGTGCCCGCAGCGCCGTGGCGTCTGCACCCGTGTCTACACCACCACTCCGAAGAAGCCGAACTCGGCTCTGCGCAAGGTTGCCAAGGTCCGCCTGACCAACCAGGAAGAAGTGATTTCCTACATCGGTGGTGAAGGCCACAACCTGCAGGAGCACTCCGTGGTCCTGATCCGCGGCGGTCGCGTCAAGGACCTGCCGGGTGTGCGTTACCACACCGTTCGTGGCTCGCTCGACGCCGCCGGCGTTGCCAAGCGTCGCCAGGCCCGTTCCAAGTACGGCGCCAAGCGTCCGAAGGCATAAGGAGAGAGCACTATGTCGCGTAAGGGTAATACTCCGCAGCGTTCCGTCCTGCCCGATCCGAAGCACGGAAGCGAAACCATCGCCCGCTTCATCAACATGGTCATGCAGAGCGGCAAGAAGTCCGTCGCCGAAAAGATCGTGTACGGCGCCATGGACGTGATCACCGAGAAGAACAGCAGCGCCAACGCCATTGAACTGGTGCAGAAGGCTCTGGACAACGTCGCTCCGGCGGTCGAAGTCAAGTCGCGCCGCGTCGGTGGTGCCACCTACCAGGTGCCGGTCGAAGTGCGTTCGTCGCGCAAGATGGCCCTGGCCATGCGCTGGCTGATCGACTCCGCGCGCAAGCGTGGTGAGAACACCATGCCGAAGAAGCTGGCTGCTGAACTGATCGACGCCTCGGAAAACCGTGGCGGCGCCATCAAGAAGCGCGAAGAAACCCACCGCATGGCCGAAGCCAACAAGGCATTCGCCCACTACCGCTGGTGAGTTTGACGGCCTTGTAAAACAGGCAGGGCAGCACCACTTCGGTGCGTGCTGCCTCGCGGTCCCAGAAGGACTGCGCCAATCCGAAGGCCGCCGAAAGGCGGCGTTCGGCCATCCGAAATCCAAGAAATCTGAGAGGCTCCCGTGGCCCGTTCCACTCCCATCGAGCGTTACCGTAACTTCGGCATCATGGCTCACATCGATGCCGGCAAGACCACCACGTCCGAGCGCATCCTGTTCTACACCGGCAAGAGCCACAAGATCGGTGAAGTGCACGACGGCGCCGCCACCATGGACTGGATGGAGCAGGAGCAGGAGCGTGGCATCACGATCCAGTCCGCTGCCACCACCGCGTTCTGGAAGGGCATGGACAAGTCCCTGCCGGAGCACCGCTTCAACATCATCGACACCCCCGGGCACGTCGACTTCACCATCGAAGTGGAGCGCTCGCTGCGCGTGCTCGACGGTGCCGTCTTCGTCCTGTGCGCCGTCGGTGGCGTGCAGCCGCAGTCGGAAACCGTGTGGCGCCAGGCCAACAAGTACCACGTGCCGCGCATCGCGTTCGTCAACAAGATGGACCGCACCGGTGCCAACTTCCAGAAGGTCGTCGGCCAGCTGAAGGCCAAGCTGGGCGCGGTTGCCGTGCCGATGCAGCTGCCGATCGGCGCTGAAGACAACTTCAAGGGCGTCGTCGACCTGCTGAAGATGAAGGCCATCCATTGGGATGAGGCTTCGCAGGGCATGAAGTTCGAATACGGTGAAATCCCGGCCGAGCTGCAGGGCCCGGCTGAAGAGGCTCGCCAGTTCATGGTCGAGACCGCTGCCGAAGCCAGCGAAGAGCTGATGGAAAAGTACCTGGGCGGCGAAGAGCTGGCCGAGGCTGAAATCATCAACGCGCTGCGTACCCGCACCCTGGCCACCGAGATCGTGCCGATGTACTGCGGCTCGGCCTTCAAGAACAAGGGCGTGCAGGCCATGCTGGACGGCGTGATCCAGCTGCTGCCGTCGCCGGTCGACGTGCCGGACGTGAAGGGCGTGGACGTTGACGACGACACCGTCGAAATGACCCGCAAGTCGGACGACAAGGCTCCGTTCTCGTCGCTGGCCTTCAAGATCATCACCGACCCGTTCGTTGGCGCGCTGACCTTCTTCCGTGTCTACTCGGGCACCCTGAACGGTGGCGACACCGTGCTGAACTCGGTGAAGGGCAAGAAGGAGCGCATCGGCCGCATCCTGCAGATGCACTCGAACAACCGCGAGGAAATCAAGGAAGTTCTGGCCGGCGACATCGCCGCTGCCGTGGGCCTGAAGGACACCACCACCGGTGACACCCTGTGCGCCGTGGACGCCCCGATCATCCTGGAGCGCATGACGTTCCCGGAGCCGGTGATCTCGATGGCCGTCGAGCCGAAGACCAAGTCGGACCAGGAAAAGATGGGTCTGGCCCTGGGCCGTCTGGCGCAGGAAGATCCGTCGTTCCGCGTCAAGACCGACGAAGAATCCGGCCAGACCATCATCTCGGGCATGGGCGAGCTGCACCTGGACATCATCGTCGACCGCCTGAAGCGCGAGTTCAACGTTGAAGCCAACGTCGGCGCGCCGCAGGTGGCCTACCGCGAAACCATCACCCTGGCCGACGTCAAGTCGGACTACAAGCACGCCAAGCAGTCCGGTGGTAAGGGTCAGTACGGTCACGTCGTGATCGAACTGTCGCCGATCACCGCTGCCGACCGTGCCGATCCGAAGCTGGCTCCGGCCATCAAGGACGACTTCCTGTTCATCAACGACATCACCGGCGGCGTGATCCCGAAGGAATTCATTCCGTCGGTTGAAAAGGGCCTGCGCGAAACCATCACCAGCGGTCCGCTGGCTGGCTTCCCGGTCGTGGACGTCAAGGTGAAGCTGGTGTTCGGTTCGTACCACGACGTCGACTCCTCGGAAATGGCGTTCAAGCTGGCTTCGTCGATGGCCTTCAAGCAGGGCTTCGCCAAGGCCAAGCCGGTGCTGCTGGAGCCGATCATGAAGGTCGAGATCGTGACCCCGGAGGATTACCAGGGTGACGTGATGGGCGACGTCAGCCGTCGTCGCGGCGTGCTGCAGGGTTCCGACACCACCGGTGACGGCTCCGCTTCGATCATCAACGCGATGATCCCGCTGGGTGAAATGTTCGGCTACGCCACTGCGCTGCGTTCGCAGACCCAGGGCCGCGCCACCTTCACCATGGAATTCGATCACTACGAGCCGGCTCCGACCAACATCGCCGAAGCCGTCATGAAGAAGGGCTGAGCCTCGCTCAGCCTCTCTTGAAACCACTTACGAACAATCAAGGTATAGAACAATGGCAAAGGGTAAGTTCGAGCGCACCAAGCCGCACGTCAACGTCGGCACCATCGGTCACGTCGATCACGGCAAGACCACGCTGACCGCTGCACTGACCAAGATCGGTGCCGAGCGCTTCGGTGGCGAGTTCAAGGATTACTCCTCGATCGACGCCGCGCCGGAAGAAAAGGCGCGTGGTATCACGATCTCGACCGCGCACGTCGAGTACGAATCCCCGGTCCGTCACTACGCCCACGTCGATTGCCCGGGCCACGCTGACTACGTCAAGAACATGATCACCGGTGCCGCCCAGATGGACGGCGCGATCCTGGTGTGCTCGGCCGCTGACGGCC
>NZ_JAWIRU010000035.1:0-15538 GCF_036320025.1 Stenotrophomonas sp. SMYL86
GCACACGAGCAAGCGGCGACCGAGCTTACATGGGTGAGGGCGCTTTGCTTGCGAAGCATTGCTTCGCAAGCGCCCGAACGCACAGCCGCCAGCGGCTGGGCCGGGCCCCGGAGGGGGACTTGCAGCGTCCCCCGCAACCGGATCCACCCCGCCATCCCACGGAAAGCCCGCTGTTGCTTTTGCTGTTGCCTTGGATTGAAGCAGGTGCAGGACGCAGCCCTGCCGAACCAACCCTACCGCCCCGGCAACTGCGCGAACGCGCGCTGCATGCAGTCCTCACGCGGACACACCCGGCAACCCGGCCCGATCGACACCGAATTGCCCGGGCTCTGCACATCCAGCCCCAGCGAATACACCAGCCGCTCGGCATGTTGCAGATCGCAGCCCAGCGCCACCGCGAAGGTCTTGCGTGGCTGGCCATGGCCGACCGGGCCGCTGCTGACCTGCCGCGCCAGCCAGAAATGGCGGCGCCCGTCGGGCATGCGCGCGGTCTGGGTAAGGATGCGGCCGGGCTGGTTGAACGCCTCGTAGACGATCCACAGCGGGCACGACCCACCTACCTGAGAGAAGTGGAAATCGGTGGCCGAATGACGCTTGGACACGTTGCCGGCGCGATCTACGCGGATGAAGAAGAACGGCAGGCCAGGCGCACTGCGTCGCGCCAGCGTGCTCAGCCGGTGGCAGACCGCTTCGAAGCCGACGCCGAACTGATGCGCCAGCAGTTCGATGTCGTAGCTGCTGGTTTCCGCCGCACGCAGGAAGCGCATGTACGGCATCACCAGCGCGCCGGCGAAATAGTTGGAAAGACCGATCCGCGCCTGCGCGATGCGCGCGTCGTCGGTGAACCCGGCGCGCGCCACCACCGCATCGATCTGCGGCAGGTAGCCGTGCAGCGCCAGCTCGGCGGCCATCTGGAACGCCTGCTGGCCGGGCTCCAGGTAATCGGGCAGCCACAGCCGCCGCGCACCGGCATCGTATTGCCGCTTTTCGCGCCCGGCCTGCAGTGCGGCCACCTCCACCAGCACGCCATGGCGGTCGGCCAGCAGCTGGCGCAGCCGCGGTGCCACGTGCCCGGGCGACAACCCCCACTCGGCGAACAGCTGCTCGGCCAGCTCGTCCAGCTCGGGAATGTGGTTGTGCATGCGGTTGAAGAATTCGCGTACCTGGTCGCCAGCGGGCAGGGTGCTGCCGGCGCCGGGCTCGCCCAGCTGGAATTCCAGCGCCGCGGCATGCTCGCGCAGCGCCAGGTGGCGGCGGTGCAGGTCCAGCAGCGCGCGGCTGACCTGCGGCAGGTTGCCGGCCAGCGCGCGCAGTTCGGTGGCGCTGACCTCGGCCAGGCCCAGGTCGCGCAGGGTTTCGCCCAGGGCTTCCTGCAGGGCGGCGGGCTCATCCTCGTCGAACAGTGCGGAAACGTCGCCCAATACCTCGCCCAGCTTCTTCTGCACAGCCGGGGTCAGTGGGCGCTTGTTGCGCTCGATCTGGTTCAGGTAGCTGGCCGACAGCCCCAGCGCCCGTGCCAGATCCGCCTGGCTGTAGCCGCGCTGCTCGCGCAGCCGCAGCAGGCGCAGGCCAAGTTGTCGCTGGGGGGCTGAATAATTCACAGAATTAACATGAATCGTCTGGCGTGTTGGCCAGATTAAGCGGATTCAGCCCGGAAATCGAGGTGGGCGCTGTGAATAATGCCAAGCATCTTTCGCACCCTGTGGGATTGTCGTCATGACTGTTGCAGCGCCCCGTATCCGCATGCTGATCGATGGCCAGTTCGTTGAATCGGCCACCTCCCACTGGCAGGACGTGATCAATCCGGCCACCCAGGACGTGCTGGCCAAGGTGCCGTTCGCCACCACCGGCGAAGTGGACGCCGCCGTCGCCGCCGCCAAGGAAGCCTTCAAGACCTGGCGCAAGACCCCGATCGGCACCCGCGCGCGCATCTTCCTGAAGTACCAGCAGCTGATCCGCGAGAACATGAGCGAGCTGGCCCACATCCTCACCGCCGAACAGGGCAAGACCCTGCCGGACGCCGAAGGCGATGTGTTCCGCGGCCTGGAAGTGGTCGAGCACGCCGCCGCCATCGGCAACCTGCAGCTGGGCGAGCTGGCCAACAACGTGGCCACCGGCGTCGACACCTACTCGATCATGCAGCCGCTGGGCGTGTGCGCCGGCATCACCCCGTTCAACTTCCCGGCGATGATCCCGCTGTGGATGTTCCCGATGGCGATTGCAACGGGCAACACCTTCATCCTCAAGCCGTCCGAGCAGGACCCGATGGTCACCATGCGCCTGGTCGAGCTTGCGCTGGAAGCCGGCATTCCGAAGGGCGTGCTGAACGTCGTCCACGGCGGCGAGGAAGTGGTCAACGCGATCTGCGACCACCCGGACATCAAGGCGGTGTCGTTCGTCGGTTCCACCCGCGTCGGCACCCACGTCTACAACCGTGCCTCGCTGGCCGGCAAGCGCGTGCAGTGCATGATGGGCGCCAAGAACCACGCCGTGGTGCTGCCGGACGCCAACAAGGAGCAGACCCTCAACGCGATGGTCGGTGCCGCCTTCGGTGCCGCTGGCCAGCGCTGCATGGCCGCGTCCACCCTGGTGCTGGTGGGTGAAGCACGCAACTGGGTGCAGGACCTGGTCACCAAGGCCAAGACCCTGAAGGTCAGCGGCGGCACCGTCGCCGGCACCGACGTCGGCCCGGTCATTTCCTGCAGCGCCCGCGAGCGCGTGGAAGGCCTGATCGCCTCGGGCGTGGAGCAGGGCGCCAAGCTGGTGCTCGATGGCCGCAAGCCGCAGGTCGATGGTTTCGAGAAGGGCAACTTCGTTGGCCCGACCATCTTTGCCGGTGTCACCACCGACATGCGCATCTACCAGGAAGAAATCTTCGGGCCGGTGCTGGTCATCCTCGAAGCAGAGACGCTGGAAGAGGCCATCGCGATGGTCAACAGCAACCCGAACGGCAACGGCACCGCACTGTTCACCCAGTCCGGCGCGGCCGCGCGCAAGTTCCAGGAAGACATCGACGTCGGCCAGGTCGGCATCAACGTGCCGATCCCGGTGCCGGTGCCGCTGTTCTCGTTCACCGGTTCGCGCGCGTCCAAGCTGGGCGACCTGGGCCCGTACGGCAAGCAGGTGGTGCTGTTCTACACCCAGACCAAGACGGTCACCGCGCGCTGGTTCGATGACGAGACGCTCAGCCATGGCGTCAACACCACGATCAGCCTGAAGTAACGGCAGGAGCAGCCATGAGCCACTCGATGACGACGGAACTGGAAGAAGCGCAGCAGGCGTACCGCGAGGCGGCGCGCGACTTCGCACAGGCCGAACTGGCGCCGCACGCCGCGCGATGGGATGCGGAGGGCATCTTTCCGCGCGAGGCGATCGCCAAGGCCGGTGAACTGGGCTTCTGCGGTCTGTACATGGACCCGGAAGTGGGCGGCAGCGGCCTGAGCCGACTGGACGCCGCCGTCGTCATCGAGGAGCTCGCCAACGTCGATCCGTCGACCGCGGCGTACATCAGCATCCACAACATGGCGTCGTGGATGGTGTCCAAGTGGGGCCAGCCGGCGCTGCGCGATGCGTGGGGAACCGATCTGTCCTCGGGCAGCAAGCTGGCCTCGTACTGCCTGACCGAACCGGGTGCAGGTTCCGATGCGGCCTCGCTGAAGACCACCGCCGTGCGCGACGGTGACTTCTATGTGCTGAACGGCTCCAAGGCTTTCATTTCCGGCGCCGGTGCCACCGAGCTGCTGGTGGTGATGGCGCGTACCGGTGGTGCCGGTGCCGGCGGTGTCAGCGCCATTGCGGTGCCGGCCGACCTGCCGGGCATCAGCTTCGGCCGCAAGGAAGAGAAGATGGGCTGGAACAGCCAGCCCACCCGTGGCATCACCTTCGAAAACGTCCGCGTACCGGTCAGCCACCTTCTGGGAGAGGAAGGTGGCGGCTTCAAGCTGGCGATGAAGGGGCTCGATGGCGGCCGCATCAACATCGCCGCCTGCTCGCTGGGCGCCGCGCAGGGTGCGCTGGACGCTGCACGCCGCTACATGGGCGAACGCCGCCAGTTCGGCAAGGCACTGGCCGAGTTCCAGGCCCTGCAGTTCAAGCTGGCAGACATGGTCACCCAGCTGGTGGCCGCCCGGCAGATGGTGCACACCGCTGCGCGCAAGCTCGATGCCGGTGCCAGCGATGCCAACGTCTGGTGCGCGATGGCCAAGCGCTTCGCCACCGATGCCGGTTTCAACGTCTGCAACGAAGCACTGCAGATCCATGGTGGCTACGGCTACATCCGCGAATACCCGATCGAGCGCCTGCTGCGTGACTGCCGCGTGCACCAGATCCTGGAAGGCACCAACGAGATCATGCGGGTGATCGTTGCCCGTCACCTGCTCAACACCGAAGAGGAACTGCGATGAAGGATTGGCGTACCCAGGAGCACGTGGGCCTGAAGGTCGAGGTGGATGGCCACACCGCCGTGGTCACCCTGAACAACCCGCCGGCGCATACCTGGACCGTGCACAGCCTGTCGGCGCTGCGCGACCTGGTGGGCGCGCTCAACGCAGACCGCGACATCTACGCGCTGGTGATCACCGGTGACGGCGAGAAATTCTTCTCCGCCGGTGCCGACCTCAACCAGTTCGCCTCCGGCGACAAGGCCGCTGCGCGTGAAGCCGCGCGCCGTTTCGGTGAAGCCTTCGAAGCGCTGTCCGCGTTCCGTGGCGTGTCGATCGCCGCCATCAACGGCTACGCCATGGGCGGTGGCCTGGAATGCGCGCTGGCCTGTGACCTGCGCATCATCGAAGACCATGCCCAGGTCGCGCTGCCGGAGGCCACCGTCGGCCTGCTGCCTTGCGCCGGTGGCACCCAGAACCTGCCGCGCCTGGTCGGCGAGGGCTGGGCCAAGCGCATGATCCTGCTGGGCGAGCGCATCAACGCCGACACCGCACTGCGCATTGGCCTGGCCGAAGAAAAGGTCGGCAAGGGCGAAGCCAAGGCGCTGGCGCTGGAATGGGCGAAGAAGGCCGGCAAGCAGAGCCCGACCAGCATCGCCGCCTGCAAGACCCTGGTGCAGGCCACCCGCACCGGCACCCACGCTTCGGCGCTGGTGGCCGAACGCGAAGCCTTCGTCGATCTGTTCGACACCGCCGACCAGGTCGAGGGCGTGACCGCCTTCCTGGAAAAGCGCGCTGCGCAATGGAAGAACGCATGAGCACCGACACCGCTGCCGACGACGCACCGGTGCTGTTCGAAGAGCGCGTGGCCGGCAACGGCACGCGCATCGGCATCGCCACGCTCAACGCGCCGCGCACGCTCAATGGTTTCTCGCTGCCGATGGCGCACCTGCTGCTGAAGCAGTTGAATGCCTGGGCTGACGACGACGGCATCGCCATGGTGGTGCTGCAGGGCGCCGGTGAAAAGGCGTTCTGCGCCGGCGGAGACCTGCACAGCCTGTACAAGAGCATGGCCGCCTTCCGCGAGGCCGGCCGCAGCGACATCCGCGAGAACGACTACGCCGCTGAGTTCTTCGACGTTGAGTACCGCGTCGATTACCTCATCCACACCTACGCCAAGCCGATCCTGTGCTGGGGCCACGGCATCGTCATGGGCGGCGGCATCGGCCTGATGTCCGGTGCCAGCCACCGCGTGGTCAGCGAGCGCTCCAAGCTGGCCTTCCCGGAAATCACCGTCGGTCTGTTCCCGGATGTGGGTGGCAGCTGGCTGCTGCCGCGTGTACCCGGCAAGAGCGGCCTGTTCCTGGCGCTGACCGGCGCGCTGCTCAATCCGGGCGACGCCATCTACGCCGGCCTGGCCGATGTGCACGTGGCCGAAGAACGCCGCAGCGCGGTGTTCGACGCGCTGCTGCAGGTCGCGTGGTCCAGCAACGCCGCACACAACCACGAACGGCTCAGCCATCTGCTGCAGTCGCATGCCAGTGACGCCGCCACCGGCCCGCTGCTGGCCAATGCGGCGCAGGTTGATGCGTTGTGCGAAGGCGATGACCTGCAGGCCATCATTGCGCGCATTGCCGGTCTGCAGACCGACGATGCCTGGCTGCAGGCCGCACAGAAGACCCTCGCCGCCGGTGCACCCGGTTCGGCACGGCTGTCGTACGAACTGCAGCGCCGCAGTGCCGGTCAGGACCTGGCCGCGATCTACCGCCTGGAGTACATCGTCGCCCTGCATTGCGCCGCCCACGGTGATTTCGCCGAAGGCATCCGCGCGCTGCTGATCGACAAGGACCGCAATCCGCAGTGGAACCCGGCCACCCTGGCCGAGGCCACCGGCGCGTGGGCCGACACGTTCTTCGCTTCCCCCTGGGCCGATGCCGCGCATCCGCTGGCCGACCTGGGCACTCCCCTTGTTGAAAGGAGCCTTGCATGAGCCGCATTGCATTCATCGGGTTGGGCAACATGGGTGGCCCGATGGCCGCCAATCTGGTCAAGAACGGCCATACCGTGCGCGTGTTCGATCTGGTCCCGGCCGCGGTGCAGGCCGCCGTCGATGCCGGTGCCAGCGCGGCCGCGTCGGCGCGCGAAACCCTGGCCGATGCCGAGGTGGTGATCTCGATGCTGCCGGCCAGCCGCCACGTCGAAGGCGTGTACCTGGGCGACGACGGCATCCTCGGCGCGATCCCGGCCGGTGCGCTGGTCATCGACTGCAGCACGATCGCCCCGGCCAGCGCCCGCAAGGTCTCCGAAGCCGCTGCCGCACGTGGCCTGCAGATGATCGACGCGCCGGTATCCGGCGGTACCGCCGGTGCCCAGGCCGGCACCCTGACCTTCATCGTCGGTGGCGAGGAGGATGCGCTGGAGCGCGCTCGCCCGGTGCTGCAGGCGATGGGCAAGAACATCTTCCATGTCGGCGCCAGTGGTGCCGGCCAGGTGGCCAAGCTGTGCAACAACATGGCGCTGGGCGTGATCATGGCGGTCACCGGCGAAGCCATCGCCCTCGGCGTGGCGCATGGGCTGGACCCGAAGGTGCTGTCGCAGATGATGGCGGTCAGCACCGGCCGCAGCTGGGCCACTGAAGTGTGCAACCCGTGGCCGGGCGTGCTGGAAAACGCCCCGGCCTCGCGCGGCTACAGCGGCGGCTTCGGCAGTGACCTGATGCTGAAGGACATGGGCCTGGCGGTGGAAGCGGCGATGAGTGTCGGCGCCTCGATCCCGCTGGGCGAAGTGGCCCGCAACCTGTACTCGATGAACCACCAGGCCGGCCGCGGCAAGCTGGACTTCTCCAGCGTCGTGCAGCTCATCACGAGCGAGAAGTGACCTGGTAGTGCCGGCCGCTGGCCGGCAACCTCATGCCCCCGTGCGGGACAACGAAGGTGGGATGGGCGGATGTTCGGTTTCGACCGGCATCCGCCCATTTTTTTGCTCTGGCGCGGGTAGTGCCGGCCGCTGGCCGGCATCTCCCCATCAGGCAACGACCAGCGTCACGTCGATGTTGCCGCGCGTGGCATTCGAGTACGGGCACACGATGTGCGCCTTCTGCACCAGCTCTTCCAGCTGCTCGCGCGGCACGCCCGGAGCGCTGATGGTCAGCTCGGCTTCGATGCCGAAACCGGTCGGGATCTGGCCGATGCCGACCTTGCCGGTCACGGTGGTGTCGGCCGGCAGCGCGACCTTGGCCTGGCCAGCCACGAACTTCAGCGCGCCCAGGAAGCAGGCCGAGTAGCCGGCCGCGAACAGCTGTTCCGGGTTGGTGCCCGGGCCGCCGGCGCCGCCCAGCTCGCGCGGGGTCGACAGCTGGATATCCAGCACGTTGTCGGAGGAGACGGAACGGCCTTCACGGCCGCCGGTGGAGGTGGCCTGGGCGGTGTACAGAACCTTTTCGATGGACATCGGGATGCTCCTGGTCGGTGGGTGGGTGTTGCGTTGGAGCCTACTTTGCCCGGTTTCCGCGTACGTTGGGTTGCAATGCGTACGAAAAATTTGATCGATCGTCCTGCCAGCCTAGATCGTCCATTCGCGGTCGGTGGTGAACATGATGGTCAGCCAGCGGTCCGGCGAGGCCTCGCCCAGTGCATCGCCGATCTCGTCGCGCAGCTGGTCCCATTCCACCAGGGGCCGCGGCGGGTCGTTTTCCGGTACCACGAAGAACAGCTCGATCTGCTCGCCACGCCCCACCTGGGCCACGTAGCTGCGGTGCTCGACGAAGCCGTGCTTGGCCACGATCCCGCGTGCCACTGCATCCACATGGGCCTGCAGTTCCGGCGGGGTGACCAGCAGGATGCCGGCCAGCGCCCGGCGCACCGTGCCGAGCGGGGCGATCATCACCAGCACGCAGACGAAGGCGAGGATGGCCGGGTCGATGTACGGCCCGACCCACGCCAGCGACGTGCCCTGCACCAGTACGCCGCCGAGGAAAGCCAGCAGGTAGCAGGCCGACATGCTGGCCGCGATCACCCAGTTCTTCGCGTCCAATGCGATGAACTCCGAGCCGATGCGACGGTTGGCGCGCAGGATGAACCAGGCCAGTGCGCCTTCGCCCACGATCGACAGCCCGGCGAAGGCGATGGCCGGGCCGAGCGCGATATGGCGGCCCCCGGACATCAACGCGTCCACCGCATTGACCAGCGCATACAGCGCCGCACCGATCATCAGTGTGCCGCTCACCCCCAGCACGATCGGCTCCAGGTGCCAGAAGCCCATGGTGAAGCGCTGGTTGAGCCGCGATTGCAGCGCATCGGTCTGTGTGGACAGCGCGATCAGGCGCGCCACCAGCAGCGACAGCCAGGTCATCACCACGTCGATCAGGCCGTAGATGCCGTCGAAGATGATCAGCGAGGAATTGGCCAGCAGGCCGAACACCACTGCGGCGGCGGCCAGCAGCAGCGAGGCGGCGATCGACAGGCGCAGCACGCCCTGTTCGGTGGCGGGGTCGAAGAACTGCGGGCGGTTGGCGGCCATGGTTCAATTGTAGAGCGGAGCCAGGCTCCGCTGCCTTTCGCTGCCTTCGCCGGCCATCCGCGCTACCCCCGTGGGGTCGCTTCCCGTAGACTGCGTCCCTCCCACGCACCCACGCCTCCCAGCAGTGATCACGCCACCCTGACCCTTGCCGCACATCGGCAGCCGGCCCGCCCGGCTCAGGAACCCGTGTCTTTCCACTGCAGCGCCATGCGGCCACGCCCGCCTGTGCGCGGAGCTTTCCCATGCAAACGTCCTACCCCCTGCGCCAGCAATGGCTCGGCAACATCCGTGGCGACCTGCTGTCCGGCATCGTCGTCGCCCTGGCCCTGATTCCCGAGGCCATCGCGTTCTCGCTCATTGCCGGCGTCGACCCCAAGGTTGGCCTGTACGCCGCGTTCTCGATTGCCGTCATCACTGCCATTGCTGGCGGCCGCCCCGGCATGATCTCCGCCGCCACCGGTGCGATGGCGCTGGTGATGGTCGACCTGGTCAAGGACCACGGCCTGCAGTACCTGTTCGCCGCCAGCATCCTGGCCGGCCTGCTGCAGGTGCTGGCCGGCGTGTTCAAGCTGGGCTCGTTGATGCGCTTCGTCTCGCGCTCGGTCATCACCGGCTTCGTCAACGCGCTGGCGATCCTGATCTTCCTGGCACAGATGCCCGAGCTGATCGGTCGCGGGCCTACGGTCTATGTGCTGTGCGCCGCCGCGCTGGCGATCATCTACCTGCTGCCACGCTTTACCCGCGCCGTGCCATCACCGCTGGTGGCCATTGTGGTGCTGACCGCCGTGGTGATCGGCTTCGGCGTTGACGTACGCAGCGTCGGTGACATGGGCCAGTTGCCTGACAGCCTGCCGCATTTCCTCATTCCCGATGTGCCGCTCACCTGGGAAACGCTGCGCATCCTGCTGCCGGTGTCGGCCACGCTGGCGGTGGTCGGCCTGCTCGAATCGATGATGACCCTGCAGATCGTCGAGGACATCACCGAGACGCCCAGCGAGCGCAACCGCGAATGTGTCGGCCAGGGCGTGGCGAACACGGTCACCGGCTTCCTCGGTGGCATGGCCGGTTGCGCGATGATCGGCCAGTCGGTGATCAACGTGACCTCCGGTGGCCGCTGCCGCCTGTCCTGCCTGGTGGCTGGCGTGTTCCTGCTGGTGCTGGTGGTGTACGGCAGCGATCTGGTACGGCAGATCCCGATGGCGGCGCTGGTGGCGGTGATGATCATGGTCAGCATCGGCACCTTCAGCTGGCGCTCGCTGCGCGACCTGCGCACGCATCCGCGCAGTTCCTCTGCGGTGATGCTGCTGACCGTGGTGGTCACCGTGGCTACCCACGACCTGGCCAAGGGCGTGCTCAGCGGTGTGCTGCTGTCGGCCCTGTTCTTCGCGCGCAAGGTTGGCCGCATGCTGGACGTGCAGCGCGACGATGCCGGTGACACGCAGGTCTATCGCGTGCGCGGGCAGGTGTTCTTCGCCTCGGCGGGGCAGCTGGGTGCAGCGTTCGATTACCAGCACGTGGCGCCGAAGGTGCAGATCGATCTGCGCGATGCCCACCTGTGGGATCTGACTGCCGTGGCCGCGCTGGAGCGGGCGCAGGAAAAGCTGGCCGCGCACGGTGCGGAGGTGACGGTGGTGGGGCTCAATGCGGCCAGCCAGACCCTCATTGAGCAGGTGGGTGGCAAAGGCGCTGCTGGCAGCGCGCATTGACGCTATCGGCTCTCGTGGGGCAACTGCAACGCCATGGCCGCTGTTGGTGTTGCTGCATCTTCAGCCTGTGAACCCCACCCAGGGTGGAAGAATCGCTGTGATCGTGCTCCGTTGTGATCCTCACGACGGAGTACTTCTGCCGGAATGGATTCGCTCTTCAACAACGCCACCACGCTGCTGACCTTTCTGCTGCCGGGTTTCCTGTCTGCATGGGTGTTCTATGGGCTGACATCCCATCCCAAGCCGCCGCAGTTCGAACGGACCGTGGAAGCGTTGGTGTTCACCTTCGCGGTCCAGGTGCTGGTCAAGTTCACCGAACTGATGCTCCTGCTGGCGGGTAGCTGCTTTGTGCTGGGGACCTGGACCGAGACCAGCAGCCTGCTATGGGGTTTCGTCCTCGCCGCACTGTTGGGGGCAGGATTGGCCCTCGCTGCGAACAAGGATTCCCTCCACAGGGTTCTCCGTCGTGCAGGCTTCACCACGAGGACATCCCACCCGAGCGAGTGGTACTGCGTGCTCGGTACGCGTCCTGCCTTCGTGGTGCTGCAATTGAAGGATGGCCGTCGATTGACCGGCTATCCCAAGGAGTGGCCGATCAGCCCCGCTGCGGGACAGTTCTACATGCAGATGCCGGCCTGGCTGGTGGATGCGGATCCACCCGATGAAGGTGCCGATCCAGCAGCGGATCCCGTGGCCAGCCCCGCCGTGGTCGAGCTTCCGCAGCTCGATGGCATACTGATTCACGCAGTGGATGTGCAGTGGGTCGAGATTCTCCAGGAGACAGACGATGGCTAAGTTGAGGAAGGGTTCCAACCCACCACTGGACCAGTTGGTCGTATCCATGGAGAACGCGAACCCCAAGCTCCCCGAGGGCAGGAAGCGTCCGCCGCCACCGCCCAGCCCGCCCCGGCCGCCAGCGGGAGCCGGGCCCAACCGGCGCTCGCCGCGCGGCTGACCGGGCGCATTCAGCCGCCCGGTGTAAACTATTGATCTCACTGGCAATGCCAGTCTCCACGATCAATGCCCCGATGACGTCCGCCACCGCCCGTTACGCCGATTCCCTGCGCCTGTCCGTTGCCCCGATGATGGACTGGACGGACCGCCATTGCCGCGTGTTCCATCGCGTGCTGGCGCCTGGCGCGCGCCTGTACACGGAAATGGTGCACGCCAACGCGGTCATCCACGGCGACCGCGAGCGCCTGCTCGGCTTCGACCGCAGCGAGCAGCCGCTGGCGCTGCAGCTGGGTGGCAGTGATCCGGTGCTGCTGGCGCAGGCCGCGCGCATCGCCGCCGAGTGGGGCTATGACGAGGTCAACCTCAACTGCGGCTGCCCGTCCGACCGCGTGCAGGCCGGGCGTTTTGGCGCCTGCCTGATGCGCGAGCCGGCGCTGGTGGCCGAATGCGTCGCGGCGATGGTCGACGCGGTTGATATCCCGGTGACGGTGAAGTGCCGCCTGGGCGTGGACGAGGACAACGACTACGACGTGTTTGCCAGCTTCGTCGACCGCCAGGTCGCCGCCGGAGCGGCGATGGTGGTAGTGCACGCGCGCAACGCGTGGCTGAAGGGCCTGTCGCCGAAGGAGAACCGCGAGGTTCCGCCGCTGAAGTACGACTGGGCCTACCGCCTGAAGCAAGAGCGCCCGGCACTGCCGGTGGTGATCAACGGCGGCCTGGCCAGCATCGAGGCGGTGCAGGCGCAGGCCGCGCACGTCGATGGCGTGATGCTGGGCCGCGCGGCCTACCACGACCCCTACCTGCTGCATCAGCTGGAGGCGCTGCACACCGGCGCCCCGCTGCAGGCCCGTGGCGACCTGCTGCGCGCGATGCGCCCCTACATCGAGGCGCAGCTGGGCGAAGGCCTGGCGCTGAAGCACATCACCCGCCACCTGCTCGGCCTCTTCCACGGCCAGCCCGGTGGGCGCGCATTCCGCCAGGTGCTGAGCGAGGGCGCACACCGTCTGGGCGCCGGCTGGAGCCTGATCGAACAGGCCCTGGCGGTCACCGACCGCGAAGCTGATCGCGCCGCAGCGTGACCGCAGTCACATTCCTGACTTGACAAGGGACGGCGATTCGTCCCGAATGTTCACTTAGCTGAACGACTCGGGCGCAGGGCCGGAAAAGTTCAGACCGGATTCACTGCTGTAAACCAAGAATTTGCAAAAGATTTGTAAAACGCTGGGTTTCGAACCCGGCGCCGGATTTACGACTTTTGAACGAATCGCCGTGCTCGGCTAGGATCGCATCGATGTCTTCCGCTCCCTTCCATCGCCGCATTGCCTTCGCCACCTGCGTGGTCCTGTCGGCTGTGCCGCTGTCTTCGGCGCTGGCGCAACAGCCGCCGCGCGGCGACCAGGGGCGGGCGGAGATGATGGAGCGGGGCGAGCGCGGTGGCCGTGGCGACGAGCGGTCGCTGTCCGATGCCGTGCGCCGCGTGCAGCGCACCACCGGCGGCCACATCCTCGGCGCCGAGCGCGTGCCGTTCGATGGTCGTGATATCAACCGGGTGAAGTACATGGACGATCGGGGCCGGGTCCGCTACATGGACGACCCCGCGCCGTCGCGTTCACAGCCGCGCACGCCGCGGTCGGATATGTCATCACTACGCGGCGATAACCCCTGAACAGGGATAGTTGTCGCTATCAACCCGTACCCCACAGGCCTCCGGGCCACACCCAGGACACTAGGGAGAGTTCATGCGTATCCTTCTGGTCGAAGACGAAGCCCCGCTGCGTGAGACCCTGGCAGCCCGGCTCAAGCGCGAAGGCTTTGCCGTCGATGCTGCGCAGGACGGCGAGGAAGGCCTCTACATGGGGCGCGAAGTTCCGTTCGATGTCGGCATCATCGACCTCGGCCTGCCCAAGATGTCGGGCATGGAGCTGATCAAGGCCCTGCGTGACGAAGGCAAGAAGTTCCCGGTGCTGATCCTGACCGCGCGTTCGAGCTGGCAGGACAAGGTCGAGGGCCTGAAGCAGGGCGCCGACGATTACCTGGTCAAGCCGTTCCACGTCGAAGAACTGCTGGCCCGCGTCAACGCGCTGCTGCGCCGCGCCGCTGGCTGGAGCAAGCCGACGCTGGAATGCGGCCCGGTTGCGCTGGATCTCGCCGCCCAGACCGTCAGCGTGGCCGGCAGCAATGTCGACCTGACCAGCTACGAGTACAAGGTGCTGGAGTACCTGATGATGCATGCCGGTGAACTGGTCTCGAAGGCCGATCTCACCGAGCACATCTACCAGCAGGACTTCGACCGCGACTCGAACGTGCTGGAAGTGTTCATCGGCCGCCTGCGCAAGAAGCTGGACCCGGATGGCGAACTGAAGCCGATCGAGACCGTGCGCGGTCGCGGCTACCGTTTCGCGATCCCGCGCAACGAGGGCTGAGCCGGCTCACCCTGGCGATACCATGATGTCCGGCCGTCTGTGGTTCTTCCGACGCTGGCGGCCGCGCTCACTGCAGGCGCGCCAGATGCTCGCCGCGTCCGTGGGCCTGGTCGCGTTCCTGGCGCTGGCCGGTTACGCGCTCGACGCCGCCTTCGCCGATACGGCGAAGGCGAACCTGCGTGAGCGCCTGAAGAACTACGCGACGGCCTACGCGGCCGGCATCGACTTCACCCGCGACCGCTCGCTGTACATCCGCGAGCAGCCGCCGGATTCGCGCTTCGACGTGCCGGGCAGTGGCCTGTACCTGCAAGTGGTGATGCCGCACGGCAAGGGCAACTCGATGTCCGCCGAAGGCCCGATGCTGCCCACCGTCGGCGGCGGCCTGCTGGCGCCACGCCAGGAAGTGTTCGAAGGCCCGCTGCCGATGATCCAGATCGACGGCAGCCAGGGCTCGGTGTACCGCTATGGCCTGGGCCTGGTGTGGGACGCCGACGCCGATCCCGCCACCGAATTCCCGTACACCATCTACGTGATGGAAGACTCGCGCGCGCTGGGTGCGCAGCTGCGGGTGTTCCGTGGCCGGGTGTGGTTCTACCTGGGCGGCATCGGCCTGATCCTGCTGCTGCTGCAGACCGTCATTCTGCAGTGGAGCCTGCGCCCGCTGCGCCGCGTGATCACCGAGCTGACCAAGGTGCAGCGTGGCGAGACCGCGCGCATGAGCGAGCGCCACCCGCGCGAGCTGGAACCGCTGACCGACAGCATCAACGCCTTCATTGAAAGCGAGCGCGAAAATCTCGAGCGCCAGCGCAACACCCTGGCCGATCTGGCACACAGCCTGAAGACGCCCATTGCGGTGCTGCGCACGCAGATGGACAGTGGCGCGGGCGATGGCGCGCTGCGCGAGGAGCTGGACGTGCAGCTGCAGCGCATGAACAACCTGGTCTCCTATCAGCTGGCACGTGCTGCGTCGTCGGGCCACAAGCTGTTCTCCGCGCCGCTGCCGATCGAATCCAACGCCGAGGAAATCGTGCGTGGCCTGGAAAAGGTCTACGCCTCGAAGGGCGTGCTGTGCGAGTTCGACATCGACCCGGCCGCGCGCTTCCATGGCGAACCGGGTGACCTGCAGGAACTGCTCGGCAACCTGCTGGAAAACGCCTTCAAGTGGGCCAACCGCCGCGTGCTGCTGACCGCGCAGCCGCTGCCGGCACCGAACGCGCGCCGCGCCGGCCTGCTGCTGGCGGTGGACGACGATGGCCCGGGCATCGCCCCGGACGACATCGGCAAGGTGTTGCAGCGTGGCGTGCGTGGCGACGAGCGCGTGCAGGGCCACGGCATCGGCCTGTCGATCGTGCAGGACCTGATCAAGGATTATCGCGGTGAACTGGCTGTAGGCCGCTCCGAGGAACTGGGCGGCGCCCGTTTCGAAGTGCGCCTGCCGCCGGGGCCGTAATCCGCGCGTTCCCGTCCGCCGGGCATCGCCTGGCGCAACAGCGCGTAGTGTTCCGGTAGTGCCGGCCGCTGGCCGGCAACCTCATGAACTTCGGTGGCATTGCCAAGG
>NZ_JAWIRU010000036.1:0-5903 GCF_036320025.1 Stenotrophomonas sp. SMYL86
CAACCGCAGTGATCCCATCGCACGGCGATGCCGGCCAGCGGCCGGCACTACCGGGCATCAGCCCAGCGCTTCGGCCACCGCGCGGAAGACCTGCTGCATCTGCAGCGGCTTGTGCAACACATGCACCTCCACACCGGCCGGGAACGCGTCCGCCGCGACTGGCACCGACGGGTCCTCCAGCACCAGCGCCGGACCGCGGTAGCCAAGCGTGGCCATCTCGCCCAGCAGCTGGCTGGCCGGCAGCAGTTTGGAGCCGGCATCGGCAATCACCAGCGCCGGCAACGCCTCCTGCTGCATCCAGCGCAACGCCGCCGGGCCATCGGAGGCCAGCTGCAACTGGTAACCCTGGCTGGACAGCGCGTTGCCGAGCAGCGACAGGCGCGTGGCTTCGCCGTCAACCACCAGGATCGACTGGCCACTGCCCAGCGCCACCAGCTGCTCGATCGGCTCGCTGCCATCGATGGCCTCATGCATCGGCAGGCGCAGTTCGAAGCAGGTGCCCTGCCCCGGCTGGCTGTTGACGTGGATGCTGCCACCGGCGCCTTCAACGATGCGCTTGCAGGAAATCAGCCCCAGGCCGGTGCCATCGGCCTTGGTGGTGAAGAACGGATTGAACAAGTGTGACAGCGTGTCCGCATCCATGCCGATGCCTTCATCGGCCACGCAGATCTGCATCCAGTCCACGCCATCGCGCTGGCCGGCATGGCTGGCAGTCAGGCTCAGGCGCCCGCCGTTGGGCATCGCCTGGATCGCGTTGAGCGCCAGGTTCAGCATCACCTGCTGCAGTTCGGTGTAGTTGGCGTCGACCACCAGGCCTTCGTCCTGCACCTGCAACTCCAGGCGCACCGCATCGGGCACGTTGCTGCGCAACAGCAGCGCCACCGCATCGAACAGGCCATCGATCTCGATGCGCTCGCTCGGCTTGCGCGAGCCGCGCACGAACGACAGCATCGATTCGGCCATCTCGTGGCCACGGCGGCCGCACTCGGCAATGACTTCGGCCAGGTGGTGCAGCTGCGGATCCTCGGTGCGCGCCTTCAGCAGGTCCGGCATGATCAGCAGCGGCTGCAGGATGTTGCGCAGGTCGTGGCTGAGGCCGGCGGCAAGCAGCGACAGGCTTTCCAGGCGCTGCGCGCGCATGAGTTCGGTTTCCACCCGCGCGCGCTCTATGGCGCTGCGTGCATCGCGGATCGCACGCGCCACCGCCGACGGCAGGCGCGCCGGCAGGTGCTTGATGATGTAATCGTTGGCGCCCTTCTGCAGCGCCGCCACCGCATTCTCCTCACCCATGGTGCCGGAGACGAAGATGAAGGGCACTTCCGGTGAGGTCTCGCGCACGATGCGCAGCGCGTCATCACCGGAGAACCCCGGCATGCTCAGGTCGGACAGCACGATGTCCGGCTGGAACGCGACCAGTGCCTGGCGCAGCTCGGCCTCGCTTTCGACGCGCTCGAAACGGGCCTCCAGGCCCGCGTCGAGCATCTGTTCGGACATCAGCTCGGCATCTTCCGGTGAGTCCTCCACCAGCAGGATGCGCAGCGCCCCCAGGGCGGGACCGGTCAGGGGCATGGGCTCACTCGAGTTCCGGTGCCTGGTTGATCAACGCCCAGAACTTGCCCAGGGTCTGCACCGCGCCGAAGAACTGGTCCACGTCCACCGGCTTGACCACATAGGCGTTCACGCCCATGTCCCAGCTGCGGGCCAGGTCGCTTTCCTCGCGCGAGGACGACAGGATCACCACCGGCAGGCGCTTGAGCTCTTCGTGCTCGCGGATCTGCCGCAGCACCTCCAGGCCATCCATGCGCGGCATCTTGATGTCCAGCAGCAGCACCGCCGGCAGGCCTTCCTCGCGGTTGGCGAAGGCACCACGGCGCAACAGGTAGTCCATCACTTCCACGCCATCCTCGACGTGCACGATGGGGTTGGCCAGACGCGCCTCTTCCAGGGCGTCGATCGCCATTTCGGCATCAGCCGGGCTGTCTTCGGCGAGAAGAATGGTGCGCAGAGTGGTCATGCAGAAGGCCCTTGTTTGTCCGCATCGATCGCGGGAGGCAGGTAGAAGTGGAAGGTGGCGCCGACGTCCGGTTCGGCCTCGGCCCAGATACGGCCGCCATGACGGGTGAGCACGCGGCGCACGCTGGCCAGGCCAATGCCGGTACCCGGGTAGTCGCTGGCCTTGTGCAGGCGCTGGAAGACACCAAACAGCTTGCCGGCGTAGGCCATGTCAAAGCCTGCACCATTGTCGCTGACCGTGAACTGATGACCGCCGTCAGGCTGTGGCTGGTAGTCCACGCGGATCTTCGCTGGTTCGCGGTTGCCCGAGTACTTCACCGCGTTGCCGAGCAGGTTCAGCCAGACCTGGCGGATCATGTTCTCATCGCCCACCACGATCGGCAGCGGCGCGATGCTCCACTCCACGTGGTGCGCATGGCCGCTGTTCTCGGCCTCGGCCTGCAGGTTGGAATCGAGCATGGCGCGGGTATCGGCCACCAGCGACTGCATGTCCACCGCCTGCTGGCGCATTGCCGCGCGGCCCAGCCGCGAGTAGACCAGCAGGTCGTCGATCAGTGCCGCCATGCGCCGCGCCGAACTGGAGATCACCTCCAGGTAATGGCGGCTCTTGTCATCGGCGGCGTCGCCCAGATGGCGCGACAGCTTGTCGGAGAAACCGGCCACGTGGCGCAGTGGTGCACGCAGGTCGTGCGACACCGAGTAGCTGAAGGCTTCCAGTTCCCTGTTGACCTCGGACACCTGCGCAACCTTGCCTTCCAGCTGGCGGTTCAGTTCCTCCACCCGCAGTTGCACGGCACGCTGCACGGTGACGTCGCTGACCGTGAGCAACACCACTTCGTCGTCGGTATCCGGCAGCGGCATGCGCCGCGCGTTGAGCAGCATGTAGCGCACCATGCCATCGGCGGCGCGCTGTTCATGCTCGAAGTCCCACAGTTCGCGGCCGCGCAACAGCACATCGGACAGTCGCTGGCGCATCACGGGGTCTTTCCATGCACCGTCGCCGACAGTGTCCAGCAACAGGCCATCGGCGCGTTCATCCTGCAGCCCGTACAGCTCGGCGAAGGCAGGGTTGTGCAGCTGCACACGCAGGTCGCGGTCGAGCAGCACGATCGGCTCACGCACGGTCTGCAGCACCGAGGCTGCACGCGCGGCCGAACGCAGCGACTGTCGTTCGGCATGCAGGCGGCGACCGATCTGCCGCTGCAGCAGCCACAGCACCAGGCCAAGCAGCGCCAGCTGGATCACCAGCGAACTCCACGACACCAGCTCGGTCTGCTTGCGCTGGCGTGCGGCCTGCTCGGCGCGCTGTGTCAGCAGCTTCTGCTCGCTCGCCTGCAGTTCCTCCACCAGGCCACGGATCGGATAGCGCGTGCTCAGGTCCTGCACCAGCTCGCGCTGATCACTGTTGGGTTCGGACTTTGCCAGTTCGCGGGCAAGCGCCATGCGCCCTTCCAGCATCGACTCGATACGGCCGATGCGGATCAGCTGCTCAGGATTGTCGCGGGTCATCCGGCCCAGTTCAGCCAGGCGACCGGGAAGATCATTGGCTTTGGCCATGCGCTCGCGCAGTCCAGGCGCATCCACACCCTTGGACAGGGTCAGCGCAGCCGATTCGACATCGCGTACATCGGCCTGCAGCTGCTGCAGGGCCACACCCACGGCTTGGGTATGATTGACCCAGGCCATCGCATCTTCGCTGTCCTGCTGCAGTTGGCGCAGGGTCAACCACGGCACCACGATGATCGCGGCGGCGGCCAGCGCCAGGGCCGGCAACCGCCAACGGTCCCAGATGTCATCACTGAAAACCAGCGCCATAGTTCCTCGTCAGCACAGCCGCGGAGCGTAGGCCGATACCGGCCCGGCTGCGGCGGAACGGGCAATATAGCGCAGGCGGTCACAACTCTGGAGTTTCCAGCCTGGTTGGCTGAACGGGTTCGGAATCCGGTGCTGTAAAGCCGAGCCCACGCTCGGCTGCAACCCAAAGGGCAGTCGAGCAAGCTCGACTCTACCCAGGCAGCGGGCGCCCCATGCGGGGCGCCCTCCGGGGTCAGCGCTTGGCAGCAGCGCTGACCTTCAATGCAGCGGCATCGACGCGGGTCACGCCCTTGATGCCCTTGGCGGTGGTGACCGCCTTGTCCTTCTCGGCCTGGGTGGCCACGGCACCACTCAGGCTGACCACGCCGTTCACGGTTTCCACCTTGATTTCAGTGCCCGGAACGTTGCTGCTGGCCAGCAGATCGGCCTTCACCTTGGTGGTGATCCAGGTATCGGTCACCGGCTCGTTGGAGTCATGGCGATCAGCATGGGTTGCCGGATGGGTGCTGGTCGGCGGGCTCTTCGCGGCCGGGTCCTTGGCGAATGCAGCCGAGGAGGACAGCGCCAGGCCCAGGGTCAGGGCGGAAGCAATCAGCGTGCGGGTGGTATTGCTCATCGTGTCGTACTCCTTCGGGATGTGCTGCCAGTCTGGACAAGCCTCCGTAGAGCAGGCGTGGCGTTGCGGTCATGCCGCTGTGAATCGAGGCGATTCCAACGGCAACGGTTCAGTTTTGGCCTGTACGCAGGTGTCGTTTACCCTGCCCTTCCCCATTGCCGGAGCCGTCTCATGCGCCCCGACCTGCAACTGGCCCTGATCGGCTACGGCCTCGCCGGCCGCGTCTTCCATGCGCCGCTGATCCAGCACACGCCCGGGCTGGTGCTGCACAGCATCGTCAGTTCGCAGCGCGACACGTTGCTGCGCGCGTTCAGCGACATGCACGTGCGCGCCACGCCGCAGGAGGTGTTCGACGACCCGGCGGTGGACGCGGTGGTGATCGCCACTCCGAACGCACAACACGCACCGCTGGCGATCGCGGCGTTGGCCGCGGGCAAGCATGTGCTGGTCGACAAGCCGTTCGCGCTGGATGTCGCTGAAGCCGAAGCGGTGCTGGCTGCGGCACGTGATGCCGGACGCATCGCGACCGTGTTCCAGAACCGGCGCTTCGATGCCGACTTCCTCACCCTGCAGGCGCTGCTGGCCGAAGGCGCGCTCGGTGACGTGGCCGAGTGCCATGCGCACTTCGACCGCTACCGGCCGCAGGTGCGCGACCGCTGGCGCGAGCAGGACGGGCCGGGTAGTGGCCTGTGGTACGACCTCGGCCCGCACCTGCTGGACCAGATGCTGGTGCTGTTCGGCTGGCCCGAGGCCATCGATGCCGATCTGGCCGTGCAGCGCGAAGGTGGCAGCGGCATCGATTACTTCCACGCGGTACTGCACTACCCGCGGCATCGCGCGATCGTGCATGCCGGTTCGCTGGTTGCAGCCCCCACGCCGCACTTCAGTGTGCATGGCAGCCGTGGCAGCTGGATCAAGCATGGGCTGGACGTGCAGGAGGCACAGCTGCGGCGCGGTGTTGCGCCAGGGGCGCCAGGCTGGGGCATCGACCCACGGCACGGCGAGCTGGTGCGCTGCGATGCTGAGGACAATGTGCAGCGCAGTACCGTGGACAACCTGCCGGGCGACTACCGGCGGCTGTATTCGCAGTTCGCGGCGGCGATGCACGGCGATGGCGAGCCGACGGTCAGCCCGGTGCAGGCACTGCAGCTGATGCGGTTGCTGCAGGCCGGCATGGACAGCGCGCGCGAAGGGCGGCGGGTTCAGTTGGGGTGACCGGCAGGGCTGCGCCCTGCACCTGCCGAATCGACGGCAACGTCAACGTCAAAGGCAAGCTATCCGTGTGATGGCGGGGGGGTCCGGTTGCGGGGGACGCCGTAAATACGTCCCTGTAGCGCGCGCGAAGGGCGGCGGGTTCAGTTGGGGTGACCGGCAGGGCTGCGCCCTGCACCTGCCGAATCGACGGCAACGTCAACGTCAAAGGCAAGCTATCCGTGTGATGGCGGGGGGGTCCGGTTGC
>NZ_JAWIRU010000037.1:0-1479 GCF_036320025.1 Stenotrophomonas sp. SMYL86
CGGATGGCGGGGGTGTGAGCCGCATGGATGCGGCGACCAAGCCTCCACGGACGGATTCACGGCGTCCCCCGCCATCCGACCCACCCCGCCAACCCGCAGCAATCCTGCCGTTGCTGTTGCTGTTGCTGTTGCTGTTGCTTCTGCAGGTGCAGGGCTGCAAGCCCTGCAAAGCAACTACGTCACCCAGCCTGCAATCACCAGCAGGGCGAGGATCGCCAGCCACAGCAGCAGCATCCGCCACACCAGGCTCATCGCATCCCGCAGGTCCGGCAACCGCTGCCACACCGGCAACAGCCCCGCCTCGGTGTAATCGTGCGCATCCTCGCGCAGCTCGGCATTGACGCTGGCCCGCGCCACCGCGCCGAGGAAACCGATGCCGCCCGCCAGGCGTTCGCCATGGGCCTGGCGCCAGGCCTTCCACGCCGTATCGAAGTTGCCCACCAGCGCCATCGAAAACGCCATCAGCTGTGCCACCGGCCACTCGATCCAGCCCAGCAGGCGCTGCGCCAGCGCCAGCGGCTCCACCGGCACGCGTGCACGCATCGGGCTCTCCGCCATCAGCGCCAGCAGCCGGTAACCCAGCGCACCGGCCGGGCCCAGCAGCAGGAACCAGAACAGCACCGCGAACCAGCGCCGCAGCGCGTTGAGTACGGTCGCCTCGACCAGTGACGGAATGTCCTCGCGCAGGCTGCCACCGGCCGCCTGCAGGTTGCGCACCGCGGCCTGGCGCGTCGCCGCGTCATCGGCATCGATGATCGCTTCGATATCGCGGTCCAGATCGCGCGGGCCCCAGCACCACGCCAGCACCGCCACGCCCAGCAGCAGCGACGGCAGGCCGAACAGCACCCCACGCAGCAACCACGCCAGCAGCGCCATCAGCAGCAGCGGCGGCAGCAGTGCCAGGGCAACGCCTGCCGGCCCCTGCCAGGCCTTGCCACCGCGCGCGTCCAGCCAGCCCAGCCAACGCCGGAAGCCGTCGAAACGGCGCAGCGAGGCGGCAGCGGCCGGGGCAACATGGCCCAGGGCCAGTGCCACGAGCACGGCGGCCAGAGTGGTGAACATGGCAGGTCTCCCTACGAAACAGAACGCTCGGCGTCGCTACCTTACCTGTCGCAGCGGCGCCCTCAGCGGTGAACCCGGACTGTAACCCGGGCCGTGTTCAGGTGGCGGCAATACAGGCGCCACCGTCAGCCCCGCTCAGCCCTTCTGCTGCCGGTACCAGTGTTCGATCAGGCCGCGCGAAATCGAGATCGGCGGCGACAGGCGGATGCCCTGGCCATCGTCCTCCACATCGCGTGCCAGTGCCGCGCCGACCTCGTCGGCACTGAACCAGCGCGCATCTTCCAGCTCGCCATCCACGGTCGGCAGGTCATCCTGCGCCTGTGCACGGAAACCGATCATCAGCGCGCCCGGGAACGGCCACGGCTGCGAACCGAGGTACTGGCAGGCGGTCACCCGTACCTTGCTCTCCTCGTGCAC
>NZ_JAWIRU010000038.1:0-1395 GCF_036320025.1 Stenotrophomonas sp. SMYL86
CTTGACGGTCCCTCCACCCTGGCTCCTACATACCTCGTAGGAGCCGGGAGGAACATACAAGCCGGGAGGAACATACAAGATGCTCGACCGCTTTGCGCGAACGGCAGTCGAGCAAGCTCGACTCTACAAAGGCCCGCGTGCAGCATGACGGCCGGTAGCACCAGGCAGGCTCCGCCGGACATGGCCCGGCGCTACCAACAAGAAACCCCGGCGCTGGCCGGGGTTTCTTGTTGCGACAGAACTGACCGGTTCGATCAGAAGTTCATGTCGAAGGCGACTTCGCCCTGCACGCCGACCTGGTAGGCCGAGACGCGGCGTTCGAAGAAGTTGGTCAGCTCCTGCACGTCCTGCAGCTCCATGAACGGCAGCGGGTTGCGCACGTTGTACTTCTTTTCCATGCCCAGCTTGGCGAAGTGCTGGTCGGCACAGTGCTGCAGGTACTGGCGCATGTCGCGGGTCGAGATGCCGGCCACGCCGCCGGACAACACGTCCTCGGCGAACTGCACTTCGCATTCGATGGCTTCGGCCAGCATGTCGTAGACCTGCTGCTTCATCTCGTCGTCGAACAGGTCCGGTTCTTCCTCACGCACCACGCGCACCGACTCGAACGCGAACTCCATGTGCGCGCTCTCGTCGCGGAACACCCAGTTGGTGCCTGAGGCCAGGCCCGGCAGCAGGCCGCGCGAACGGAAGTAGTACACGTAGGCGAAGGCAGCAAAGAAGAACAGGCCTTCGATGCACGCAGCGAAGCAGATCTGGTTGAGCAGGAACTGGCGGCGCTCGGCACGGGTCTCGATGCGCTTCAGGTCCTGGATCGAGTCGATCCACTTGAAGCAGAAGTCGGCCTTCTTCTTGATCGAGTCGATGTTCTCCACCGCGGCGAAGGCTTTGACGCGCTCTTCCGGATCCGGCAGGTAGTTGTCGAGCAGGGTCAGGTAGAACTGCACGTGCAGCGCTTCTTCGT
The DNA here is from genome assembly GCF_036320025.1 of Stenotrophomonas sp. SMYL86. Lineage (NCBI taxonomy): Bacteria > Pseudomonadati > Pseudomonadota > Gammaproteobacteria > Lysobacterales > Lysobacteraceae > Stenotrophomonas > Stenotrophomonas sp. SMYL86. The sequence continues at coordinate 965 of NZ_JAWIRU010000038.1, forward strand.
ACAGCTGGCGCGACAGGTACATGCGCGCTTCGGGCGCGTTCAAGTGCTGGTACAGGTTCAGCACCAGGTTGTTGGACACGATCGAGTCGCCGGTGGCAAAGAACGCGACCAGGCGGTGGATCAGATGGCGCTCACCCGGCGACATCTTGCTGTGCAGATCGGTGATGTCGATCTGGAAGTTGATCTCTTCCACCGTCCAGGTGTTCTTGATCGCGTTCCGGTACATGTCATAGAACTGCGGGTAGCGCATCGGGCGCAGGGTCAGTTCAAAACCGGGATCGAGCAGCATCTGCTTGGGCTTGTCGGCCATGGGTGTTTCCTTGTCTTCTCGGGTCAAAACGCCGGGCATGGCCCGGCGCTACCTTGGTGTTTTCTGCAGTCGAGCATGGCTCGACTCTACAAAGGGGTGTGCCGGCCAAAGGCCGGCACGG
>NZ_JAWIRU010000039.1:0-941 GCF_036320025.1 Stenotrophomonas sp. SMYL86
CCGCCTTCGCGGATGGCGAAGCGCAGGCCTTCGTCCATTGCCACCGGGTTGATCAGGGTGACGACCATCTTGACGTTGTCACCCGGCATCACCATTTCGACGCCTTCCGGCAGAGCAGCTGCGCCGGTGATGTCGGTGGTGCGGAAGTAGAACTGCGGACGGTAGCCGTTGAAGAACGGGGTGTGACGGCCGCCCTCGTCCTTCGACAGGACGTAGACTTCGCCTTCGAACTTGGTGTGCGGCTTGATCGAACCCGGCTTGGCCAGAACCTGGCCACGCTCGACGTCGTCACGCTTGGTGCCGCGCAGCAGCAGGCCAGCGTTGTCGCCTGCCTGACCCTGGTCCAGCAGCTTGCGGAACATTTCAACGCCGGTCACGGTGGTCTTCTGCACCGGACGGATGCCGACGATTTCGATTTCGTCGCCAACCTTGATCACGCCGCGCTCGATACGACCGGTCACCACGGTGCCGCGGCCCGAGATCGAGAACACGTCTTCCACCGGCATCAGGAACGGCTTGTCGATCGCACGCTCCGGCTCCGGAATCCAGCTGTCCAGGGCGTCGACCAGCTTCAGGATGGCCGGCACGCCGATGTCGCTCTGGTCGCCTTCCAGCGCCAGACGGGCCGAACCGGCGATGATCGGAGTGTCGTCGCCCGGGAAGTCGTACTTGCTCAGCAGCTCACGCACTTCCATCTCGACCAGCTCGAGCAGCTCGGCGTCGTCAACCATGTCGGCCTTGTTCAGGAACACGACGATGTACGGCACGCCGACCTGACGCGACAGCAGGATGTGCTCGCGGGTCTGCGGCATCGGGCCGTCAGCGGCCGAGCACACCAGGATCGCGCCGTCCATCTGGGCGGCACCGGTGATCATGTTCTTGACGTAGTCAGCGTGGCCCGGGCAATCGACGTGGGCGTAGTGACGGACCGGGGATTCGTA
>NZ_JAWIRU010000040.1:0-730 GCF_036320025.1 Stenotrophomonas sp. SMYL86
ATGCGCTTGGTGAGGCGCTTGAGCTTGGTTTCCGAACCGGTAGCGGCGATTTCCTCGCGCAGGCGGGTCATTTCCGACTGCAGGTCGATCGTGCGCAGCAGTTCGTACACGGCCTCGGCGCCCATCGCGGCGTCGAAGTCGTCACCGTGCTCCTGGCGGGCCTGCAGGTACTGTTCTTCGGTCAGCAGCTGGCGGCGTTCCAGGGCGGTCAGGCCCGGCTCGGTCACCACGTAGGCTTCGAAGTACAGCACGCGCTCGATGTCGCGCAGGGTCATGTCCAGCATCAGGCCGATGCGCGACGGCAGCGACTTCAGGAACCAGATGTGCGCGACCGGCGAGGCCAGGTCGATGTGGCCCATGCGCTCACGGCGCACCTTGGCCAGGGTCACTTCGGTGCCGCACTTTTCGCAGACCACGCCGCGGTGCTTCATGCGCTTGTACTTGCCGCACAGGCACTCGTAGTCCTTCACCGGGCCGAAGATGGCGGCGCAGAACAGGCCGTCGCGTTCCGGCTTGAAGGTACGGTAGTTGATGGTTTCCGGCTTCTTCACTTCGCCGAAGGACCACGAACGGATCAGGTCCGGCGAGGCCAGCGCGATCTTGATCGCGTCGAAGTCCAGCGTCTGGCGCTGCTGGTTGAAGAGGTTGAGCAGGTCTTTCATGGTGTTCTCCAGAAGGAGGAATGCTGTGTCGATGGGCTTTCAGTTGACTGCCAGCGGCGCGGGGGCGG
>NZ_JAWIRU010000041.1:0-587 GCF_036320025.1 Stenotrophomonas sp. SMYL86
ATGGCGCCGTCGACGTTTTGGAGGACCGTTGATGAAAGCCCGCCTGATCGCCACCGGTGAACGCGCCCCCAGCTGGGTGGCGCAGGGCTTCGCCGAGTACCAGAAGCGGCTGTCGCACTGGCTGCCGTTCGAGCTGGTGGAAATCGAGCCCGGCCTGCGTGGCAAGGGGCGCGATCCGCGCCGCGCCACCGAAGATGAAGGCAAGCGGGTGATCGCTGCGCTGCCGAAGAATGCCTATGTAGTGGCGCTGGATGTGCCAGGGCGACAGCTGAGTTCCGAACAGCTGGCACAGCGCCTGGAACACTGGCGCGGGCAGGGAAGGGACCTGGCGTTCCTGATCGGTGGCCCGGAAGGGCATTCGCCGGAGGTGTCCGCGCTGGCCGATGAGAAGTGGTCGATCGGCCCGCTGACGCTGCCGCACATGCTGGTGCGCCTGGTGGTGGCCGAGCAGCTGTATCGGGCTGCCGCAATGATTGCCAATCACCCCTACCATCGCGCGTGAAGAGTGGTTATACTAGTCGTCTGCCCGAATAGCTCAGCCGGTTAGAGCACTTGACTGTTAATCAGGGGGTCGTTGGTTCGAGTCC
>NZ_JAWIRU010000042.1:0-564 GCF_036320025.1 Stenotrophomonas sp. SMYL86
ATTGATTCTGGCAACGTATCGCTTGCTTTAAAACAATTAATAGTTGCTTGATCAAACGTCTGCAAGATGGACAATCATCCTTCCTGCAGGCGCCTTCACAAGATACCTGCGCATACTTTCAAAGATCTGGGGAAGTGGCCTCAGCGCCGTTCCCGTGTGCTGCGAAGTTTCCTTCGTAGCGAGCCGCCCATTATAGCCGGCTTTTCCGCTTCGTCAACACCTTTTTTCAAGGCCGCCTCACCGGAGTGGACGTTGTTGCCGATGCCGCTTCGTCGTTGGACCCGAGGGTCTTTCGTCGTTGCGAGCCGCCTATTATGGCAGGCCTTTCAGCTTTGTCAACAACTTGTTTGAGGAACTTGAAGCTCTTCGTGAAGTTGTTGCCGCAAGTCCAGGTCGAAACCGGGTGCCTGCAAAAAAAGGAAAACCCCGCTGCGCATGCAGCGGGGTTTTGGGTGTAAACCCTGGCGATGACCTACTCTCGCATGGCTTGAGCCACACTACCATCGGCGCAGCTGCGTTTCACTTCCGAGTTCGGGATGGGATCGGGTGGTTCCACAGCGCTAA